>JAEZIF010000378.1 GCA_023416135.1 Pseudomonadota bacterium
CACCGGCGGACAAGCTTCCGCTCGACAAGCTCAAGGTCAAGGACGGCTTCAAGATCGAGGTCTATGCGGCCGGTGTTCCCAACGCACGCACGCTCCGGCTCGGCGACAGGGGCACCGTCTTCGTCTCGAGCCGGGTGCAGGACAAGGTTCACGCCATCGTCACCAGGGACGGCAAGCCCGAGGTGAAGGTGATCGCCTCGGGCCTCCATCGGCCGAACGGCATCGCCCTTCACAACGGCACGCTCTACATCGCCGAGCTGTCGCAGATTTCGAATATCGAGGGGATCGAGGACAATCTCGACAATCCGCCGAAGCCCACCGTCATTCTCGATGGTCTGCCGAAGGACGAGCCGCACGGCTGGAAGTACCTGACCGTCGGACCCGACGAGAAGCTCTATTTCCAGGTCGGCGCGCCCTGCAACATCTGCATGCCGTCGGATCGTCACACCAAGATCTATCGCGTCGGCCGCGACGGCAAGGATCTCGAGGTCTATGCCCACGGCATTCGCCAGATCGTCGGCATGGATTGGCATCCGACCTTGAAGCAGCTCTACTTTTCCGAGAACTCGCGCGACTGGCTGTCGGAGGACGTGCCGGAGGACAAGCTCAATCGCGTCACCCAGCCGGGCAAGGATCACTTCGGCTTTCCCTATTGCCATCAGGGCAACTTCACCGATCCGGAATTCGGCTGGGGGCGTTCGTGCAGCGAGTTCACGGCGCCGGTCGCCCTGGTCGGCCCGCACTCGGCGGCGCTCGGCATGAAGTTCTACACCGGCAACGGCCTGGGCGATGACTATCGCGGCGTCCTCTTCCTCGCCCGGCACGGATCCTGGAACCGCACAGTGAAGGTCGGCGGCGACGTTTTAGCCATCAAGCTGAACGACGACGGGAGCTTCCGGTCGATGGAGCCCTTCATCACGGGCTTCATCCAGAACAACAACTACGTCGGACGGCCGGTGGACGTCCTGCCCATGGCTGACGGCTCGTTGCTCGTGTCCGACGACTTCAACGGCGCCGTCTATCGTGTCAGCCGCGCCCAGTAAACCGGCGGTCGTCCTGATCCTGCTCGGAGCCTGGACGTCGTCGGCGTGGGCGGAATCGCTGCAGGAGCGCATGGCGCCGTGCCTGGCGTGCCATGGCGAGCGCGGGCAATCGGCCGTGCCGGAGGTCCCGTCGCTCGGCGCGCAAACCTCGCCCTATCTTCTGATCCAACTCTTCATGTTTCGCGAGAAGCTGCGGCGTCACGAGATCATGAACGAGGCCGTGAAGGGTTTTACCGACGACGACCTGCGCACGCTCGCCGACGCGCTCGCCAGGCTGCCGGCACCGGCGCCGGAGAGCGAGGCAACCGATCCGGCGCGCATGGCGCGCGGGCAGGCCCTGGTCCAGCAATATCGCTGCAACGTCTGCCATGCTCCAGATCTGGCCGGCCGCGAGGCAGTGCCGCGCATCGCCGGCCAACGCGAGGATTTCCTCGTCAAGACCTTGCGCGAATACAAGACCAATCAGCGTCCCGGATACGACGCGTCGATGGGCGACGTCATGCAGCCCATTCCCGACGCCGACATCCCGAATCTCGCCTACTTTTCGGCCCGGCAGCCTTAGGAACGAGAGAGTGACTGCGCTCGAGATCCATGACGTCAGCCACAGCTACCGCAAGCCGGCGCTGCGCGAGGTCTCGTTCGCGATCGAACCCGGCGATTTCGTGCTGCTGCTCGGCCTCAACGGGGCGGGAAAGACGACGCTGTTCTCGCTGATCGCGGGACTTCTCGGCCTGCAGCAGGGATCGATCCGCGTGCTCGGCCACGGCCTGCCGGGCGGGCGCAGCGCGGCGCTGGCCGGCTGCGGCTTCGTCTTCCAGCAGTCGGCGCTCGATCTCGACCTCACGGTGGCTCAGTCGCTGCGTTACCACGCCGCGCTGCACGGCCTGTCGCGCGGCGATGCCCGACAGCGGATCGAGCAGGAGCTCGAGCGCTTCGGCCTCGTGGCGCGCCTGCACGATCTCGTGCGCACCCTGTCCGGCGGCCAGCGCCGGCGCGTCGAGATCGCGCGCGCCCTGTTGCACCGGCCGCGCCTGCTGCTGCTCGACGAGGCGACGGTCGGCCTCGATGTGCCGAGCCGCCGCGCCATCCTGCAGCGCGTGCGCGCACAATGCGTCGAGGAAGGGACGACGGCGCTGTGGGCGACGCATCTGCCGGACGAGGTCGAGCCCGGCGACCGAACGATCGTGCTGCACGAAGGCCAGGTCCGCGACGATCGTCGCGACATCTCGGCGGCGTCGCTGCCCGACTATTTTGCCCGTCTCGCCTCGTCGCAGGTGGCGGCATGACGGCGCGAGCGCTGCGCTGCTTCGTCGGCGTCGTCGAACGTGAATTCCTGCGCTTCCTGCGCCAGCGCAGCCGCTTCTTCGCGTCCCTGGTGCGTCCGCTGGTTTGGCTGGCCATCTTCGGCACCGGCCTGCGGTCGATGGTAGACCTCGCGGGCACGCCACCCTACGGGACCGGCGTCGCTTACGAGCAATATATCGTCCCGGGGCTGGTCGGGCTGGTCCTGCTGTTCAACGGCATGCAGATCGCCCTGTCGATGGTGTTCGACCGCGAGATGGGCAGCATGAAGGTGCTGCTGGTGAGTCCGCTGCCGCGCTGGTACCTGCTGACCTGCCGCCTGATGGCGGGCGTCATCGTGGCGCTGCCCCAGGTCTATGCCTTCCTGGCCTGCGCCTGGTTGTGGGGCGTGCGGCCGCCGCTGTCGGGCTACCTCTACGTGCTGCCCGCGGTCGTCCTGGCGGGCCTGATGCTGGGCGCGGTCGGCCTGCTGCTGTCCTCGCTGGTCGAGCAGCTGGAGAACTTTGCGGGCGTCATGAACTTCGTGATCTTCCCCGTGTTCTTCGCCTCGACGGCACTCTATCCGCTGTCGCGCCTCGGCGACGCCAGCGCCGTGCTGGTCGAGGTCGCGCGCTTCAATCCTTTCAGCCACGCCGTCGAGCTGATCCGCTTCGCCTTGTACGGCCGCCTCGACACCACGGCCCTCGTTGCCACCATCCTGATGGCCGTTGCCGCCATGGCCCTCGCGGCCTGGCGTTACGACAGCGGCCGTATCCTGCGCCGCTCGCTGGCCGCATCATGACCGTGCATATCTGGCGACCCATTGACGAGTTTGCCGGCGCGGGCGCAACATCCGCTCGAGCGCGTGCGACGCAATAGTCATCAGCAACAACTGTCGCGTACGAGTTCGTCGTCCTCTCGCTATCGTCATCGTTCTGCGTCGTTCGGAAACGTGCTTGGTCCACCAGAGGCCATTCGGGAGGTTTCCATGAGACGTCTTGTCGATCACGGCGCGTTCACTTGTTCCCTCGTTCTGGCGGGCGCGGCAGCGCTGGCCTTGTGCACCGGGGCGATGGCCCAGGATGCCAAGGGATCACCCGGGCACATAAAGGCCGTCACCTCGGCGGTGGACGGCAACTGGATCAAGAGCAATGCCGCGACGTCGAAGGACTGGCCGGCCGTCGGTTTGGATTTCGGCGAGACGCGCTTCAGCAAGCTCGACCAGATCAACGCCGGCAACGTCAAGGAGCTCGGCCTGGCATGGTCCTACGATCTCGACTCGGCACGCGGCGTCGAGGCGACGCCGATCGTGGTCGACGGCATCATGTATGTCAGCGCGCCGTGGAGCGTCGTCCACGCCATCGACGCCCGCACCGGCAAGAAGATCTGGACCTTCGATCCCGAGGTGGCGCGCGACAAGGGCTACCGCGGGTGCTGCGACGTCGTGAATCGCGGCGTCGCCCTGCACAAGGGCAAGGTCTTCGTCGGCGCCTATGACGGGCGGCTGATCGCTCTCGATGCGGTGACTGGCAAGAAGGTGTGGGAGAAGGACACCGTCATCGACCACAAGCATTCCTACACGATCACCGGCGCGCCGCGGGTCGCCAACGGTCGCGTGATCATCGGCAACGGCGGCGCCGAGTACGGCGTGCGCGGCTACGTCACCGCCTACGACGCCGAGACCGGCAACCAGGCATGGCGCTGGTTCGTGGTCCCGGGCGATCCCGACAAGCCCCACGAGGACGAGTCGATGGCGGCGGCCGCCAAGACCTGGGATCCCGCGGGCAAGTACTGGCTGAACGGCGGCGGCGGCACGGTGTGGGACAGCATCGTCTACGACCCCGACCTCAACACGGTGTATCTCGGCACCGGCAACGGCTCGCCGTGGAACCGCCACCTGCGCAGCCCGGCCGGCGGCGACAATCTCTATCTCGCGTCGATCGTCGCGCTCAATGCCGATACCGGCATATACCTGTGGCACTACCAGGAAACGCCCGGCGACAACTGGGACTACACGTCGACCCAGCCGATGATCCTGGCCGACCTCACCATCGACGGCCAGCCGCGCAAGGTCATCCTGCACGCGCCCAAGAACGGCTTCTTCTTCGTCGTCGACCGCACCAACGGCAAGTTCATCTCGGCCAAGAACTTCGTCGACGTGAACTGGGCCACCGGCTACGACGCCAGCGGCCGGCCGATCGAGGCGCCCGACGCGCGCTCGCCGGACAAGCCGTTCGACACCGTTCCCGGTCCCTACGGCGCGCACAACTGGCATCCGATGTCGTTCAATCCCGGCACCGGGCTGGTCTACCTGCCGGCGCAGAACATCCCGGTCAACCTGACCGGGCAGAAGAACTGGAAGCACGACGCCAAGAGGCCCGGCGAGTTCATGGGCAATCTCGGCTGGAACGTCGGCTTCGACATCAACGCGACACCACCCAAGGCGCCGATGTTCGGCCGGCTGATCGCTTGGGATCCGGTGCAGCAGAAGGAGGCCTGGCGCCAGGAGCACGTCTCGCCGTGGAACGGCGGCACGCTCACGACCGCGGGCAACCTGGTGTTCCAGGGCACGGCCGACGGCCGCTTCGTCGCTTACAACGCGACGCCCGGCGAGAAGCTGTGGGAGAAGCCGCCCGGCACCGGCGTGGTGGCCGCCGCATCGACCTACATGATCGACGGCAAGCAGTACGTCTCGGTGGCGGTGGGCTGGGGCGGCGTCTACGGCGTGACGGCGCGCGCGACCGAGATCAACAATCCGGGCACCGTCTATACCTTCGCCGTGGGGGGCAAGGCCGCGCCGCCGGCCTTCGCCAAGTACCAGATGGAGAACCTGCTGACGGGCGTGAAGTACGACCCGGCAGACGTCGCTCCGGGCACCCTGGTCTACGTCTCGAACTGCGCGATCTGTCACGGCGTGCCCGGTGTCGACAGGGGCGGCAACGTCCGCAACCTCGCCTATGTCGGCGCCGACCCGATCCGCAATCTCAAGTCGATCGTGTTCAGCGACGCCTACGCCTCGCGCGGCATGCCGAACTTCACAGGCAAGCTCAGCGACGACGACGTCGTCAAGCTCACTGCCTTCATCCAGGGTGTCGCCGATTCGGTTCGCCCGAAGGAGCCGGCGAAGTAGGCGCGGCATTGTAGCGGCGATCAACGAACGCCGGCGGGAGGCTTTCCGCCTCCTGCACGGCGGCCGCGACCACGCCGTGATCGGGCGACAGCGTGCAGACCGGGTCGGTGCGGCTCGTGTCGCCGGCCAGCAGGAAGGCCTGGCAACGGCAGCCGCCCCAGTCGATCTCCCGCCGCTCACAGCTGCGGCAGGGTTCGGCCATCCAGTCGGTGCCGCGGAAGCGGTTGAAGGCATCGGACGCGTACCAGATGTCCGCAAGGCTGCTGCTGCGCACCGAGGGGAAGGCGATGCCGGGCAGCGTCTGGGCAGCATGGCAGGGCACGGCGATGCCCGACGGCGTGACATTGAGGAACTGGCGACCCCAGCCGCTCATGCAGGATTTCGGCCGCACGCCGTGATAGTCCGGCACGACATAGTCGATCGTGAGCACGCCCTTCAGCCGCGCGCGCGCGGCCTCGACGGCCTCGGTGGCCTGGTCGATCTGTCGGCGGGTCGGCAGCAGGGCGGCGCGGTTTTCGAGCGCCCAGGCGTAGTACTGGACGTGGGCGATCTCGACGCGCCGAGCCCCCAGCTCGAGCGCCATGTCGATCATCTGCGGCACGCCGTCGAGGTTCTGGCGATGCACCACCATGTTGAGCGTGAGCGGCAGGCCCGCGGCACGCACGGCGTGGGCAAAGCGCGTCTTGCGGGCGTGTGCGCCTTCGAGACCGGCGATGCGATCGCCGTTGGCGGCGGCGAAGTCCTGGAAGCTCAGTTGCACGTGCTTCAGCCCGGCCGCCGCAAAGGCCTCGATCTCGCGCGCGCCGCCCAGGGTGCCGGAGGTGATGAGGTTGCTGTAAAGGCCAAGCTCGTTCGCCGCGCCGATCAGGCCCAGAAGATCGCGCCGCGCCATCGGCTCGCCGCCGGAGAAATGCACCTGCAGCACGCCGAGCGCCGCCGCCTCGGCGAGCACGCGACGCCAGTCCTGCTCGGAAAGCTCGCCCGCGGCGCGCTCGAGTTGCAGCGGGTTGGAGCAATAGGGGCAGGCGAGCGGACAGCGATGCGTCAGCTCGGCGAGCAGGGCGAGCGGCGGATCAACCCGGGGCGGCACCGGCGAGACATCCCTTGTCGGCGAGGTCCTGCAGCATGGCGGTGACGTCCTTGGCTATGAGCTCGCGCGGCGCCTGATTGTAGCGCGCGGCGAGCGTCGAGACGATGGCGGAAACGCCGGTCTTGCCGTCGACCAGCTGCAGGATCTCGACCGCCTGCTCGTCGGGCAGCATCAACCGCTCTGGCGCCAGAATGACCCAGCGCTTCCGCACATCGTCGAAGCGGAAGACGATGTGCGGCGCAAAGCCGAGCACGCTTTCGGCGGAGACGACGAGGCGGTCCATCACTTCTTCTCCGGCACGAAGGCGCCGGGCGGTATCAGGCCCGGGTCGACATAGGCGAAATGCAGGGCGTCGAGCTGCGCCCACAGCACGTCGCACTTGAAGCGCAGCGCCGCCAGCACGGCCTCCTGGTCGGCGCGCGTGGCGGCGTGCCGCTTGACGTAGCGGAGCGCAAAGTCGACGTCCTGCGGCGCCTGGGTGAGCCGCGGCGTGAAGTAGGCCAGCGTCTCCTCGGTGACGAAGGCGTAGCCCGCCAGCATGCCGCGCACGCGATCGGCGATGATGCCGGGCGAGAACATCTCGGTCAGCGACGAGGCGATGCCTTCGAGGATCGGCCGGTCGCGCACGAAATTGACGTAGGCCTCGACCGCGAAGCGGGTGCCGGGAAGGATGCCCTGCGTCGACTGCACATAGGCACGATCGAGTCCCACGCCTTCGGCGAGCTTCAGCCAGCGTTCGATGCCGCCGGTGCCGGGACCGTCGCCGTCATGGTCGATGATGCGCCGGCGCCATTCGCGGCGCAGCTCCGAGGTCGGCAGCCGCACCAGCGCGTGGGCATCCTTGATGGGGATCATCGCCTGGTAGTAGTAGCGATTGAGCGCCCACGCCTGGACCTGCGCGCGCGTGAGCTTGCCGCCGTGCAGCAGCTGGTGGAACGGATGAAGATGGTGGTAGCGCACCGCGCCGATGGCGCGCAGCTCGGCTTCGAGCTCGTCGGGAGCCAGCAGGCGACCGCTCCCCAGATCGGCATTCATGGACTGACCTCCATGCCGTCATAGGCGACTTCCCATCCTTCCTTCTCGACGGCGGCGCGTTCGGCCGAATCGTCGAGCAGGATCGGATTGGAGTTGTTGATGTGCACGAGGATACGGCGCGTCACCGGAATGTCGCGGAAGGCGGCGACCGTGCCGTCCGGTCCGCCGACGCTCATGTGCCCCATGCGCTGCCCCGTCTTGGGACCGAGGCCGAGCGCCACCATCTCGTCGTCGCGCCACAGCGTGCCGTCGAACAGCACCACCGCAGCGCCGGAGAGCCGCTGTCTCAACGCATCGGTCATCTGCGCACAGCCCGGGATGTAGATCAGCCGCCGCCCGTCGGCGCTGATCTCCACCCCGACCGTGTCGCCCGGCTGGCCGGCGAGATCGGTCTCGCGCCCTCCCTCCAGGTAGAGCGCGACCTTGCCGGGGACGTCGAACAACTCGACCTCCAGCCCGCTCGCGCTGCCGTCGAGATGGCTGAGCGCAAACGATTGGCCGAGCGGCACTTCCTGGCGGACGACGCAGTCCTCCGCCAGCACGCCGAATATCGGATTGGCATCGAGGACGGCCATCACCCGCCGAGTGGCGTAGAGGGTGAAGGCCTGACGCTCGCGCAGATGCAGCAGTCCGGCGATGGCATCGACGTCGGCGCCGGTCAGGATGACTCCTTCGATCGGCGAGGAACGCAAGCCCCGTCGCGGGTGGAGGATCGTGCGCGCCTGGATCTGCTGGCGAAGATCGGGAGAGGCGTTGATAAGGAACCAGCGCTCGCCATCGCCGCTTACGGCGAGCGAGGCCTGGGTTCGGGCCATGGCCTTGGCGTCGCCGGCTCGCGCGCAGCGACATGCCTCGGCGTTGGAATTCCATTGCGGGAAACCGCCGCCGGCGGCGGCTCCCAGGACAACGGCTTTCATGACGACCGCCGCAACCTATGGCGCGGCGCGACGGCTGTTCCTGCTAGAGGTCGGCAGACGCGTAAGAGTTGATCTCCATGCCGACAGCGATCTCGACGATACGCGGTGTTTTCCAAGCCATGGCAGGTCTCCTTGGAAGTGGCATCTGGATCATGTCGAGAATACGAAGAATGTGTCAAGGCTTGGCTGCCAGATAGTGGGCGATCATGGCGATGTCCTCGTCCTGCAGTGTGACTGATACCTCCATCATGGCGCCCATGCCGCGGCCGCGGCGCACGCCGGCGCGAAAGTCGGTCAGCGACTTGATCAGGTAGTCCGGGCGCTGGCCGGCCAACCGGGCGGTCTCGCCCTGTCCGGAAAAATCGTCCTTGTGGCAGTTGGCGCAGCGCCGTGGCCCCATGACGGCGTTGACCTTGTCGGCGTCGACCGGTTCGGCCTTGGCGAAGGGCGGCGGCGGGGCCAGGGCGGCGTAGTAGGCGCCGAGGTCGCGGATGTTCTCGTCGGTCAGGGTCTTCACGATGCCCGCCATGACGCCGGGCCGGCGCTGGCCATCGCGCATGAAGACGAGCTGATACTGGGTGAAGATGTCGGGCTGGCCCGCCAGGGAGGGCGAGTCCTTGGTCGTCGATACGCCTCGGATGCCGTGACAGGCGATGCAGGTCTGGGCAATCGCTGGAGCCTTGACGGCCGCCGTGACCGGCGGCGTAGCTGGCGGCTTGGACTGGCCGTGCGCCGGAACTGACACGGCGAACAGGGCGGCGATGCAGGCGGTTGAACGCAGCGTCAACATGATACTCCATCGGGCCCGCCTACGGGCGCACCGTAGGCGGGCCAAGAGCGACCGCTACTTCTGATAGCTGATGCGGTAGATCGCGCTGGTCTGGTCGTCGGCGACCAGCAGGGAACCGTCGGGTGCCTGGATGACGTCGGCCGGACGGCCCAGGATCTTCTGGTCGTCGAGCCAGGTGCCGGCGAAGACCTGCTCCTTCGGGTTCTTGCCGTCGGGATCGACCGACAGGAAGAGCACGCGATAGCCGAGCTTCTTCGCCCGGTTCCACGAGCCATGCTGGGCGATGAAGATGCCGTTCTTGTACTCCGGCGGGAACATGTCGCCGGTGTAGAACTTCATGCCGAGGCCGGCGATGTGCGGGCCTTGCTTATATACGGGCGGCGTGAACTCCGCGCACTTGCGCTCGTTGCCGTACTTGGGATCGGCAAGGTCACCCTGGTGGCAGTACGGATAGCCGAAATGCTCGCCGATCTTGCTCACGCGGTTCACCTCGTCGCTCGGCAGGTCGTCGCTGACCCAGTCGCGCCCGTTGTCGGTGAACCAGAGCTGCCCGGTCCTCG
>JAEZIF010000246.1 GCA_023416135.1 Pseudomonadota bacterium
CTTCTTATGAGCGGACCTGGAGGTCCGCGCTCCGGTTCATCGGTTGCCCAGCCGGGGCAGCGTGCCCATCAGCTTGGAGATGATCTGCAGCATGACCTCGTCGGCACCGCCGCCGATCGAGCCGAGGCGGCCGTCGCGGTAGCTGCGGGCGACGGGATTGTCCCAGAGATAGCCCGCGCCGCCCCAGTACTGCAGGCAGGCGTCGGAGACCTCGCGGCGCAGGCGGCCGGCCTTCAGCTTGGCCATCGAGGCCAGCATGGTGACGTCGGTGCCGGCGAGATATTCCTCGCAGGCGCGGTACACCAGCGAGCGCAGCGCCTCGACCTCGCTCTTGAGCTCGGCCAGGCGGAAATGGATCACCTGGTTGTCGAGCAATGGCCTTCCGAACACCTTGCGCTCGCGCGTGTACTCGATGGTGGCGTTGATGATGCGGTCGCAGCCCATCAGCGTTCCGGCGCCGGCCCACAGCCGCTCCTCCTGGAATTGCTGCATCTGGTAGATGAAGCCCGAGCCCGGCTCGCCGATCGTGTAGCGCACCGGCACCTTCACCTCGTCGAAGAAGGTCTGCACGGTGTCCGAGGCGCGCATGCCGAGCTTGTCGAGCTTCTTCACGATCAGGACGCCCTTGGTCTTCATCGGCACCACGATCAGCGACTTGTTCTTGTGGACCTGGCCGTCGCCGCTGTTGGCCAGGAGGCACATCCAGTCGGCCTGCGCGCCGTTGGTGGTCCACATCTTGCCGCCATTGATCACCCAGTCGCCGCCGACGCGGCGCGCCGTGGTCTTGATCGAGGCGACGTCCGAGCCAGCGCCGGTTTCCGAGACGCCGAGGCAGGCGACGTAGTCGCCGCTGATCGAGGGGGCGAGGAACTCCTGGCGCAGCTCGTCGCTGCCGTAGCGGGCGAGCGCCGGCGTCGCCATGGAGATCTGCACGCCGGTCGCCATGGGGATCGAGCCGCCGTTCACCAGTCCGAGCGATTCCGAGCAGATCATGGCGTAGGAGAAGTCGAGGCCCGAGCCGCCGAACTCCACGGGCTTGTCGACGCCGAGCAGGCCGGCGTCGCCCATCTTCTTGAACAGCTCATGGGCGGGGAAGGCGCCTTTCTTCTCCCATTCGTCGACGTTGGGATTGATCTCGCGGTCGATCAGCGTTTTCCAGGTCTGGCGCAAGGCCTCGTGCTCGGGCGTGAACTTCATCGATTACATCCTTGCGACACCGAAGGTGATGGGATTGAGAGGTCGGATCGTCGACTCTCGAGCGATCGAGAGGGTGAAGGCCAGGATCCGCCGCGTGTCGCGCGGATCGATGATGCCGTCGTCCCACAGATGCGCGGTGCCGTAGAGCGCCGTCGATTCGCGGTCGAACTGATCGACGATCGACTTGAACATCTTGTCGATCTCGGCGTGCGGCGGCTCCTTGCCCTCGCGCAGGAATTTCTGCTCGGTCACGGTCTTCATCACGCCGGCCGCCTGCTCGCCGCCCATGACGGCGGTGCGGCTGTTGGGCCAGGCGAAGATGAATCGCGGATCGTAGGCGCGGCCGCACATGCCGTAGTTGCCGGCGCCGAAGCTGCCGCCGATCACGATGGTGATCTGCGGCACGGTGGCGTTGGCCACGGCCTGGATCATCTTGGAGCCGTGCTTGACGATGCCGCCGCGCTCGGCCTCGGTGCCGACCATGTAGCCCGTGGTGTTCTGCAGGTAGACGATGGGCGTGCCCTGCTGGCAGCAGAGCTGGATGAACTGCGCCGCCTTGACCGAGCCCTTGGTGGTGAGCGGCCCGTTGTTGCCGATGAAGGCGACCGGCTCGCCCTCGATCTCGGCCCAGCCGCAGATCGTCTGCTGGTCGTAGAGGCCCTTGAATTCGAGGAAGTCGGAGCCGTCGACCAGTCGCGCGATGACCTCGCGTACGTCGTAGGGATCCTTGTGCGACGGCGGCACGACTCCGCACAGCTCGTCGATGTCGTAGAGCGGCTCCCTGAACGTCCTCGGCGTGCGCGGCGGCAGCCGGTCGTTCCAGTGCCACTTGGCGATGACCTCGCGCGCCATACGGATGCCGTCGGCGTCGTCCTCGGCCATCCATTCGGCGACGCCCGACACGGTGGCGTGCATCTCCGCGCCGCCCAGCTCCTCGTCGGTCGCGATCTCGCCGGTCGCGGCCTTGAGCAGCGGCGGGCCGGCCAGGAACACCTTGGCCTGGTTGCGCACCATGATGACGTAGTCGGAGAGGCCGGGCAGATAGGCGCCGCCAGCGGTCGAGGAGCCGTGCACCACCGTGATCTGCGGGATGCCGCGCGCCGACATACGCGCCTGGTTGGCGAAGCCGCGCCCGCCCGGCACGAAGATCTCGGCCTGGTAGAGCAGGTTGGCACCGCCCGATTCGACCAGGTTCACGACCGGCAGCTTGTTCTCCATCACGACCTGCTGCACGCGCTGGCCCTTGCGCTGGCCCGACGGCGCCACGGTGCCGCCCTTGATCGCACTGTTGGAGGCGGTGACGACGCAGCGCACTCCCTCGACATAGCCGATGCCCGCGACCGACCCGCCGCCGGCGCTGGA
The DNA here is from genome assembly GCA_023416135.1 of Pseudomonadota bacterium. Lineage (GTDB taxonomy): Bacteria > Pseudomonadota > Alphaproteobacteria > Reyranellales > Reyranellaceae > Reyranella. Next base: position 2,560 of record JAEZIF010000246.1, read on the forward strand.
GCCGTCCTTGTCGTCGTGCATGCGGTAGCCGGCCAGCGGCATCAACTCGAGGAAGGGCGCGCCGCGATCGAGCAGCAGCGCGATGCGCTCGCGCGGCATCAGCTGCTTGCGTTTGCGGAAGCGCTCGCGCGACTTCTCCGACGCCGCCTGCACGCTCCTCTCGGCATCGCGGAACTCGGCGATGGCCGCCAGCATGCGCTGGCGGTTCTTCCGGTAGTCGTCGCCGTCGCGGTCGACCTGGCTTTCGATGATCGGCATCTTTGTCAGCCGCCCAGGACCTTGGGCTTCACCGCGAGGTGGAAGCCGTTGAACTCGTTCAGGCGCTCGGCGGGCCGGAGCTCCATCGAGCGGTTGCCGAGCGGCGTGCCGCCGTCGATGCGAAGCTCCGTGCCGGTGATGTAGCCAGCCGCTTCGCTCAGCAGGAAGCAGACAGCGGCCGAGACCTCGCTTTCCGTGCCCAGCCGTCCCAGCGGGCAGTAGCCCTTGAGCTTCGGGATCTGCTCCTTGAACTCGCCCTGATAGGTGTCCATTCCCGAGGAGGCGATCCAGCCCGGCGACACCGCATTTACGCGCACGCCGGCATAGGCCCATTCGTGTGCCAGGGTCATGGTGAGGTTCACCATGCCGGCGCGCGCCGCACCGGTGTGCGCCATGTTGGGGAAGCCGTTGCGGAAATCGGCCGCCATGTTGACGATCGAGCCGCCGTGCCTTTCCATCGACTGGGTGAAGGTCTCGCGGCTGACGATGAAGCCGCCGGTGAGGTTGTTGCGCACCACCACGTCGAAGCCCTTGGCGCTCATGGCGACGGCGGGAGCGGGGAACTGGCCGCCGGCATTGTTGAACAGGCCGTGGATGCGGCCGTTCTTCGCCACGATGGCCGCGATCGCCTCCTTGACCTGCGCTTCCTCGCGGATGTCGAAGGTGTGCGTTTCGCAGCTGCCGCCGGAGGCCACGATCTCCTGCTGAACGGCGGCGAGCTTGTCGAGCTTGCGGCCGGTGATCACGACGTGCGCGCCGAGCGCGGCGATCTCGTGCGCGGTACAGCGGCCGATGCCGCTGCCGCCGCCGGTGACGACGATGGTCTGGCCTTCAAACAGCCCCGGCTTGAAGACCGAGCGATACGTCATGTTTCCTCCAGACCTGATGAACGGCCGTTCATCGGCCTCTATTTGACGTTTACGTAAAGGTCAAGTAAGCCCACCAGCGAGCAGAACGGGACTGCCGACTGGAGGACACGTCATGACCTTGGCCGATCTCACCGCGAAAATGAAGGAAGGCGCCTCGAAGAAGTCCTCCTTCGGCAACACCGTCAAGTTCGCCACCGACCAGGGCGTGGTCTACATCGACGGCAACCAGAACCCGCCCGCCGTCAGCAACGACGACAAGGATGCCGACTGCACCCTCAAGATGGACTTCGGCGACTTCGCCGACCTGATCGGCGGCAAGCTCGACGGCATGACGGCCTTCATGACCGGCAAGCTGAAGATCGAAGGCGACATGGGCGTCGCCATGAAGCTGCAGAGCATCCTGCGTTAGTCTCGACCGCGCGGACGGGGCGTCCGATGACGTCTCCACCCGCAGTCATGATAACGCAAGTTATCAAATCTGGCAACGCCTCGCAATGAGGCGTTGAATTTTGGCGGACCATGAGCCGCCAATATGCGGGCGGCAGCACAACCCCTTGTGTGCCGAGCACCCCGGTGCCAGCAAAGTGCTGTCACTTCGCTCTATTGGTCTCGGCTCTTGTGATAGTGCCGCCGCGCCTTGGCGCGGTTGCCGCAGGACGACATCGAGCACCAGCGGCGCTTGCCGGCGCGGCTGTCGTCGAGGAACAGCCAGCCGCATTCGGGATTGGCGCAGCGCCTGACCTTGTCGAGCTTGTTGCCGGTCAGGAGATCACCCGCCGACCACAGCACAGGCGCGAGCTGGCCGAGCG
>JAEZIF010000247.1 GCA_023416135.1 Pseudomonadota bacterium
ACGGCCATATCGAGATCGCCAGCGAGGTCGGCCGCGGCACCACGGTGCGCATGTATTTCCCGCGCAGCGATCCGGCGGCGGTGCCCGCGCCGGCGCCGCGCAAGCAGGCCATGCCGCGCGGCACCGAGCGCATCCTGGTGGTGGAGGACGAGAAGGCGGTCCGCGCCATCGTCGGCGAGCAGCTCGGCAGCTTGGGCTACGACGTGAAGCTCGCCGCGGATGCCGATCAGGCGCTCGAGTTCCTGAGGGTCCATCGCTTCGACCTGGTTCTGACCGACGTCGTCATGCCCGGGCGCCTGAACGGCCGCGCGCTCGCCGAGGAGATCAAGCGGGCCTGGCCCGACACGCGCATCGTGTTCATGTCGGGCTATTCGGAGAATACGCTGCTGCGCGACGGCCGCCTCGAAAGCGGCGTGATGCTGCTCGCCAAGCCGCATGTCAAAGCCGACCTGGCCAGGTTCATCCGCGAGGCGCTCGGCGCCGGCGGCGCTGGCTTCGGTTCGGCTGTCCACGGCCAAGCGTAGTAGAAGGAGCAGTCCACGATGAACGCCAACGAGCGCGACCTGGTCCATCGTTTTGTCGACGACATGACCGACTACGCCATCGTCATCCTCGATGTGCAGGGCCGGGTGCTGACCTGGAATGCGGGCGCGCGGGCGCTGTTCGGATACACATCCGACGAGATCGTCGGGCGGCGTTTCACCGTGCTGCATACCAAGGGCGACAACCTGCTCGGCAAGCCCGAGACCGCCTTGGGCGACGCCCTGCAGTGGGGCCGTCATGACACGACGGGCTCGATGCTGCGCAAGGATGGCAGCCGGCTGCAGGCCCGCCTGATCCTGCGGCCGCTGTCGGACACATGGCAAAGGCATGTCGGCTTCGGCCTGTTGGCTCATGACGTCGAAGCCGGCACCAGGCCCGCCGTAACGGTCGAGCCCGAGGTGGTGGCGACGGCGCCTGCCAGACCCACCACGCGCGCCAGGATCCTGGTGGTCGACGACAACTCCGGCGTCCTCGAGGAGGCGACGGATCAACTGACCCGTCTCGGCTACGAGGTCGTTTCGGCATCGAGCGGCGCGGACGCCCTGATCGTGCTCGAACGCGAGGAATTCGACCTCCTGTTCACCGACGTCGTCATGCCCGGAGACCTCGCCGGCCGCGACCTCGCCGTCAAGGCTTCCGAGCTGCAGCCCGGCCTGAAGGTGCTGTTCGCGTCCGGCTACTTCGAAGGCGCGCTCGTCAGCAAGGGTGCGCTCGAAACCGACGTGCAGTTCATCGCCAAGCCCTATCGCATGAAGGCCCTGGCGCAGAAGGTCGAGGAAGTCCTGGCCTCGTGAGCCGACCCTCTTGAATACACGCGCGGGCGCCGTGGATTGGGCCGCATGACTGCGATACCAATGGCAGGCCATGGCCGCGGACCCCGTCATCGCTTCCGGTCGCGACATCCGCCTCGACCTGTTTCGCGGGCTGGCGCTGTGGTTCATTTTCGTCGACCACATTCCGACCAACGTCGTGAGCTGGTTCACCGTCCGCAACTACGGCTTCAGCGACGCCACCGAGATCTTCGTCTTCATCTCGGGTTACACGGCGGTGATTGCCTATTCCCGCATGATGCAGCGCGAGGGCTGGGTGCGCGCCGCGGCCCGCGTCTATCGCCGCGTCTGGCAGCTCTATGTCGCGCACATCCTGCTGTTCATGGCTTTCACCGCCCAGATCGTCTGGGTGTCGATCGCCCGCGACATGCCCTCCTTGATCGATGAGATGGAGCTGATGGGCCTGGGCGAGAATCCCTACCGGGCGATCCTGGCGGCAGCACTGCTGCAGTTCCGGCCGGTCAACCTCGACGTCCTGCCGCTCTACATCGTCCTGCTGGCCGCCTTCCCCTTCGTCCTGCCGGCGGTCCTGCGCTGGCCGTTCGCGGTGATCGGCGTCTCGCTCATGCTCTATGCGGCGACATGCCACTTCAGTTGGAACGTGCCGGCCTACCCCGCGGGCAAGGTCTGGTACTTCAATCCGCTCGCCTGGCAGGTCGTTTTCTACGTCGGAACGGCTTGCGCCGTGCTGGGTGCCCAGATTTCCTGGCTCGACCGGTTCCGTTGGCCGCTCTCGGTCCTGGCCGTTCTCTACCTGCTGTTCGCGGGCTTTATCGCCTTGTCCTGGCACTATAATTCGCTGCAGGAGATCACACCGGCCTGGCTTGCCCGGCAGATCTACCCGATCGACAAGACCAACATCGATATCCTGCGGTTCACGCACTTCCTGGCCGGGGCCTGGCTGATCCGGGTGCTGGTGCCGGCCAGTGCGGGCGTCCTGCGCTGGCCGGTCTTTCACCCACTTCGCAGATGCGGGGAACAATCGTTGCTTATATTCTGCATCGGTACTTTTCTTGCGTTGTCCGCCCAGATCGTCGTCAGCTACTTTGAGGAGTCGCTCCTGTCGCAGATCGTCGTGAGCTTCGCGGGCATTCTCGTCATGTGCGCAGCCGCCTATGTGGCGACCTGGTTCAAGAGCGGAGGATCGGCCGGTTCCGGACGGACGCCAAGCACGGCGGAGGCCGTGCCGTGAGGCTACGCGGTTGGCCCTGGCTGACCGTGGTGCTGGCACTGCTGCTGCCGGCGAGTGCTCTAGCGCAGTCGATGACTCTGTGTCGGGCCAAGCCCGAGCTGCTGGAGCTCGGCAACTCGCTGCCGGCCTCGCGCAAGGCGATTGCCGAGCGCAAGCAGTTGCGCATCATTGCACTGGGCTCGTCGTCGACGTCGGGCTACGGCGTGTCGAACCCGGCCTATGCCTATCCCGCCCAGCTCAAGATCGGCCTCGACAAGGCGCTGCCCGGCGTCGACGTCGACGTCATCAATCGCGGCATCGGCGGCCAGGACGTCGAGGAGATGGCCGCGCGCATGCAGGCGGAGATGAAGGAGAACCCGGCCTCGCTGGTGGTCTGGCAGACCGGCACCAACGCTGCCATCCGCCAGATGCCGATCGACAAGTTCACACTGTGGTTGCGCAACGGGCTGGCGCTCGGCCGGTCGCTGGGTGCGGATTTCGTGCTGATGAACCTGCAGTACGTGCCGGCCGTCGTCGCCGCGCCGGACAAGGAAGCCTACAAGAACGCCATGGCCGAGGCCGCCAAGGAGTTCGATGCCGGCCTGTTCCGTCGCTACGACATCATGCGCAGCTGGTACAAGGACGGCATGCCCTACGCCCAGTTCGTGCAGCTCGACGGCCTGCATCTCAACGACTTCGGCCAGAAGTGCATCGGCAAGCTTCTCACCCGGGCAATCCTGAATTCGCTCAACGGTCCTTGAGGCGTCCCATCATGCCGCGTCGGTTTGTTGATCTCTCGATCTATCTCGAGAACGACGTCGTTTCCGATCCGCCGCCGTTCGGCCCCAAGATCCAGTACCACAGGCACGAGGACACGGCCGGCCAGATCGCCGGCTTCTTTCCCGGTCTCGAGAAGGAGGACCTGCCCGACGGCCAGGGCTGGGCGGTCGAGAACGTCAACCTTTCGACCCACAACGGCACGCATCTCGACGCGCCCTATCACTTCCATCCGACGATGAACAAGGGCGAGCGCGCCATCACCATCGATGAAGTACCGCTCGAATGGTGCTTCCAGCCCGGCGTGAAGCTCGACTTCCGCGACAAGCCGGACGGCCACGTCATCACCGCGAGGGAAGTCGAGGGCGAGCTCTCGCGTATCGGCCATGAGCTGAAGCCGCTCGAGATCGTCGTGGTCAACACGCGAGCGGGCTCACGCTACGGCAACGACGACTACGTGAATGCCGGCTGCGGCATGGGCTACGACGCCACCATGTTCCTGCTCGAGAAGGGCATCCGGCTCACCGGCACCGACGCCTGGAGCTGGGACGCGCCGTTCTACTGGACCGCCCAGAAGTGGGCCAAGGACCACACCCCTCGATCATCTGGGAAGGCCACAAGGCCGGCCGCCACATCGGCTACTGCCATCTCGAGAAGCTGCACAATCTCGAGGCGCTGCCGGGCGACGGCTTCACCATCGCCTGCTTCCCGCACAAGATCCGTGGCGCCTCGGCCGGCTGGACGCGCGCAGTGGCGATCTTCGAGGAATGAGCCGGGCTCGGAGCATTCGCCTATTGCAGGCTCACATCTAGACCGGCCGGCGCGCGAACAGCAGGCCGAAGCCGAGAGCCGCAATAGCGATGCCGGCGCCGACGCGCAGGCGGGCGAGCAGCGACGGCCGGGCGAGCGCTGCGGAGCGGGCGCGCGCTGCCATGAACACCACGACGACATCGACGGCGGTGTTGAGGAACACCGAGATCAGGCCGAGCACGAAGAATTGCAGCCACACCGTGCCGAGGCCGGGTTCGACGAACTGCGGCAGGAAGGCGAGGAAAAAGGCGGCCGTCTTGGGGTTCAGGGCCTCGACGAAGATGCCGTCGCGAAAGGCACGGCCGGCGCTCGCGCCGCGCGCCGCCGCGGTGATGTCGAAGTGCGCCTGGCGCGCCGTCTTGATGCCGAGCCATATCAGGTAGAGGGCGCCGGCGAGCTTGAGGATGGTGAAGGCTTCGGCGCTCGCGAGCACCAGCGCCGAGACCCCGACGGCGCCGGCCGCGACATGCACCAGACCGCCGATGCTGGTGCCGAGGCTCGACGCCAGGCCGACGCTGCTGCCGTCGGCCAGCGTACGGGCGGCGACATAGAAGATGCCGGGTCCCGGCGACAGCGCGATCAGCGAAGCCGCCGCCAGGAAGAGCAGAAAGCTCATCAGGCCGGCGGCGCTAGGTCAGTGGTTCGGGTTCGCCCGGCGGAAGCGGCATCTCGAAGACGTTGAGCGTCATCGACACCAGCATGTAGTAGCCGCACACGCCCACCAGATCGACGACACCCTGCTCGCCGAAGGCGTCGACGGCGCGCTTGTAGTTCGGGGCGGCGACGCGGTTGGTCGCGAGATATTCGGTGACGAAGTCGTAGACGATCTTCTCGACGTCGCGGGTGAAAGGCGGCGACTGGCGCGTGCGGATCGCCTCGACGATCGCTTCGGACAGTCCGGCCTCCTTGGCGAGCCGCGCATGGGCGTAGAACTCGTACTGAGCCTTGAAATGCCGGCCTATCAGGCAGATCGCGAGTTCGGAGAGATCTCTCGGCAGCGAATTGTTGAAGCGGCAGTATTCGCCGAGCTTCTGGGCGCGGTCGGCGAGGTGCGGGCTTCTGAGCCAGGGCTCGAACGGCCCGCGCAGGCCGCCGCGCGGCCCGGCGACGATCGCGTCGGCCACCTTCTTCTGTTCGGGCGTGAGCTTGTCGAGGTCGAGCGGAGCCAGACGCGGCATGCGATCAATTCCTTGCAGCAGGTTTCAAAGCGGGCAGCCGGCGTCGCCTGTCTGGCTCTTGTCGGCGTTGTCGAAGATGCGGTTGATAATTGCCTCGCCGGCGGTCTGCGCCTTGTCAGCCTGGGTGGCGCACGAGCCGGTCGCCGCCCACAGCACCTTGCCGCCGTCCGTCGAGTAGAGGGTCAGCGTGATGCGCAGCGTCGGCACGCTGGTCGACGCGCCGAGCCCGTCGCGCCGACGGATCGGATTGCTGGGCAGGTCCATCCGCGGGTTGGAGCCCGGCGGGGCGTAGGAGGGCTGGCCGCCCTGGGTGCCGTAGTCGCCACGGCCGCTGTCGGTGAAATCGAAATAGCTCACGTCCATGCGCATGACGTTGCCGCCCGAGAAGCCGACCTCGTTGCCGCGCTTGGACAGGCGCACCATGACCTCGCGACGGAGCTCGCGCGACAGGTGGGTGTCCGACGTCAGCTGGACGGCGACCTTGGCCTTGGGAATCTTCTGGTAGGCCTTGACCTCTATCTCGCCGAGCTTGGGCCCGGGCGGCAGGCCGTAGCTCTGCGCCGAGGCCCCGAACGGCGTGGAGGGGGTTGCCGTAGCGAGCAGCCCGAGGGCCGCCGCGAGGATTGCGATACGCATGCGCCGTCTCCTAGGCCGCGAGCCGGCGCCAGCCCGGCTCATCGCGATCGAGCATGCGCTTCAGCGATTCGAAATGCAGCAGGGCCTGCTGCGACTCGCCGGCGATCTGGTTGGCGGTGTGCTCGGCGAGCTTGGCGTCGATGTTGTGCAACGGCTTGCCGGTCTGCATTGCCAGCACCTGCACCATGGCGGCGCGCTCCAGGTAGTAGAGATCGTCGTAGGTCTGCGCCACGGTCGGGCCGCTCACGATGACGCCGTGGTTGCGCAGGAACAGGATGTCCTTGCCGACCATGGCGCCGCACATGCGGTCGCCTTCCTCGTTGCTGAGCGCCACGCCGGAATACTCGTCGTCGTAGGCGATGCGGTTCCAGTAGCGGAAGGCATTCTGGGTGCACATCTCGATGCGGCCGTCGCGGATCGAGGTCAGCGCCGTGGCATACGGCATGTGGGTGTGCAGCACCACCTTGGCACGCGGGTTGCCGGCATGGATGCGGGCATGAATGAAGAAGGCGGTCGCCTCGACCTGGTACTTGCCCTCGATGATGTTGCCGGCGCCGTCGGCCATCACCAGGTCGCCGGGCGTGATCTCCGACCAGTGCAGGCCCTGCGGGTTGACCAGGAACAGGTCGTCGCGCCCGGGCACGGTCATGCTGAAGTGGTTGCACACGCCTTCGTTCAGGCCGTGCCGTGCAGCGGCGCGGAGGGCGGTCGTCAGGTCGATCCGCGCCTGGGTCACGGGGTCGTTGGCCAGCATCAAGAGGTCTCCATTTGCCGAAGGACGTAGCCAATGGCGATGATGCTGCCAAGCCCGTTGCGCGGCCAAGCGAAATCGAGAGGCGGGAGTTGACCGATGGACGTCCTGTTTCGCTCGCCGTTGGGCGCCCTGATGGCCAGGCCGTGGGTCGACCAGGCCGGGCTGTTCGGCTTGAAGCGCTGGTACTTTCCGCTGTCGCGCCTGTGGGCGGCGGCCAACGCTGCCGGCAACGACACGTCCCGCTTCCGCGACGAGATCGGCGCGCCGCTCGCCGCTTGGCCCGAGCCCTATCTGCGCTCGGTGCTGGCGCGCAACACCGATCGCAGGACGGCGGCGGAGGCGGCCCGCTCAGCCTGGGAGACGGCGCTGTTCGGCGATGCGCCGGACGCGGACTGCCTGCTGTTCGACCGCCGGCGTCGGACTGCCGCCGCCTGCCACCTGGCGACGCGCGCTTCCTTCTATCCGCTGCTGTTTCCGACCCGGCCGCCGTCGGCGCGCTGGGAGATCGACCGGCCGGCCGATGTCGAGCGCGCCCTCGGGCCGGCGCTCGCCCGACCCGACAGCCTCTACGATGAGGCCGTCGATATCGACGCGGTCACCGCGTCGCGGCCGGCGATGCACGACGGCTTGCGCGAATACTGGCTGCGCGCGCCGACGCCGGCGGCGCGGCTGCGTCGTCGGCCCGGCAGCGAAAGGCTTTATGCCAGAGTGATCGAGCCGGCCGACCCGGCCTGTCCCACGCTGATATTCGGTAGCGGCCTCTGTCTCGAATTCGAACTGCTGACGGTCTCGCGCAGCCCGGCCACCCGGCTCGCCGAGCTGGGCTGGCGCGTGATCGAGCCGATCTCGCCCTACCACGGGCTGCGCGCCATGCCGGGCCGCTACGGCGGCGAGCCGTTCTTCGCCGCAGGACCGACCAGCTCGGTCGATCTCATCGCCGGCCAGACGATCGAATCGGCGCTGCTGATCGCCTGGTGCCGGCGGCGCTTCGGCGGCAAGGTGGCGCTCGCCGGCATCTCGATGACGTCGTTCGTCGCCCAGCAGGCTGCCAGCCGCTGTCATCTTTGGCCGGCCGAGGCGCGGCCCGACGGCGTCATGCTCATAAGTCACTCAGGCCGCATCGAGGACGTGACCTTCGGCGGCGCGCTCGCTGTCACGCTCGGCCTCGATCGCGCGCTGGCCCGCGCCGGCTGGTCACGCGAGGCGCTGGCCCGCCTGTCGGCGCTGATTGATCCGACCGCCGAGCCGGCGATCGCGCCCGCCAACATCGTGTCGGTGCTGGGTGAGACCGACCGCTGGCTGCCCTACGATGACGGTTTGGCGGTGACGCAGCGATGGCGGCTGCCCGGAGCCAATGTCTTCCGCTATCCGCTCGGCCATCTCGGCATGCCGGTGCAGCTCACGCGCGATGCTGCGCCGTTCGAGCGCCTCAGGCAGGTGCTGGCCGGGCGGTAATGTCGACGCCAGAGATCTCGCGCACCAGCTTGGTGCGCACGGCGCGGCCGAACTGTTCAAAATCGTCGGCCACGATCATGAAAGAGCCCGGTCCGCCGATGACGTTTTCCTCATAGTACTTGTCGAGGGCGAGGTCGGGCGGACGGCCGAAGTTGGCGCGGTTCATCATCACAGGCAGGCCGTTTACCACGATGCCTTGGTTCACCAGCCGGTCGCGCACCAGCTCGGCCGGCGGGCCGTCGTTGGTGCGGCCGTCACCCGAGATGTCGATGACGCGACGCCTGGAGACGAAGCCCGTATTGTCGAAGCGCTGCCCGGCATGGGCCAGGGCGGCGCCGACCGCCGTCCAGCTCTGCGACTGACGCGGCGCCTCGGCAAGCTTGTCGGCAAAGCGGCGCGCGGCGGCCGGACTGTCGATCACGCTCCAGTCGAGCACAACGACCTGATAGTGCGTGCCGGCCCATTCGGTGTAGCAGACGGCGATGCGCCGGTTCTCGCCCGATAGGATGGCGTCGATGATGCGCTCGTTGGTGAGCGCCTCGATGTAGCCGCGTCGCTGGAGCTCGGCCTCGACCTCGTCGATCGAACGCGAGACGTCGACCGCCAGCACGAGCTGCAGGTCGACCGGCGTTTGCGCTCTTGCTGCGGTCGTTGCTGTCGACGCAGCGGTGGCCGCCGCCAGGGAGCCCAAGAGCGCGGTCCGTCGCTTCATGCCGACCCTCCGGATAGAGCCAGGTGAGCATAGCATCTCTGCTCTTGCCGTCAACCCGATCGCGGCTGCGTGCGGG
>JAEZIF010000251.1 GCA_023416135.1 Pseudomonadota bacterium
TCGAGCGACCATCGAGCAACGCGCCGTTCATGGCCTGCATGGCCGCGGCGCCCTGATCATCTGTTTCCATCTCGAGGAACGCGAAGCCGCGGCTGCGGCCGGTCTCGCGATCCACGATCACTTTTGAGGAGGTAACGGTGCCGAACTGAGAGAAGGCTTCAGACAGACGCTCAGACGTGACCGAATAGGGCAGATTGCCCACAAACAATTTGCGGCTCATTCAAGGCTCGGGGCTGGAGGAAGGATTGAGCGGAGTCCGGCTCGCGCTTGCTGGACGACTGGGTCCAAGCGTTCGATGACATTTGACAGAAGACCAAGAAGCTCACGAGAAGACGTTGACCGGCGTAGCGCTCCGCGACTGTGCCGAGATTCACGATGATACTCGTCGGCCAGTATCGCAATGCAGGCTTTATGCGCTGAATCACGTCGCGAGTCCACCGTAAGCGGACCGCGAAAGATGGCAGGGTTGAGATCAATTTCCGCAGGTCACACAATCGACACTTGATTGGGAGGAATTGCATGATCATCGACCACCGCACCTACGAACTGCAGCCGGGTCGCCTGCGCGACTTCCTCGCGCTCTACGAGAAGGAAGGGCTGCCAGTGCAGAGGAAGCATCTCGGCAATCTAGTCGGCTTCTTCACCACAGAGGTCGGCAATGTGAATGAGATCGTGCATATCTGGGCCTACGAGGATCTTGCCGATCGCACCAAGCGCCGCGCTGCGATGGCAGCCGATCCTGCATGGCAGGCGTATTTGCAGAAGAGCCGAGAATACATGAAGCACATGAACAACAAGATATTGGTGCCGACTTCCTTCTCACCCACGAAGTAAGGGAAAGTTATGACGAGGTCTCATCCGCGCCGCAGCGGTGCTCAAGTTCTGATCGACCAACTGCGCATTCACGGCACCGACACCATCTTCGGCGTGCCGGGCGAAAGCTACCTGGCGGCGCTCGATGCGCTCTACGCCCAGCGCAATTCCATTCGCTTCATCATCTGCCGCCAGGAAGGCGGCGCGGCCAATATGGCCGAGGCTTACGGCAAGCTTACCGGCAAGCCCGGCATCGCTTTCGTCACGCGCGGTCCGGGTGCGACCAATGCCAGCATCGGATTGCATACCGGGTTCCAGGATTCGACGCCCATGATCCTGCTGGTCGGGCAGGTGGCGCGCGAGGCAGCCGACCGCGAGGCCTTCCAGGAAATCGACTACCGCCGGATGTTCGGCCAGATGGCCAAATGGGTGGTCCAGATCGAGGACGCGCGGCGCATCCCCGAGCTGATCAGCCAGGCCTTTCACACCGCGCTTAACGGCCGGCCCGGACCGGTCGTCGTGGCGCTGCCCGAGGACATGCTGGTCGACGAGGTCGAGGTTCCGGATGCCGGTCCCTACAAGGTCGCGCGCGGCGCACCTGCGGCCGAGGACATGGCGACGCTGCGCGACCTTCTGGCGGGGGCCGAAAAGCCGATGGTGATCGTGGGTGGAGGCGGCTGGACCGCCAAAGCCTGCGCCGACATCAAGGCCTTCATCGAGGCCAACGACCTGCCGGTGTGCGCCTCGTTCCGTAACCAGGACCTGTTCGACAATCGCCATCCGAATTATGCCGGCGACCTCGGCGTCGGCGTCGGACCGGCGCTGGGCAAGCGCCTGAAAGCCTGCGACCTCATCGTCGCCGTCGGCCCGCGCCTCGGCGAGGCGACGACCGGTGGCTACACGCTGTTCGATCTGCCGGTGCCCAAACAGAAGCTGGTGCACATCCATGCCGGTGCCGAGGAGCTGGGCCGCGTCTACCAGGCGACCCTTCCGATCAACAGCGGCATGGCGAACTTCGCGGCCGCTGCAAAGGCCATGAGGCCGGTCGACGGCAAGCGCTGGAAGGCGGAGACGGCGGCGGCGCATGCCGAATATCTCGACAACATCAAGCCCGGGCCGCTGCCCGGCACGGTGAACATGGGCGAGGTCATCGCCTGGCTGAACAAGCGCCTGCCGGACGATGCCATCATCACCAACGGCGCCGGCAACTACGCGGCCTTCCTGCATCGCTTCTTCCAGTATCGCGGCTTCAAGACCCAGCTCGCGCCGACCAGCGGCGCCATGGGCTATGGCGTGCCGGCGGCGGTGGCCGCCAAGATCGCCGAGCCCAACCGCATGGTGGTCTCGCTGGCGGGCGACGGCTGCTTCCTGATGAACGGCCAGGAGTTCGCCACGGCCGTCCAGCATGGCGCCAACATCGTGATCACGGTGGTCGACAACGGCATGTACGGCACCATCCGCATGCACCAGGAGCGCGAGTTTCCGACGCGCGTGCACGGCACCGACCTCAAGAACCCCGACTTCGCGGCCTACGCGCGGGCGTTCGGCGGCCACGGCGAGACGGTCGAGAAGACCGAAGACTACGCCGCAGCGTTCGAGCGCGCGGTGGCGGCGGCCAAGCCCGCCATCATCCATGTGAAGACCGATCCCGAGGCCCTGACCTCGCGTATCACGCTCAGCAAGCTGCGCGAGCAGTCGCTGGCCAGGCAGAAGTAGCGCTGGTCGCCCCGAGCGTAGCGAAGATCCCTCGCTGCGATTGGAATGACATCAAGCCGCCAGGAGCGGCACACCGTATGCCCTGAAGGCGCGATCACGTGTCACGATCGTGAGGCTTTCCTTCAGGGCCTGCGCGATCATCATCCGGTCGAACGGATCGCGATGGTGCAGGGGAAGCGACTGGACCTGCATCAAGTGGGGCACCGTTATCGGCAGCAGCGCGGCGCCGATATGGTCGACGCCATCCATGTAGTTGGCCGGCAGGGTGAGTTTGCCGACGGACAGCTTCACCGTCATCTTCCACAGAGAGGCGATGCTGACGAACCGGTGGATCTCCGGATCTTCGATGGCCTGGCGGGCCGCCGTCGACAGTTCCGACGGCCGCGTGATTGCCCAAATGTAGGCATTCGTATCGATAAGAAGCCTCAACGTCTTGGCGGGCTCTTGCCCAGCATGAGCGCTTCGATCTCGGCATCGGTTTCAGGAGAATCCCAGCCCGGATGGAGCTTGATCTTGCCCTTGAAGGTGCCGAGGCGTGGCTTTTTCCTGGTCGGGTCGAAGGCCGCCAACCGCGCCACGGGCTTGCCGGCCTGGCAGATGACCACTTCTTCGCCGGTCTGCACGGCGGCGATCAGCTTGGAAAGCTGGGTCTTGGCCTCATGGGTGTTGACGTACTTCATGTTGGTTAACTTAGCTAACCTGACGGCTCCTCACAAGATCGCGCTTGCTTGCCGCCTTCTTCGCTTATATAGGAACGCCATCGTGGAGATTTGAGCCGACCGGCTTGCGACCACGTTAAAAATCGCTAAAAGGTCGGAGGTGCTCGCAAAAGCCCCCGTCCTTCCAGGTCGGGGGCTTTTTCGTTGCGCGTTCTTGAAAGGCGCGGACGTGAGGAGAGGGCAATGGACGGAGCGATTCCAAAGAAGAAGGCGAAGGCCGATCAATCGACGTGGCGGCCGCAGACGCGCGCCGTGCGCGGTGGGCAACTGCGCAGCAACTTCGACGAGACGTCGGAGGCGCTGTACCTGACCTCGGGCTACGCCTACTCGAGCGCCGAGGAGGCCGAGGCGACCTTCAAGGGCGAGAGCACGCACTACCAGTACTCGCGCTTCGGCAATCCGACCGTCTCCATGTTCGAGAATCGCCTCGCCGCGCTGGAAGGCGCCGAGGCCTGTCGCGCCACCTCGACCGGCATGTCGGCGGTGTTCTTCGCCCTGCTGGCGCTGTTGAAGGCGGGCGATCGCATCGTCGCGGCGCGCCAGCTCTTCGGTTCCTGCCACTACATCGTGGCCGACCTGCTGCCCAAGTACGGCGTGCAGAGCGAGCTGGTGGATGGCGGCGATCTTGCGCAGTGGGAGAAGGCGCTCAGCAAGCCGACGCAGGCCGTGCTGTTCGAATCGCCCTCGAACCCCATGCTCGACGTCGTCGACGTCAAGGCGGTGTGCGACCTCGCGCACAAGGCCGGCGCCAAGGTCGTGCTCGACAACGCCTTCGCCACGCCGATCCTGCAGCGTCCGCTGGAGTGGGGCGCCGATGTCGTTGTGCACTCCGCGACCAAGTACATCGACGGCCAGGGCCGCACCTTGGGCGGCGCCGTGCTGGGCACCAAGGAATTCATCCTCGACAAGCTGCAGCCGATCATCCGCAACACCGGCCCCTCGCTCAGCCCGTTCAATGCCTGGGTCCTGGTCAAGGGCATGGAGACGCTGGCCCTGCGCATCGAGCGGCACTGCGCCAACGCTGCCCGCGTCGCCGACGCCCTCGCCGCCCACCCCGCGATCGGCCGCGTGCTCTATCCCGGCCGCAAGGACCATCCACAGCACGCTCTCGCCATGAAGCAGATGTCCGGTGCCGGCGGCGTCGTCACCTTCGACCTCAAGGCCGGCAAGTGGGCTGCCTTCGAGACGCTGAACCGCCTGCAGCTGATCGACATCTCCAACAACCTCGGCGACGCGAAGAGCCTGGTGACGCATCCGGCGACCACGACGCACATGCGCATCGGTGCCGAAGAGCGGGCCAGGCTCGGCATCGGCGATGGCACCGTGCGAATCTCGGTCGGTCTCGAGGATGCCGAGGACATCATCGCCGACCTGGTGCAGGCGCTGGGCTGAGCCCATGTCGCTGGCGCAGCGCCTGTGGGACATCAACGGCGACCTGGGCGCGCGCATCCGCATCCATGACTTCGTCGAGGGACTCGGCAACGGGTCCCTGCCGCTCGAGAGCTTCAAGCGTTACGTCGCGCAGGATGCCTACTTCCTCGAGGCCTTCGCGCGGGCCTACGCCCTCTGCCTCGCGAATAGCACCTCGCGCGAGGACCTCTACGACTTCTCGGAGCTGATTTGGGGCGTCGTCGAGGAGCTGAAGCTGCACCAGAGCTACACCGAGCGCCTGCAGATCGACCTTGTCGGCGTGACGCCGATCGCGGCGACCAAATACTATGTCGAGTTCCTCCTGAACACGGCGCGACGCGGCAAGCTGGGCGAGACCATCGCGGCCATGACGCCCTGCATGCGGCTCTACGCCTGGCTCGGCCAGTCGCTCGCCAGGACCAGTGTCGCGCCGATGTACGCCGACTGGGTGAAGACCTATTCCGATCCCGGCTTCGAGGCGCTCGCGGTGCGGCTGGAGACCTTGCTCGACAAGCACGCCGCCGACACTCCCGCCATCCGTGCCAACTATCGCCGGGCCATGGAACTGGAGCTCGGCTTCTTCTCCGCCAACCTCTAGAGGGCCGAGAGCTTCTCCATCGATCGTTCGATGGCGCCGTGCAGCTCGGCAGTGAGCTTGGCGCCCATGGCGTCGCGCACCTCCTGCTCGGCGGCAGCCCACAGGGGCAGGGCGCGCTTGAACAGGGCGCGGCCGGCCGCGGTCGCGACCAGCTCGTGACGCCGCTTGTCGCCCGACTGCACGCGCTCGATCAGGCCGTCCTTCAGCAGCGGGCCGAGGTTGCGCGTCAGCGTCGTGCGGTCGGTGGCCAGCAGGTCGGACAGCCGGCCGATCGACACCGGACCCCGGGCCGTCACGAATCCGAGCAGCGAGAACTGCGAGATCTTCAAGCCGGTCGGCGCCAGATGCCTGCTGTAGATCTGGGTCACGCGCCGCGCCGCGCCGCGGATGCGAAAGCAGGTGCAGTCGAGGGGCGACAGGCGGGAGCCGGACATGGCGGCAGAATAATGCCGGCGCTTGCAGCGGCCAAGCGCAAACGTGTATATGCACTCAAAACGCGATGACGGAGACGACGATGAACGGCGCGGGCAGCGATCCAGGTTACGGCGTGGTACCTCTCGAGCAGGCCCGCACCATCGATGGGCTCACCCTGTTCAAAGGCCTGCTGGAGGGGCGTTTCCCGGCGCCGCCGATCAGCAGGGCGCTGGGCTTTCGGGTGTCGGAGGTCGAATTGGGCCGTGTCGTCTTCGACTACACGCCGGTGTTCGATCACTACAATCCGCTGGGCACGGTGCATGGCGGCATCGCCGCCACCCTGCTCGATTCGGTGATGGGCTGCTGCATCCACACCATGCTCAAGGCCGGCACCGGCTACACCACGGTCGAGATCAAGGTGAACTACGTGCGCGCCATGACCGACAAGACCGGCCCGGTGAAGGCCGAAGGCAAGGTGATCAATGTCGGCTCGCGCATCGGCACTTCGGAGGGCAGGCTCTACGACAGTGCCGGCAAGCTTCTGGCGCACGGCACGACGACCTGCCTGATCTTTCCGATCTGATGCTCGTGTTCCGCTCGCCTCGGGGGGAGAGGAGGCTCGAGGTGCGCTAGACTATGCCCATGCCCGAGGCCGTCGCAGAGCAACGCCTGCTCCGTCTGTCGATCGGCGTGACCGTCCTGGTCTCGCTGTTCGGCGTTCTGTTCGGCCTGCTGTCAGGCTCGCTGTCGATCGTGTTCGACGGGGTGTTCGCCGCCATCGATGCCGCCATGTCGGGCCTGGCGCTGTTCGTCTCGCGTCTGGTCAGCCGGGAAAGCAGCAACCGCCGCTTTCAGTTCGGCTATTGGCACATCGAGCCCATGGTCCTGGCCTTCAACGGCGGCACGCTGATGCTGCTCTGCTTCTATGCCTTCCTGAACGCCGTCGACAGCTTCCTGGCCGGCGGCCGGCAGCTCGATTTCGACTGGGCGATGGCCTACGCCGTAATCGTCTGCGTCATCTGCTTTGGTATGTTCTTTTACGAACTCCACGCCAACCGGCGCGTAGGCTCCGATTTCGTGCGGCTCGACGCGCAGAGCTGGCTGATGTCGGCCGCCATCACCACGGCCCTGTTGGTTGCCTTCGGCATCGCCTGGTCGCTGCGGGAAACGCCGTACAGTCATCTCACGCCCTATGCCGATCCCGTCGTGCTGGCGCTGCTGACGATCTGCCTGGTGTTCGTGCCGATCCGCACCGTGCGCAAGGCGCTGCAGGAGGTGCTGCTCATCACACCACCCGAGCTCGACGCCAAGGTCCGCAGCGTGATGGACGGGGTGATCGCCCGCCGCGGCTTCAAGACCTACACCAGTTACGCCGCCAAGGTCGGCCGCGCCGAGTTCATCGAGATCCACGTCGCGGTGCCCGAGGGCATGCGGCTCGACGATGTCACCGAGGTCGACGCCATTCGGCGCGAGATCGCCGAAGCGCTGGGCGGCGAGGGACCGCAGCGCTGGCTCACCATCGATTTCACCGCTGATCCGCGCTGGCTTTGAAGGAACGACCTCACCTTGAGGCAGCCAGATGTGCAATCCAGCATTGGCCGTAGGGCCTTGCTCGATTTGACCTTTCCGCGCGAACGTCCCATGTCAGGGTTTCAGGACCCTCGCATGTACACAGCCACAACCCGTGCCATCCAAGTGACCGTCAGGCCGCAATATCTGCCCGATGAATCGGAACCCACGAAATCGCAATTCGTGTGGGCCTATTTCGTTCGTATCCAGAATGCGGGCGATGTCGCAGTGCAGTTGCGCAGTCGCTACTGGAAGATCACCGATGCGCTCGGCCGCGTGCAGGAAGTGCGGGGACCGGGCGTCGTCGGCAAGACCCCGTTGCTGCGTCCGGGCGAGATGTTCGAGTACAATTCCGGGACGTCGCTCTCCACGCCCTCGGGCTTCATGGGCGGCGCCTACCAGATGGTGAGCGAGTCCGGCGAGAACTTCGACATCGAGATTCCCACCTTTTCGCTCGACCTGCCCAGCCCGACTCGCCAGCTGAACTGACTTCAGTGGAACAGGGGCGCCGGCTCAATTGAGGGAAACGACCATGAACAAGATGGTGAAGAAGAGCGAGCTGGTCTCGCTGGCCACCGGGCTGACCCGGCCGTCTCGCGACGAAGCCGAGGCGGCGGTGCGCACGCTGATCCGCTGGGCCGGCGACGATCCCGATCGCGAGGGGCTTCTGGGCACGCCCGATCGCGTCGTGCGCTCCTACGAGGAGTTCTTCCGCGGCTACGACGAGGATCCGCGCGAGATGCTGCAGCGGACCTTCGAGGAGGTCGAAGGCTACGACGAGGTCGTGGTGCTGCGCGACATCCGCCTGGAATCGCACTGCGAGCACCACATGGTGCCGATCATCGGCAAGGTCCATGTCGGCTACCTGCCCGACAGGCGCGTGGTCGGCATCAGCAAGCTCGCCCGCGTGGTCGACGCCTTCGCCTTCCGCCTGCAGATACAGGAGAAGCTCACGGCGCAGATCGCCAACACCCTGCAGGAGGTCCTGCAGCCGCGCGGCGTCGCCGTCGTCATCGAGGCGGCGCACCAGTGCATGACAACCCGCGGCGTTCACAAGTCCGATGTCGCCATGGTGACCAGCCGAATGCTGGGTGCTTTCCGCGACAATGGCGAGACACGCCGCGAATTTTTGACCATGATCGGCCGGACGTCCGTCTAAGCCTTATCAAGGAGCACCATGGCAGGGGAGATCGTCGGCTCGGTCGAAATGTTGCGCCGTCTCGTGGCGTTCGACACCACCTCGCGCAATTCCAATCTGGCGTTGATCGAGTACGTACAGCAATACCTCGAGGGACACGGCATCGAGTCGAAGCTGGTGCCGAGCGAGGACGGCAAGAAGGCCAATCTCTTCGCCACCGTCGGGCCCAACGTGAAGGACGGTGTCGTGCTTTCGGGCCACACCGACGTGGTGCCGGTCGACGGCCAGCCGTGGGACACCGACCCCTGGACGCTGACCTTGAAGGACGGAAAGTACTACGGTCGCGGCACCTGCGACATGAAGGCGTTCTATGCCATCGGCCTCGCCATGCTGCCGGAATTCAAGAAGGCCAAACTCAAGAAGCCGATCCACTTTGCGCTGTCCTACGACGAGGAGGTGGGCTGCATCGGCGCCCATGGCCTCGCCGCCCGCATGGCCAGCGAAGTGCCCAAGCCGCGCGCCATCATCATCGGCGAGCCGACCATGATGACTGTGGTGCACGCCCACAAGGGCGCGCAGATCTACATCACCAAGTTCACCGGCTTCGAGGCGCATTCCTCGATGACCCATCTCGGCGTCAGCGCCATCCATTTCGCCGGCGAATTCGTCCATTACCTCAACACGGTGCAGGACGAGCTCGACGCCAAGGCGCCGAAGCAGAGCGAGTTCATGCCGGCGGCGGCGACCTTCAATGTCGGCACCATCGTCGGCGGTACGGCAGGCAACATCCTGGCGCGCGAGTGCGAGGTCCTGTGGGGCTATCGCGAGCTGCCCGGCCTGCCGATCGAGGCGCTGGGCGACCGCGCCATCGAATGGCTGGAGAAGGAACTGCTGCCCAAGATGAAGGCCAGGCATCCGGCGGCGACGATCGCCACGGTGCTGCGCTCCTCGACGCCGGCCTTCTCGTCGGAGGGCAACGACGAGGCCAAGGCGCTGGCGCGAAGCTGGTCGGGATCCAACACCGTGGGCAGCGTGGTCTACGGCACCGAAGCCGGCATCTTCCGCAAGACGCTGGGCGTGCCGACCGTGGTCTGCGGCCCCGGCGACATCGCCCAGGC
>JAEZIF010000286.1 GCA_023416135.1 Pseudomonadota bacterium
CGGGGACAGGGACAGGGACAGGGACGGGGACGGGGACAGGGACAGGTACCGGCACAGGTACGGGAACCGGGACCGGGACCGAAACAGGAGCCGGTACTGGCACAGGCACCGGCACCGCGTTCTGGGGCATGGGCCCGATCCCCTGGAGCTACTACGCCACGCCGCTCGAGCTCGGCTTCAAACCGTGGGCTCTCGACTTCGCGCCCGACAACTACGGAGGCAGGGCGTTTCCAAGCGAGGACGTCTTCGTCACCGACCCGACGTCGGCCCCGGGTGGTCTCGATCTCCATTGGCAGACCGACGATTGGGATCCTGCGCTTCGCTTCTGGACATTGGGCTTCGACCCGCGCCTCGGTGTCTGGCTGCGCGGGCAGGACACTTCCTTGCCTTCGATCCTGGCGGCCTGCGAGTTCGCGGGCGAGCATGCAAAGTGGCGCTTCACGACGAATGCGCAGCTGATCGCCAAAGGGTGGCTGACGGAACCCGATCACCTCAGGTGGCAGACCGAGTTCAATCCGTTCATCCTGAACGAAATCCACGCCATGTTCGACATGATGGAGGACGATCGCGATCGCTACATGGGCGAGATCAACGTCCAGGCCGACGGCTTGCCGGCCTACTTCATGAGCTTCCTAAATCTCGACGGCGAACGCCGCCCCTGGACCATCGAACTGATCCGCTGCGGCCTCGCGATCGGCAATATCGTGTACATGAACTACAAGGCGATGTTCAGGCGGGTTCGGCCGTCGACGATTGCGCCCGGACTGGTGCCGCCGTTCGGCCCGCCGCACCACCCCTCATTCCCCAGCGGCCACTCCTTCCTTGGGCACTTCATCGCCCTCCTGCTGCTCGAGATCCCCGAGATCGAGGCTCGATTTGGCGAGCCCACATTGGTCCCGCAGGCAGGCGGCCTCCCGCCGCAGAAGGTACGTCCGCTGCGAAAGCCCTTGTTGAGCGAGGTCATGCGCACGAGCTATACGTTCACCGGGCCGCTGCTCTGGTTTGCCGCGCGGCTCGCCAAGAACAGAGAACGCGCAGGCGTACACTATCCGTCGGACTCGCTGGCCAGCCGCTGGCTCGCGGGCGCGATCTGGCAGTTGCTGGCGAACCCGCTGGATGGCGGCGCCTCGACCGCCGCCGTGCCTGGAGCCACGCCGCCGAACGCCGTCACTCCGGCCAACGCGGTACGGTACGCGGATCTGATCGACTGCCCCACCTTCCGGCGCGTTTTCAGCCTCGCGCGGAGCGAATGGCTGTAGCCTGTTCCGATCAGAGAACTCGAAGCCCGAGATTGTTGTCGCCGGCCACGAGATCGACGATCGAGATCCTGTTTTGCGCACACGGCAGCACGGTCGTCGCATTCGTGTTCGCGACGTCGCTGGAACAATCGGCGATCGCCAGTATCCAGAGGCGTTTCCCCGCCTGCGGCGTCGGCGTCGCGAAAGTCCCGACCGGGACGGCCGGCGCCGGCCAGGCCGGTACGGAGGCGAGGCCGCTGTCGCCGATCTTGGTCCAGCCCGTGGTCGGCCCCCACTCGGGCGGTGTGCCCGCGCCGGTTGGCCAAGCGATGAACCAGACCGAGACCTTCACGCCGTTCGCCGCGCTCCGGCCGCGGTTGCGAACCTCGACCTGTATCTGATTGCCCACGACCCTGATGGCGTTGGCTGAAGCATGCCACCGCCTTGGAAGACCGTCTCTCCAGTCGAGTGAGACCGGCATGTAGCCGCCGCGGGTATAGGTGCCTTCCGAATCGGGCCGGTTGTCATCGACAAAAATGTCGACTACCGGCGGCAGGCCCGGTTCGTAGGTGATCGTCGACGGACTGACGGGGTACAGGCCCTGCGCCTCGAACGCCCATCGGATGACCTTGTGGGCCCAGCCGCCGACCCGGCCGTTGAGCGGACCGGCACCCGTGAAGGGCGCCGTCGCGATGTCGGAGTCGATCAGCCCGGTCGCGAACTGGTCGGGCGTCTGCATGCCACCGATGTTGAAGGCAGGCATTGCCTTGATCGTTCTCAGGATCAGGTAGACCGCATAGTCGGCCGCCCGTCGGCGAGCCGCGCGGTCAGGATTGCCGGCGACGTCGACGGTGTCGCCGCCGAGCGCCCGATAGAGTCTGAAGAGTGACGTCGAGAGAATTTGCTCGGAATCATAGCCCTTGTATCGGCATGCGCAGTCGTCGGCAGGAAACCGGTCCTGGCGATGGCGCGGACCGCTCCAGCCCCATCCCCTGTTGACCGCGCGGTCGTGGCGTCGATGCAGGTACACCCAGGGAAACGTGTAGCCGCGGGAATATTCGTGCGTCACGAGATTCGACGATGGATCGGCGATGATGGCGGCAAGCGCATCGCCCGCGCTGTGCGCGAAATGAAGCTCGAGCTTGCCGGTCTGGGCGGCCAGGAGGACATGACAATACTCGTGCCAGCTCCATCGTGGATCCGACGCCAGACCGAGCGGCTGCCGGCGCGATGTCGACCTCTTGAGGTCGGCCAGCGCGAAGCGAACAAGCACCGGCCTTCGATCAGCCGGCGTGAACGGCTTTCCCTCGGCGATCAGGCTGCACAGGGGAGGATCGAAGCCGACCTGCGCGTTGACCGTCTTTCCGTCCTTGCCCGGCCCGGGCGTGATGGGCGAGCGATGGCGGACCTGCAGCGGGGCGACGGCGAATCGGAAATAGTCGCTCGGCGCCAGACCGTACGAGACGATGGTGTTGAACAGCGACCGAACGAGGCTGAGCTGGTCGAAGCGGGCGCGTGCATGTTCGTAGCCGCTGAGAGCGGCGAAGTCGTCGCGTCGGGGATGATTGACCGTTGTCGGCTGAACGCCCTGGGTGAAACCGGGGTCGCCAACGGGCCTGGCGAGCTCGGACTGCCGGACGTCGACCCATGAATCGGCAAGCAGAACCGGCGTGCCTGGGAGAAGGCCGTCGAGCTGCACATTCGCGTACTTGTAGGCGTTCAGACGTTCTGGCGACCGGTTCGGGCGTGCCTCGATCAATTGACCCAGGCCGGCCCTCGACGCGGGATCCTGAATGAACAGATTTGCGGTCACTGCCGCATGGGCGATCAGCGCCGATCTTTCCACGGTCGGCCTGCCGTCGATGCCGCCGCCGGGCGTGAGGCCGAAGCGCAGCGTCAAGGCGTGACCATGGCCCGGGGGAGAGCCGGCGGGCTGCGCCTCTGTCGCGTAGATGACGCCCGACACCTTGCCGGCGTCCGTTCCGGCGCGAACGCCATCGATCGCGAGTCGCTCGGAGTCCACTCCGATGGTGTTTGCGACCTGGGCCTTGAAGGAAAGGAATCCGGCAGGGGCGAACACGGCTGAATAGAAATTCATGGCTTCAGGGACGAACGTCGTATGCGCCTGCAAGGCCTCGGGCAGACCGATCGAGCACGCGACGCTCGTTATGCGCACTTTCCACGTCGCGACGCCCTGGGCGGCGACATGCGTGATGACCCTCAGGCCCATGCGGCTGCCCAGCACGCCGGCACTGTCGTTCACTTGCCAGGATTCGGCAGCGACGAACACGATCGACCGGTCGATCAGACCATCTCTGGCGATCGGATCCTTGTAGCGGCTGATCCAGACCGACGTGCGCGGATCGACGCTGTCGTCGTCGGCGGGCAGCTCGAGCCAACCCATGAACACCTTGAAGGTGTCGTCGGCGGCGAAGAGGTCGGGAAGATCGAGGCGCTTGCGCACCTTCCTCAGGTACTTCGCAACGATCTTCCTCAGCGTGGCGAGATCGCCGGCTGCGCAGGCGGCTTCGGCCGGATGGCTCGGATGGCGCAGCGAAAGCGCCCTCGGTGGGCTGCCGACCTCTTCGGCCCACACCTTGGTATCGAATGCGTCCCAGTTGGAGAGCTCCGCCATGGCGTTACTCCTCTGCGCGGTGTGGAACTATCGCAAATCCAGCATACGGAGACGATCGGCGCCGCGAGGATCGTCGGAAGTCGGTCGGGCGCCTCCGATTGATGCGACGTGCCATAATTGCAACTGAACGTTGTTTTCGCCCGCCGTCATTGTCAAGCGCCGAGAGAGTCGCGTGCGCCGGGCATTCGTGCGATTCTGGCTCCACTGTTTCCGTGTAGTGGAGAGCGAACACCGATGGCTGCCGAGCGCATGAAGAATGAACCGAAGATCGATGCCGATGAAGTGCTCGACGGCATCGTCGAGTGGGTGTCGATCGAAAGCCCCAGCCACGATGCCGGATCGGTCAACAAGGTCGTCGACCACGTCGAGGGGCAGTTCCGCGATCTCGGCCTGAAGCTCGAGCGCGTTCCGGGCCGCGATGGCTTCGGCGATATCCTGGAGTGCAGGACCACGCCGGAGATGAGCTACGGCGACGGCAAGGGCATCCTGGTGCTGGCCCATCTCGATACGGTCCATCCCATCGGCATGATCGAGAAGGACCTCAAGATCCGCCGCGAAGGCGACAGCGTGTTCGGGCCGGGGATCTACGACATGAAGGCCGGCGGCTACATCGCCTACTACGCGCTGCGCCATCTGGTGCGGCAGGGCAAGAAGACCAAGCTGCCCGTCACCTTCCTGTTCATTCCCGAGGAGGAAGTCGGCAGCCCGACCTCGCGCACGCGCATCGAGGAAGCGGCGCGCGGCCACAAATACGCACTGGTCATGGAGCCCGGGCGGGACGGTGACCGCGTCGTCACCTCGCGCAAGGGCGTCGGCCGCTTCACCCTCACGGTGAAGGGTACGGCGAGCCATGCCGGCGTGCGCCACCAGGACGGCCGCAGCGCCATCCACGAGATGGCCAGGCAGATCATGCGCATCGAGGCCAAGACCGACTACGCCCGCGGCATCAGCTGCAATGTCGGCCTGATCCAGGGCGGCAGCGGCGTCAACGTCGTGCCGGCCGAATGCAGGATCGAGGTCGACCTGCGCGTTCCGAGCCAGCAGCTCGCCGAGGAGATGACGCACTGGTTCCTGAACCTCGAGCCGATCGGCCAGGACGTGACGCTGACCGTCGAAGGCGAGATGAACCGGCCGCCGTACCAAAAGGACGCCGGAATCACGGCGTTGTTCGAGAAGGCGCAGGCGATCTATCGCGAGATCGGCAAGGAGCTCCTGGACGTGCCGCTGACCGGCGGTGGCAGCGACGGCAACTTCACCGCGGCGCTGGGCATCCCGACGCTCGACGGCCTCGGTGCCGACGGCAAGGGCGCCCATGCGGCGTTCGAGCAGATCTACTACTCGTCGCTGGTGCCGCGCACCTATCTCTGCACCCGATTGCTCGAGACGCTGGAGTAGCGCTCATCGGACCGCGGGGCCTCCAAGCGCCCCGGCAAAGGTCAGCGCAACAGCGCCCGTGCGCCGCTCCACAGCTCGCGCACCACATCGCCGGCGGGCTTGGCCTGCGCCAGCCGCGCGGACTGGCCCGACCAGGCCTGCATGCGATCGATGTCGTTGGCCTTGGTCCCGGCATCGCGCATCGCCTGGGTGAGGCCGCGCTGCACTGGATAAGGTGCGGGGTTCGGCGCATCGGGAGCGGTGGCGGTGCGGGCATAGGCCGTGGCGACCGAGCGGCCGGGCCGGCCCGAGAAAGCGCGCGTGAGCAGGGTCTGTTCGGGCAGGGTGCGCCCGAGGGCGTCGGCCCAGGCCGGGGCGAGCTTTGCCTCGGGGCAGCGCAGAAAGCCGGTGCCGATCTGGACCGCCGATGCACCCAGCATCAGCGCCGCCGCGATGCCGCGTGCGTCGGCGATACCGCCGGTCGCGACGACCGGAACATTCACCGCGTCGACGATCGCGGGCAGGAGCGCGAACAGGCCGACCAGTTCCGCCTGCGCCTTCGATGCATCGAAGGCGCCGCGATGGCCGCCGGCCTCCATGCCCTGGGCCACGATCACGTCCGCGCCAGCCGCCTCCGCCGCCTTGGCCTCGGCCACGGTCGTGGCGTTGGCGAACCACTTTATGCCCGCGGCCTTCATGCGCGCGACGAAGTCCGGTGGATAGACGCCCATGATCGAGGAGATGATCGTCGGTCCGACGTCCAGCATGGCCTCGCACTGGGCGGCAAAGTCGGGCGGTGAGACGTCGCCTGCCTCTCGCGCGACTTCCGGTCCCCAGCCGCGCAGGAAAGAGCGCACGGCGTCCTCGGCCGCGGTGTCGCGCGCGGGCGGCGGATCCGGAATCCAGAGATTGAGGTTGAAGCCGCCGTTGCTGCCGGCGCGCACCTCCGCCGCCCACGCCTTGATGGCGCCGGGCTGCATCAGCAGCGCGCCGCAGCTTCCCAGGCCGCCGGCATTGGCAACGGCGATCGAGAGCGAGGCGGGGCAGGCGCCGGCCATCGGCGCGAGCAGGATGGGGACGCGAAGGCCGAAGGCGGCGCAGAACGCCTCGGCTCGGGCAAGCTGGGGATTGGCTGTCGGCATGATCCGCAAGGTAGGGGATTGGAAGGCGCGGCAGGTAGCGGTTTGATCAGATGGCCGCCACGATTGTCGGCTATCGGCTGCACGGCGGGCCCGTCGTCGGACGGGCGCAATCGAGGAAGGCCCGCAGCGCGCTCGACGCATGGGCGTCGCGATGGCGGACGGAGACCGTCTCTATCTCGCCTTCGCCGGGCGGCAGCGGGTGGACGCGCCCGTCGTCGCTCAGTATGCCGCGGTGAAGCGCTGGCGGATGTGCCGGGGCTTCTCGATCTCGTCCATGATGGCGATGGCGAAGTCTTCGCGGCTGATCTCGCTCCTGCCCTTATCATCCTCGAGCAGGTGATCGCGACCGAGTTTGAACTTGCCCGTGCGTTCCCCGGGCTGAATCGAGGCGGGTGGCGAGATTGCGGTCCAGTCGAGGTCCGTGACCTTCTGGATCTCGGCCAGGGCCAGTGCCGCGGGCTTGGAGGTCGGTGGCTGGATTCCTTTCTCGGCCATGTGGTCGAAGTGCGTGCGGCCGTCCTGGCGCAAGAGGCTGCCGGCACCGACCACGAACAGGCAGCGCCTCACGCCGGCCTTGCGCAGGGCGTCGAGCACCTGATGGACGTCGTTCTCGTTCCACTTGACCGACAGGATCGCCGCTTCGTGTCCCTTGAGCGCATCGGCGAACTGCGCGATGTCGGCCGAGTTTGCCTTCTTTGCCTGAAGTCCGGCGCGCGCGGCGAGCTTGGCCGGATCGCGCGTCAGGCCGGTCACGCGATGGCCGCGGCGGAGCGCCTCGTCGAGGATGCGGCTGCCGATATTGCCGGTCGCGCCGGCCAGGACGACGTTCATCGGGTCGTTTCCCTCATGAGATCGCGCAGGGCAGTGACGGTGGCGGCCGGAGCCTCCTGCGGCACGTTGTGGCCGATGCCGGGCAGCAGCCGCCTCTCGTAGGGGCCGGTGAAGTTCTTGGCCTGATTGTCCTGCTCGAGGGCAGGGCCGACGCCGTCGTGTCCGCCATGCAGGTTGATCGTCGGCACGGAGATCTTGGGCTGCCTGGCAAGTTCGGCTTCGATGCTGGCCAGCGCCGGATCGCCGGCCGTGTAGCCGTAGCGGTGACGGTACGATTGGATCACGACATCGACGAAGTCGGGGTTCTCGAATGCCACGGCGGTCCTTTCGAAAGTCGCTTCGTCGAACTGCCACTCGGGCGACCAGAGCTTCCACAACAGCCGGCAGATGTCGCGGCGGTTCCTGGTCAAGCCGGCACGGCCACGCTCGGTGTGGAAATAGTACTGATACCAGAAGCGGTGCTCGGCTTCGGCCGATGCGGGGATCTGGAAGGCCGCGGTGTTGAAGATGTTGTAGCCGGCGCCGCTCACCAGGCAGCGCACGCGCTCGGGCTTCAGTGCGGCGACGACGCAGGCGGCGCGGCCGCCCCAGTCGTAGCCCGCCATCGCGGCGCGCCTGATGCCGAGCTTGTCCATGAACTGCATGAGATCGTGGCCGAGCGCTGCCTGCTCGCCCGACCGCAGCGTCGATGCCGTCAGGAAGCGAGTCGGACCATAGCCGCGCAGCCAGGGCACCAGCACGCGACAACCGTCGGCGGCCAGAGGCGGGGCGACCTCGTCGTAGGCACGCACGTCATAAGGGAAGCCGTGGAGGAGAATCACCGGCGGGCCGTTCGTCGGCCCGTGCTCCTCGTAGGCGATCTCGAGCACATCGGTGCGGACGCGATCCTGTTTCATCCTGCGAGCTTAACGCGCCTCGTTGACAGAGTCGCGGGTCACGCTCACGTTCGGCGAAACGGAGGAAAACATGAGCCGGTTCGATCGCGTGATCCGCGGTGGCATGATCGTCGACGGCAGCCGCCTGCCGCGCTTTCGCGGCGACATCGGTATCAAGGACGGCAGGATCGCCGAGATCGGCCAGATCGGCGCCGGCGAAGCCGACGAGACGATCGACGCCGGTGGGCTGATCGTGGCCCCGGGCTTCGTCGACCTGCACACGCACTACGACGCGCAGCTCTTCTGGGATCCCTACTGCACGCTGTCGAGCTGGCACGGCATCACCTCGGTGGTGATCGGCAACTGCGGCTTCGGCTTCGCACCGGTACGGCCGGCGGAGCGCGATCGCGCCATGCTGACCATGACCCGCGTCGAGGCGATTCCCATGGCCTCGATGAAGGCCGGCATGCCGTGGAACTGGGTGACCTTCCCCGAGTTCCTGGACAGCGTCGATGCGGCACCCAAGGCGGTGAATGTCCTGCCCTACATGCCGATCTCGCCCCTGCTGATCTGGGTGATGGGCTTCGAAGCGGCCAAGTCGGGCAAGCTGCCGACTCCCGAGCAGCACGCCGAGATCAGGCGCCTGCTGCACGAGGCCATGGATGCCGGCGCCTGCGGCTGGTCGGCCCAGCGCATGCTGCCGACCGGTCCGGCAGCGGTGCAGCGCGACCATGACGGCTCGGCCATGCCGACCGACGTCATGCACGACGACACCTGCCGCGAACTCGCGCGGGTTCTGGCCGAGCGCAACGATGGGTTCATGCAGATGCTGCTGGTTTCCGGCGACAACGCGCGCGACCAGGCATTCTACGAAGAAGTGGCCACCATCAGCGGCCGGCCGATCATCATGAACGTGGTCCAGGCCTTCGACCACAAGCCGCACATCCATCGCCGCGTGCTGGATTGGCTGAGGAGCTGCCGTGAACGCGGCATTCGCGTCGTCGGGCAGGGGCTCACGACCGATGCGGGCTTCACCTTCACCTTCGAGGACTGGAACCTGTTCGACGATTCGCAGGTCTGGTGCGACGCCACGACGGGCACGCGCGAGGAGCGGCTGGTCAAGCTCGCCGATCCGGCGCGCCGCGCCGCGTTGCGCGACAACCTGCCGATCACCGCGACGGGTCCACTGCCGCAGATCGCCATCGTCGGGCCCAAGCTCGACAGGAACAAGAAGTGGCTCGACTACACGCTGGCCCATGCCGGCGAGAAGATGGGCAAGCACCCCGTCGACGTCATGCTCGACATGGCGGTCGAGGAGGATCTCAAGACCGAGTTCTTCGCCGCCCCGCCCAACGGCAAGATCGAGTATCTCAAGGAGCTGGTCGACGATCCCTACGTGCTGTTCGGCGTCAGCGACGGCGGCGCGCACACCAAATTCCTGACCGCCGGCCGCTATCCCACCGAGACGCTGTGCAAGGTGGTGCGCGAGCACAAGATGCTGAGCCTGGAGGACGTGCACTGGCGCCTGTCGGCGCTGCCGGCCGAGGTCGCGGGCTTCCGCGGGCGCGGCGTGCTGAAGAAGGGCGCGCCGGCCGACATCGTGGTCTACGACTTCGACGGACTCAGGGTCATGCCCGACGAAATCGTCCATGACCTGCCGGGCAACGAATGGCGACGCGTGCAGCGCGCCCAAGGCTACAAGTATGTGCTGGTGAACGGCGAGGTCACGATCCGCAACGACCAGCCGACCAATACCCATTCCGGCCAGCTGCTGCGCCACGGCGGTCGTGCCTAAGGTCAGCGACTATCTGACGTCCGAGCAGGCGCGCGGGCTCGGCGCCAAGTCCAATCTCGTGGGCGCGCTGCTTGTGTTGCATGCCTGGGCCTTGATCGGGGCCAGCATGGCGCTGTTCGCCTGGTGGCCCAATCCCTTCACCTTCCTGCTGGGTGTGATGGTGATCGGCGGGCGACAGCTCGGCATCGCCATCCTGATGCACGACGCCGCGCACGGGCTGCTGTTCGCCAACCGCCGCGTCAACGACTGGGTCGGCGCATGGCTATGCGCCTATCCGGTATTCACCAGCCTCGCGCTCTATCGCCCGTACCATCTGCAGCATCATCGGTTCACGCAGCAGCCCGAGGATCCGGATCTCGGTCTGTCGGCGCCATTCCCGATCAGCCGCGCCAGCCTGCGCCGCAAGATCGTGCGCGACCTGAGCGGCCAGACGGCGTACCAGCGCCGCGGCGAGCAGCTTCGCCGTGCGCTGGGTCCGGCCGATGCATCGCTCGCCACTCAGCTCGGGAACCTGTGGCGCAAGGAGAAGGGCTCGCTCGTCGCGAACCTGATGATGCTGGCGCTTTTGTCGGCGGCTGGCTACTGGTGGCTGTACCCCGTGATGTGGTTGTTGCCGCTGGCTACCTGGTATCAACTGGTGAGCCGCGTCCGCAACATCGCCGAGCACGCGGTCGTACCCGACAACGACGACCCGTTGCGCAACACGCGGACGACCCATGCCAACCCGCTCGAGCGACTGCTGCTCGCGCCGTACTGGGTCAACTATCACCTGGAACATCACCTGTTCATGTTCGTGCCGTGCTGGCGCCTGCCTGCGGCACACCGCGCTCTGGTGGTCGGCGGCCGGCGGGAAAAGCTGGAAGTGCAGCCCGGCTATCGGGCGGTCCTGCGACTGGCGACGCCGCGGCTCGCGGATTCGCATCGCGGTCCACGACCGGCTGGCCCCGCGCAGCACATCTGACAAAGACAAAGGGCGGCCCGATGGGCCGCCCTTGCTTGATTCCTAGAACCCTACTGCTTGGGGCAGGGATGGACGTTCATCTCGGGGCCGAGATCGTACGGCGGCGGCGCCTGCGCCAACGACGTCACTTGCGGGGACAGCGCCCAGTCGAAGGCGCGCTTGGCGCGTGCGCAAAACTCCTTGTCGGTCGGCGCGCGCTGGGCGGTTCGGTTGGCGAACTCGGTGACGACGACATCGAGGTTGAAGCGCTTGCGGCCGGCAAGCTGCTGCATGGCACGGGCGTTGGAGGAGAGCTCTGACTTGTACTTGCTCAGGAGCTGCGCGTAGAGGCCTTCATAAGCCCGGGCGCCGCCCGTGCTCTGGCACTGCAGGGTGGCGACGTTCAGCTCCATCTGCAGCATGCGGGCACGGTAGGTCGCGAGATCGGCGTCGTTGTAGCAGATGTTGCGGATGCTGGCGGCAGGGGGCGACGCGACCGTCGACGCGACCTGATAGTCTGCTGCCGGCGGCTTGGTCGGCGCCGTCGTCTTAGCCTGTTGCCCGAGCGGGCAGCCACCCAAGGCCAGTCCCCCCACGACCAGAACTGCCGCCTGCAAGAGCTTCTTGATCATCCACACACTCCCAACGACATTGGCCGGAAACCGCATGCGGGTACAACAGTTGGGGGCCTCTTTCAAATCAATTACCGCTCAGGTCGTGCTGCCCCTGGGGAAATCAGTGCACGGCCCGGGCAAGAGCTCGGTCGAAGATCTCCAACCCCAGGTCGATTTCACGGGCATCGATGGTGAGGGGAGGCGCGATGCGGAATATGCCGAAGCCGCCGCGCACCACGCTGGTCATCATGCCGAGGTCGAGGCATTCGCGTGCCACGCGCTGGGCGAGCTCGGCGTCGGGCGCGCGGGTGCGGCGGTCCTTCACCAGATCGAGACCCAGCAGCAAGCCGCGGCCGCGTACGTCGCCGATGCAATCATAGCGCTGCTGCAGGGCCAAAAGGCCGGTCTTGAGCCGTTCGCCGAGCTGGCGCGCCCGCTCGGCGAGCCGGTCGCGCAGGATGGCCTAGATCACCTTCAGACCGACTGCCGCCGGCAGCGGGTCGGAGGCGTGGGTGGTGTAGAACAGGAAGCCGCGCTCGGCCGCGATGTCCTCGATCTCGGGCGTCGTCAGCATGGCGGCGAGCGGCAGGCCGGCGCCCAGGGTCTTGGAGAGGGTGAGGTACTCGGGCACGATTCCATCGCGCTCGCAGGCGAACAGCTGGCCGGTGCGCCCGAGCCCGGTCTGCGCCTCGTCGAAAATGAGCTGCATGCCGCGCTCGCGGCACTTCTCGGCCAGCGCCGCCACGTAGCCTTCGGGCGGCTCGAGCACGCCGCCCGAGCTCAAGATCGGCTCGACGATGCAGGCGGCGAGGGCGCCGGTCGACTGGCGGTCGATCAGGTCGAAGCCAAACTCGAGCTCTGCTCGCCAGTCGTAGGCGCCGCTCCGGTCAATGAAGCGCGAGCGATAGCTGTCGGGAGCGGGCAGCACCAGGGCGCCGGGCTGGGTCGGCCCGTAACCTTTGCGGCTGGAAGAATAGGTGGCTGACGCCGCGCCGCCGGTGACGCCATGCCATGAGTGGCTCATGGCGACGACCTCGTGACGGCCGGTCACCAGCTTGGCCATGCGCAGCGCGGCCTCGTTGGATTCGCCGCCGGTCGACACCAGCAGCACGCGGTCGAGCTTGCCGGGCGAGATCTCGGCGAGTAGCGCCGCCAGCTCGACGACCGGCCGCGACAGCACCGTCGAATAGAGATGGTCGAGCTCGCCGATATACTTGCGCGCGATCGCGACGATCTCGGGATGGCTGTGGCCCAGGATGGCGCTCATCTGGCCCGAGGTGAAATCGAGGATCCTGCGGCCGTCGGCATCGGTGAAGTAATTGCCGTCCGCGCTCTCGGCGATCACCGGTGCGAAGGCGCCGCCGTAGCGCACGAGGTGGGCGCGGACCTTGGCCCAGAAGCCGGGATCGCTGTTGGCTGTCATGACGCACTCGCCTCCAACGCCGCCTTCACCAGCGGCAGGCGATCGTTGCCGAAGAACATGGAACTGCCGACGAACATCGTGGGACTGCCGAAGCCACCCCGGGCGATCAGCTCGTCGGTGTTGGCGCGCAGCCTCCGCTTGCAGGCATCGGTCTCGATCGCGGCGAAGAAGCGCTGGCGATCGAGGCCCGCCCTGGCGGCGATGTCGGCCAGCACCTCCTCGCGGGCGATGTCGCGATCGTCACCCCAGTAGGCCTCGAAGGCCGCGGTCGAGTAGGGCACGAGCTTGCCTTCGTCGAGAGCATGCAAGGCGCCGCGCATGCATTTGACGCTGTTCACCGGAAAGACTTTCGGGGGAAAGACGATGCGAAGGCCGTGGAGCCGCGCCCAGTCGGCGAGGTCCTTCAGCATGTAGGACTGCTTCAGCGGATTGGGATTGGCGCGGTTGTCGTAGACCGTCTGGTTGACCGCGTTGAACACGCCGCCGACCAGGATCGGCTTCCAGGCGATTTCCGCATTGAGCTCGGCTGCCAGGGGCTGCACCGCATGGAAGGCGAGGTACGTCCAGGGGCTCGAGCAATCGAAGTAGAATTCCATCTGGCGCGCCATTTCGTCCCTCCGCGGTCGGTTGGCCTTGTCGTTGCCACAAGCGCACCGTATCTTGCAATTCCATGACGGTACCGGCTGAAAAGCCCAAAAAAGTGGTTCGCAAGAAAATAGCGATCGTCGTGCACCAGGAGCAGTCGCGGCCCGGCCGGGTCGGCGTGCTCCTCGAGGGGCGCGGGTACGAGCTCCATCGCCTCTGTCCCAATCTCGGCTGCAACCTGCCCGAAGACATGTCGGACTATGCCGGCGTCGTGATCTTCGGTGGGCCGATGTCGGCCAACGATTGCGGCACGCTCGCCGGCATAAAGTGCGAGCTCGAATGGATTCCCAGGGTGATCGAAGCGGGTGTTCCGTATCTCGGACTCTGCCTCGGCGCCCAGTTGCTGACGCGCGCGCTGGGTGGCCGCGTCAACCCCCATCCCGAGGGCAAGGTCGAGGTGGGCTATGTCGACATCGAGCCGACCGAAGCGGGCCGCGCCTGGTTCAAGGGACCGATGAAGGTCTACCAGTGGCATCGCGAGGGCATGCTTATCCCCGACTGCTGCGAGCTTCTGGCCACCAACGACACCTACCCCGTGCAGGGCTTCCGCTGCGGACCCAACGCCTTCGGCTTCCAGTTCCACCCCGAGGTGACGCTGGAGATGAAGGAGATCTGGACGCTGAATTCGGAGCGACTGAGACAACCCGGCATTCAGCAGCGCGGCGTTCATCTCAGCATGCACGCCCTCTACGATCCGCCGCTCGACCGCTGGATCGACGGCTTCCTCGATCGCTGGCTGGCGACCGACCAGCGCATCGCCGCGCCTGAATTGGCGAGGGCGGCGGATTGAGTTTCATATTCGGACCGCGTGTGTCCCGCCCGCGGCCGAATCATGAGGTTCCCCACACCGGCATGGGTTAGGCTTCAGCCGTTCGAAGCCTGGGAGGCGCGATGATGTCCGGTGCTCTGATATTCGTCCTGGCGTTGGTGGTCGCGGCGTTGGTGTTGATATTCGCCGGAGTCAAGACCGTGTCACAGGGCACCAATTGGACGATCGAGCGCTTCGGCCGCTACACGCGCACCCTGCCGCCGGGCCTGCATCTCATCGTGCCGTTCATCGATGCCGTCGGCCGCAAAATGAACATGCAGGAGAACGTCCTCGACATTCCCGGGCAGAAGGTCATCACCAAGGACAACGCGACGGTTCAGGTCGACGCCGTCGCCTTCTACCAGGTGATCGACGCGGCGCGCGCAGCCTACGAGGTCCAGAACCTTCATCTCGCCATCACCAACCTCGCGCTCACCAATATCAGGAGCGTGATGGGCAACATGACCCTCGACGAGGTGCTGGCGAAGAGAAACGACATCAACAACACGCTGCTCGCCGTGATCGACCAGGCGACCGGTCCATGGGGCGTCAAGGTGCTGCGCATCGAGCTGAAGGACATTGCGCCGCCGGAGGATCTCGTCGTGGCGATGGGGCGGCAGATGAAGGCCGAGCGCGAGAAGCGCGCGGCCATTCTCGAAGCCGAGGGCGTGCGCGAATCGAGCATCCAGCGGGCCGAGGGCGACAAGCAGTCGGCCATCCTGATCGCCGAGGGCAAGCGCGAGGCGGCCTTCCGTGAGGCCGAGGCACGCGAGCGCCAGGCCGAAGCCGAGGCCAAGGCGACCAACATGGTGGCCCAGGCCATCGCCGGCAACGGCGTCCAGGCGACCAACTACTTCCTGGGTACCAAGTACGTCGAGGCGCTGGCCCGCATGGGCGCCAGCAACAACTCCAAGGTCTTCTTTCTCCCGGTGGAGGCGGCGGGCGTGATGGCGTCGATCGCGGGCATCGGCGAGCTTGCCAAGGAGGCGCAGGCGCGCGGCGCCGCCGCCGAGGCGGCCCGGCCGCGCGGCTCGGTGCCGTCGAGCGGCTGAGGAACGGGTGGCGCCATGAGCTTCAAGATCATCTTCTGGTACTGGTGGGCGCTCGCCGCCGTCCTGCTGGTGTTCGAGATGATGCTGCCGGGCATCGTCTTCCTGTTCCTGGCGGTCGGCGCCACCGCCGTCGGAGCCTTCCTGCTGGTCTCGTCGGACCTGTCGCTTGAGTTGCAGCTCTTCGTCTTCGCCATCGTCTCGGTGGCCTCGGCGGTCGTGCTGCGTCCGACCTTGAAGCGTCTGCAGCAGGGGCGTGCCCAGGACGCCACCATCAACGCCCGCGGCGATGCCATGGTCGGCAAGATCATCGTGCTCGATGCGCCCATCCTGCATGGCCGCGGACGGGTCAAGGTGGGCGACGGAAGCTGGACCGTCACCGGACCCGACATGGCGGCCGGCGCGCGCGTGCGCGTGACGGCGGTCAACGGCACGGAGCTCGCGGTCGAGCCGGCGCCTTAGCTTGAATCATGTCGTCCTGAGCGCGGCGAACGACCTCATGCCGCTCGCAACTGGCATGAGATCCTTCGCTTCGCTCAGGATGACAGAAATCCCTTGCCGTCGAGGAAGACATCGAGCGCCTGCTCGTATGGTGCAAGCTTGAACCCCTGGGCGGCGATCCACTCGTCGCTGTAGTAGGTGTGGCTATAGCGCTCACCCGAATCGCAGATCAGCGTCACCAGCGAGCCCTTCGCGCTCTCCGCCTTCATGCGCGAGGCCATGATGCAGAGCGCGAAGAAGTTGGTGCCGGTCGAGCCGCCGACGCGGCGGCCGAGACGGCGCGACAGCACGCGCATGGCGGCCAGCGCCGCCTCGTCGGGCACGCGCATCATGTGGTCGATCACCTTGGGGATGAACGACGGCTCGACGCGCGGGCGGCCGATGCCTTCGATGCGCGAGCCGCGATCGCATGTCGCCGCCATGTTGCCGGTGTCGAAAGCCTCGAAGAAGGCGGAGTATTCGGGATCGGCGCCGCAGAGCCGCGTGGCCAGCCGCTTGTAGCGGATGTAGCGGCCGAGCGTGGCCGTCGTGCCGCCGGTGCCGGCGCTCATGACGATCCAGGCGGGCACCGGATGCTCTTCGCGGCTCATCTGCTCGAAGATCGATTCGGCAATGTTGTTGTTGCCGCGCCAGTCGGTGGCGCGCTCGGCATGGGTGAACTGGTCCATGTAGACGCCGCCCAGCCTGCCCGCGAGATCTTCGGCGGCGGCATAGATGCCCTTGCCGTCGGCAACCAGGTGACATTTGCCGCCCTGGCGCTCGATCTCCTGCACCTTCTCCTGCGAGGTGGTGGCCGACATCACGGCATGGAAGGGCAGGCCCAGCATGCGCGCGAAATAGGCCTCCGAGATCGCCGTCGAACCCGACGAGGCCTCGATGATCGGCGTGTCGTGCCGAATGCGGCCGTTGCAGATGCCGTAAAGGAACAGCGAGCGCGCCAGCCGGTGCTTCAGGCTGCCGGTCGGATGGGTCGATTCGTCCTTGAGATAGATGTCGAGGCCCTCGAAGGCGGGCAAGTAGAGTTTCAGCAGGTGGGTGTCGGCCGAGCGGCGCTGATCGTTCTGGATCAGCTCCATGGCATGGC
The DNA here is from genome assembly GCA_023416135.1 of Pseudomonadota bacterium. GTDB lineage: Bacteria > Pseudomonadota > Alphaproteobacteria > Reyranellales > Reyranellaceae > Reyranella. The sequence goes on from JAEZIF010000286.1 coordinate 16,955, forward strand.
GCGACCAGGCCGCCTCGTCGTGACGGCCGGCCGCCTCGCCGAGCAGGGCCGGCGTGCTCACGGCAGGCGCCGCCAGACGATCTTCTGGCTGCGCCCGGTCCCGGCGCGGAAGTCGGGTCCCGAAAGTGTCAGCACGTCGCCCTCCCGTGCGATGCGTCGAGTCGTCGTCATCCCCACCAATGTCGGGTCGGTCGAGATCTCGATCGAATGATAGACGGCACCATCGCGCACGTCATAGCGGCCGGCGTAGGCGAGGGATCCAGGTGGCTGATTGTCCATCAGGGTTGCGCTGACCCGACCTCCCGGCGTGTAGAGCAGCAAGCCGCGTGCCTCGCGGCCCAGCGGAAACTCGGCGGGCCGGCCGTCCTCGTATTCGAACGACCAGCTCACGAGCTGCCAGGCACCGGCGAGGTCTTCGCTCACCCGCCGATCACCTTCTTGGCGATCATGCAATGGATGCCCTTGTGGCCGTCGACGGTCTGGGTGACATGCAGGTCGGCCTGCAGGCTGCACAGCATGTAGGCGTCGGCGGCCGACAGACCAGTCTTGGCCGAGATCAGCCGGATCATGTCGCGGAGCGCTTCCTTGGCGGCATCGTCGAGATCGTGGTCGAAGCCGTGCGTGATCCAGTGCGTCGCGGTCTCGCAGCGCGGGTTGTTGAGCTTCATGTCCTTGCGAACGGTGAAGCGGAAGGTGCCGCTGAGCGACGTCTCGAGCGCCGTCAGGTTGACCTCGCCGTCGCCCTGCACGCCATGGCCGTCGCCGGTCGAGAACAGGCCGCCCTCGGCGAACACCGGCAGGTAGACCGTGCTGCCGACCTGGAAGTGCTTGTTGTCGATGTTGCCGCCGAAGGCGCGCGGCTCGACCGAGCTGCACTGGCCCCATTCCGGCGGCGGTGCGTTGCCCATGATGCCGAAGAACGGCTTCAACTCGATCTCCAGCCCCCATGGCATGGTGCACACCCCGCGATTGGAATCGATCGCGATGTGGGTCAGGCGAAAGAAGGGGAAGTCTTCGGGCAGGGTGCCGGCGAGCGGCCGTTGCACGTTCCAGCCCCAGTTGGTGCGGAACTTGATGTCGAGCACTTCGACCGCGAGCGTGTCGCCGCGCTCGGCACCTTCGACATGGACCGGTCCGGTCAGGATGTGGCGGCCGAGATGCGGTTTGAGGGTGCCCAGGATCTCGCGATGCTCGGGCAGCACATTGAACGGCTCGCCTGGCAGGATCTCGGTCGAGCCGGAGACGCAGTGGATGGTGGCGATGTCGCCCGACTTGATGCGCAGCGCAGGCTTGAGCTGGCTGTCGAAGTAGCCCCAGTGGCAGGTCTCGGGCGATGAATTGAGCTCGTAGGTGGCCATGATCTCCCCTCTGGCCTTGCTTGAAGCACAGTCCGTGCCCAGCCAACCACCAAAAACTAACGTTGCACGGCCGTTGCCGGTAAACTCGCCGGCATGGCATTCCGCTTCGTCGTCGTCGTATCTGTTCCTGCGCTTCTCCCCGTCGCCGTCATGTCCGAGCGCGTGTCCGAGTTCTGCCCGGATGATCGAGCGGCGTCGATCGACGCGGGCGTGCTGAAGGCGACGCCATTCGGCACCTGCAATACCGGGGCAATGGCCGGTCGATGAACTACCGCCACGGCTACCACGCCGGCAACTTCGCCGATGTCCTTAAGCACACTGCGCTGTGCGAGCTGCTTCGGCTGCTGACGGCCAAGGACAAGAAGCTGTTCGTGCTCGACACGCACGCCGGCTCGGGAGGCTATGACCTGACGGGCAGCCTTGCCCGCCGCACCGGCGAGGCGGAGGCGGGGATCGCGCGCATCGCCGCGGCGCCGCGCAGCGGCATGCCGGCGGCCGTCGCGCGCTATCTCGCAGCCGTCGCCGCCTACGATCGAAAGTTCGGCCCGGCCGGGGGGCAGCCCAGGCGCTATCCCGGTTCGCCGCGCCTGGTGCGCGCGGCCCTTCGGCCGGGGGATCGCTTCATCGCCTGCGAGCTACATCGCGACGAGGCGCTGGCGCTGAAGCGCGAGTTCGCCGGCGATCGCGCCGTCGAGGTGCGACAGGCCGACGGCTATAAGGCGCTGAAGGCCTTGTTGCCGCCCAGCGAACGTCGCGGCCTGATGCTGATCGATCCGCCTTTCGAGGTGCCCGACGAATACGAGCGACTGTTGCGCGCCCTGCGCCAGGGCGTGCGGCGCTTCGCGACCGGCTGCTACGCCGTCTGGTATCCGATCAAGGACGAGATGGCGGAAGCGTTCGCGCGCGACCTGGCCGCATTCAAGCCGCTGGTCCTCGAGCTCCGTCTCGACGCAATCGCACCGAGCAAGCTCGCGGCCTGCGGGTTCGCGGTCATCAACCCGCCGTGGCGCTTCGAGGAAGCGATGCGCGAGGCCCTGCCGTGGATCGCCGCCCAGTTCGGGCCAGGCGTCACCTGGGCCGTTGATGCCGCGCCAGCCACTCCCGCGGCTCCGGCGTCAGCAGGGTGATCACGAACGACACCAGGCAGAGCGCGGCGCCGGCCAGGATGGCGCCGGCATAGGAGCCGAAGAAATCGTAGGCGTAGCCTGCGACCGGCGAGCCCAGCAGGGCGCCGAAGGCGACGCCGCTGTAGAGCGCGCCGATGATCGACCCCAGGGCCTTGCCGCCGAAATAGTCGGCGGCGAGCGAGGGCGCGATGGCGACAAAGCCGCCGTAGAAGGCGCCGAACGCCAGGGCGAAGACGATCAACGCCGGCGCCGTGGTCGATATCGACCACATCGCCAGCATGGCGGCGGCGCCGACATACATCAGGCCGAAGGAGTGCTTGCGGCCGATCCAGCCGGTGACGCTGGCGAACAGGAAGCGGCCGACCGTGCTGCCGACGCCGAGAAGCACGATCAGCAGCACGCCGAAGGCCTCGCCCAGCCCGATGTCCCGCGCGTAGGGCAGGAGGTGGACGAAGGGCGCGAACAGGCCGAACGACATCAGCATCGCCCCGACATAGATCGACCAGAACGGTCCCGACCGCACGGCCTCGCCGAGCGTGAGGCCGGCCGGCATGGCGCTCGCGCCCGAGGGATGCGGCGGATCGCCGTCGGGCGTGAGGCCGTAACGCTCCGGCGCCGGCCGAACCAGCGCGCCGGAGGCGATAGCGCCCAGGACGGTGAGGGCGGCGAGCACGAGGTAGGTCTGGCGCCAGCCGAGATGAGCGATCAGCTGATGTGCCAGGGGCGCGCCGATCAGCGTGCCGACGCCGATGCCTGCAATGGCGATGCCGCTCGCGGTGCCGCGGCTGCGCACGAACCAGCGCTGCACGGCCGCCACGCTCGGCACGTAGCTGAGTCCGATGCCCACGCCGACGCCCAGCCCATAGCCTGCGTAAACCTGCCACAAGCTTGTCGCCTGCGCGGCGGCGACCAGGCCGATGGCGATCAGCAGCAGCCCGCCGACAACGACCGGCCGGGGCCCGGTCCGGTCGGCGATGAGGCCAGCCGGGAAGCCCAGCAGAAAGTAGAGGAAGGCCGAGATCGAGAAGACCAGAGCGGTCTCGCCGCGGCGCGCGCCGAACTCGCTTTCCAGGGCGCCGAAGAAGGCGGCGAAGGAATAGGCGACGGCATAGCCGGTCATCATGCAGAGGAAGGCGCCGGTGACCACCCACCAGCCGGGAAAGACGCGTCGCTTGGGCCGGGTCATGCGGGGAAGCTAGGGAGCAGGGGAGGAGCGGGCCACGGCCAATCCTTCGGCGGATTCCGAACTGTCATGAGGCCGCGGGCCTCCAGGCACGCGGCCCGATGACACCTGCCCGACATGCATCAATGATTCTTGTTGTTCTTCTTCCTTTCGCCCGGATTCCAGCCCCACAGCTTGTTGGCCGCTTCGGCGATCTTCGGATCGAGCGGCTGTTGGAGGTCGTCGAGGCCCTTGCCGACGATGTCGTCGATGATCGTCAGGCCCTTCAGGCGGGCGCGCATCTTGTTGTTGGCCGCGATCACGTGCCAGGGGGCGCAGTCGGTGTCGGTGCGTTCCAGCATGTCGTCGTAGGCTTCGATGTATTCCTTGCGCTTGGCGATGTTGCGGAAGTCCTCCAACCCGATCTTGTAGTGCTTATGAGGGTCGTTGAGCCGCGCGATCATGCGCTGCTTCTGCTCCTCCTCGCTGATATGGACCATGAGCTTGACGATTCGGACGCCGTCGTCGGCGAGCTGGCGCTCAAACTCGTTGATCTCGCGGTAGGCGCGCTTCCAGGCGTCCTTGCTGCAAAAACCCTCGATGCGCTCGACCAGCACGCGGCCGTACCAGGTGCGGTCGAAGATCGCCCAGTTGCCCGGCGCCGGCAGGCGGTTCCAGAAGCGCCAGAGATAATGGCGGCCCTGCTCCTCGGCCGTCGGGGCGCCGATGCGATAGACCTGGATCGATTTCGGCTCGAGTCCGCTGACGATGCGCTCGATCAAGCCGCCCTTCCCGGCGGCATCCCACCCGTCGATGCCGATTACGACGCGGCCCCCGTTGCGCAGGCTGTGGATCTGCAGGTCGAGCAATCGGTGCTGGAGCTGTTCGAGCTTGTCCTCGTAGTCGTCCTTGTCGATCGGATCGTCGTCGTCCGTCTTGATCTTGTCGAGGCTTGGCCACTTTCCCATCGGTTCCTCCGGTAGCGATCGTGACAGCGCGAGCGGCAGGACGCAATTCGTCCGGAGATTGATTGACAGCGTCAAGCTGCACGACGACTAATCGTCGCCGATGGCCGACGCCCAACCCACGATCCTTTACACGCAGCGCGCAGGAAAACCCGTTATCGAGGTCGCCGGCACATGGACGGTGTTCCGGCTGCGCGGCATGCGGCGCATGGTCGAGAAAGCGCTGGCAGAGGCAGGCGGCAAGGGCGACCGCATCGTCGACGCCAAGAAGGTCGAGCGGCTCGACACGGCCGGGGCACTCGAGATCCTGATGCTGGCCGGCGGTCCCGATGCGCAGATCGAGACCGCCGACAAGGCGCATGCCGACCTGTTCAAGGTCGTGCAGGACAACATGTGCGAGGCGCCGCCCGAGCGCAGTCCGAGCTGGTTCACCAATTGGCTGGAGGAGATCGGACGGAACACCGTCCATCTCTACGAGCAGGGTGTGAACCTCGCTGCCTTTTTCGGCGAGATCCTCGTCACCTTCGTCGAGGCCTGCCTGCATCCCAAGCGCTTCCGTTTGAACGCGGTCGTGCGCCAGATGTACGAGGTGTGGATCCGCGCCCTGGTGATCGTGGGCGTGCTCACCTTTCTGATCGGCGTGGTGATTGCCTACCAGGGGGTCCAGCAGCTCAAGCAGTTCGGCGCCGAAACCTTCACCGTCGAGGCCGTCGGCATCGGCATGTTCCGCGAACTCGGCGTGCTGCTCACCGCCATCATCGTCGCCGGCCGGTCGGGCAGCGCCTTTACCGCCCAGATCGGCACCATGCAGGTCAACCAGGAGGTCGACGCCATGCGCACGATCGGGCTGAACCCGATCGAATGGCTGGTCCTGCCGCGCATCGCGGCGCTGGTGATCTCCATGCCCTTGCTCGCCTTCTGGGGCAACATGACCGGCCTCCTGGGCGGCGCGGTCGCCTGCACGTTCTATCTCGACTTCACGTTCGTCCAATTCTTCGAGCGGCTGCGCGACACGGTCGGGCCGTGGCACTTCTACGTCGGCATGATCAAGGCGCCGGTGTTCGGCGCGGTGATTGCCATCGTCGGCTGCTTCGAGGGCCTGCAGGTCAGGGGCAGCGCCGAGAGCGTCGGCCAGCTCACGACCAAGTCGGTGGTCGAATCGATCTTCTGCGTCATCGTGCTCGACGCCATCTTCTCCATCATCTTCCTGCTGGCGGGCGTGTGATGGCCGAAACGGCGGCGCCGGCGAAGGAGCATGGCGAGAAGCCTGCGCCGCCCAGGCTCCTGGAAGGTGGGCAGCTCGTCGATCACCGCGATGGCCGCGACATCGTGCTGAAGCTGCGCGGCGTGCGCACGCAGTTCGGCGACAACATCATCCACAACGATCTCGATTTCGACGTATTTCGCGGCGAAATTGTCGGCTTGGTCGGGGGGTCAGGAACGGGCAAGTCCGTGCTGCTGCGCACCATCATCGGCCTCAATCGTCACACCAAGGGCACCATCGAGATGCTGGGAGTCGATACGGCCACCCTGCACGGCCAGGCCGAGCGCGACATGCAGGCGCGCACCGGCGTGCAGTTCCAGGACGGCGCCCTGTTCTCCTCGCTCAGCGTCACCGAGAACATCATCGTGCCGGTCCGCGAGCACGTCGACCTCGAGGAGCAGATGATGCGCGACATCGCTGCGCTCAAGGTCGCGATGGTCGGGCTGCCGCCCGACGCCGGCGACAAGAAGCCCTCGGAACTTTCCGGAGGCATGCGCAAGCGCGCCAGCCTCGCCCGGGCCTTGGCGCTCGACCCCGACCTGCTGTTCCTGGATGAGCCGACGGCCGGCCTCGACCCGATCGGCGCGGCGCACTACGACGAACTGGTCAAGGGGTTGAACGAGAGCCTGGGCGTCACGATTCTGATGGTGACGCACGACTTGGATAGTCTTTATGCCGCTTGCGATCGTATTGCCGTGCTGCTCGACAAGCGCGTCGTGGTGGGTACCATTGACGAGTTGCTCAAGTTCGATCACCCCTGGGTCCAGGAATACTTCCGCGGACCGCGGGGGCGGGCGGCGGCCAGGCAACAGGAGTAGAGCGGCGGTATATGGAAAGAAAATCGCCCTATGTGCTGATCGGCGCCGCGATGGTCCTGTTCATTGCGGCCGTCGCAGGTTTCGTCATCTGGAAGCTGCGTGCCGGCGACCGTACGGCCTACGCCTATTACGACATCCTGTTCTCGGGTGACGTGCAGGGACTCACCACCGATTCGCCGGTCTTCTATCGCGGCCTGCGCGTCGGTCGCGTCGCCAGCATCCAGCTGACCTCGCGCGTCGACACCCAGCGCTCGACGGGGCGCGAGCGGCTCAGCGAGAAGATCGAGGTCACGGTCGCGGTCGACTGGAACATCGATATCCGCGAGCGGTCCTACGCGGTGTTCGAGAAGCCGTTCATCGCCGGCGCGCCGTTCATCCAGATCGTCGGTCGCCTCGACGTCGACCAGATCAAGCCGAAGAAGAGGGAGGGCGACAGGCCTTACCCCGAGATTCGCGAGGGCGCGTCGTTCCTGCAGGCGACGTCGACCTCGGCGCAGGAACTGCTGACCAAGGCCGGCGTCACGGTCGACCGGCTGAACGAGCTTCTGAGCCCGGACAATGTCGGAGCGCTCTCCGACTCGCTGCGCAATTTGCAGACGATGACGACGGCCTTCGCCAAGCAGGACGCTGCCATTCAATCGACGCTGGCGGAGCTGCCGCTCGCCGTCGCCGAGTTTCGCAAGACTTTCGACAAGGTCAACTCGCTGGCCGATTCGCTGAGCGTGCTCGCTCTCGAGCTCGGGCCGCAGGATGCCGCCAGCAAGAAGGCGCTGGCCGGCAAGGAGCCGAGCGAGCTTTCCAAGACGATCACCGAGGCGCGCGTGGCGCTGAAGAACATCGACAATGCGGCGGGCCAGCTCAGCAAGCTGGTCGGCGAGAGCAAAGGACCGGTCAAGAACTTCACCGAGACGGGGCTCAACGAGTTGTCGATGACCATCCGTGAGCTGCGGCAGCTCACCACCAACCTGAACGTCATCGCCACGCGGCTCGAACGGGATCCGTCGGGCTTCGTGTTCAGCGGCAAGCAAGGATATACGCCCAAATGATACTTCGCTTGGCCGCCCTCGCCGGGGCGGTCGTTCTGCTCGCCGGTTGCCAGTTCATCAGTGCGGTCGACGCGGCCACCGAGCCGCAGGACCTCTACACGGTCACTCCCAAGAGTACCTTCGATTCCGGCCTGCCGTCGGTCTACTGGCAGCTCGCGGTCGAGGCGCCGGCGGCGGCGGCGAACCTCAATACCGGCCGCATCGCCATCGCCATGACGCCGACATCGACGGACTACTACGCCAAGGCGGCATGGACCGATCGCGCGCCGCTGATGGTGCAGACCAGGATCGTCGATTCCTTCGAGAACACGCGCAAGATCGTGGCGGTCGCCCGCGAGTCGATCGGCATACGCGCCAACTACGTGCTGCAGCCCGACCTGCGCAACTTCGAGGCGCTCTACTACTACGGCAAGCCGCCGATCGTGCGCGTGCGCATCATCGCCAAGTTGGTGCGGATGCCCGATCGGCAGATCATCGGCGTCGCCTCGTTCGAGCGCTGCGTGCGTGCGCGCGCCGACTCGGTACCCAAGGTCGTCGACGCCTTCGACCAGGCGCTGGGCAGCGTCATCAAACGCCTGGTCGCCTGGACGTTGCGCACGCCGCCGGCGCGGCCGGCTTCGGACGACGCACCCTACAACATCGAGCGGTATCGCAATCCTGCCAACACCGTGGTCGATACCGAAAACTGCCCGAAGGGAAGCGACGCCTCGATGGTGCCGCTTGCCGACGAGTAGTCGGACGTGGACCGCGAGTTTTCAAGCTCGCTTCTCCACCATCGACCACGCCATGTCGGCCATCGCCTTGGCGCGGTTGCCGTACTTCGTGGCGGTCTCCGACGAGGCGTTGCCGTCGAGGCCGCGTTTGTAGACGCCCTGCACGATGGCAGCGAGCCTGAACAGCGAGAAGGCGAGGTAGAAGTCGAAGGACGGGACTTCCTTGCGGCCGGTGCGGCGGGCGTAAGCCGCGAGATACTCGGCCTCGGTGGGAATGCCGAATGCCTCGAGGTCGACGCCGGCATAGCCGCCCGAAGCGCCGAAGCCCTCTCCGAAGTGGTACATCATGCAGTTGTAGCCGAGGTCGGCCAACGGATGGCCGAGCGTGGAGAGTTCCCAGTCGAGCACCGCCACGATGCGCGGTTCGGTCGGATGGACGATCGTGTTGCCCAGCCGGTAGTCGCCATGGTTGATGCGCGTCTCGTCGCCCGGCGGAATGTTCTCCGGCAGCCACTGCTTCAGCCGCTCCATCGCCTCGATATGCTCGGTGCGGGCGAGGTCGTACTGGCTCGACCAGCGCGCGATCTGGCGCTGGATGTACTGACCCTCGCGGCCGAAATCGCCGAGCCCGACGGTGCGGTAGTCGACATTGTGAATGCGCGCCAGCACGTCGTTCATGGAATCGAAGATCCGGCCGCGATCGGCCGGCGGGATGCCGGGCATCTTGGGATCGGCCAGCACGCGGCCCGGCGTGAACTGCATGATGTAGAAGGCAGTGCCGATCACCGCGTCGTCCTGGCAGAGCGCGTAGGGCTTGGGGACGGGTACGTCGGTGTGGTCGCTGAGCGCCTTGATCACGCGATATTCGCGATCGACCTGGTGGGCCGAGGGCAGGAGCTTGCCCGGCGGCTTCTTGCGCAGCACGTACATGCGGCCGCCGCCGTCCGTGATATGGAATGTCGGATTGCTCTGGCCGCCCTCGAACTGGAGCACGCGCGCAGGGCCGCGATAGCCGTCGACATGGGTCTTCATGTAGTCGGCAAGCCGCGCCTCATCGAAAACATGGGCGGCGCGGACGGGAGTCAGGTTGTCGGGCAATTCGGACATTGGTTGGACGCTGCTGGTGACATTGCTGTGGTCGTCACGGTTTTACCGCTTAAGCTGGCCGATGACGAGGGATGCGGCAAAGCGGGCAGGCGTAGCGACTGAAGACGGTACATCCGCCGTCGCTTCACGACCTGAGGAAACGATGTCCAAATTCCGCAGCATCCCTTACGCCGTTCTGTCGGGCAGCCTGCTCGTCGGCGGCAGCGCGTACGCGCAATCGATGTACAGCATCGATCAGCGTCAAGACTACCAGCAGAATCGCATCGAGCAGGGCATCCGCAGCGGCCAGATCACTCAAAGCGAGGCTTGGCGCCTCGAGCAGGGCGAACGGGCGATCGACCGCGCCCAGGCCCGCGCCCGCGCCGACGGCGTGGTGACCCAGCAGGAGCGCAACCGCATCGATCACATGACCGACCGCCAGGGCCGGCAGATCTATCGCCAGGGCCACGACAGCCAGCAGGCCTGGGACCGGGGCCAGAACTGGGGCCGTACCGATGGGCGATATGACGGCTGGCGCGATCGCTACAACCACGCCGGCCGGGACGGAGGTCGTGACGGTTGGGGCAACCACGGCTGGGGCGACCGCAATTGGGGGGGTGATCGCAACGGGGGCAACCACAATTGGAGCGACCGCGGCCGGGGCGACCGCGGCGATCCAAACCGGCACTACGGCTGGAACAACGGTCAGCACAACGGCTGGGACGGCAATCGCCCGCCCGGCGGCGAGCGCCGCGATGCATGGAACGACCGTCGGATCGACAACGGCGTGCGTGACGGTTCGCTGACCCGCGGCGAGGCTGGCCGGCTGGACTACAACCAGAATCGCATCGACCGCTACCAGGCGAACGCCCGTTCCGACGGCCGCGTGTCGCCCTATGAGCGCGGCCGCATCGACCAGATGCAGAACAACCAGAGCCAGCGCATCTACAACGCCCGGCACAACGAGCGTACGCAGCCTGCGCCGGCACCACAGCAGCCGTCGTCGAACTGGGGCAATGGCGGCTGGCGCACGCAGCAGGCCAGCATGCCGCCGCAGGCGCCCCGTCAGCAGCAGCCTCAGCAGCAGAACTGGGGCGGTGGCGGCGGCTGGCGCATGCAGCAGGCGAGCGCGCCCGCACCGCGGCCGCAGCAGATGAGCGCGCCGGCGACGCCGCGGCCGACCTTCACGCCGCCGTCGGGCGGACAGCGTTCACGCGGTCGCTAGGTCGAGGCACGGGCCAGGACGCGCCGTGTATGTGGCGCGTCCTCGACTCACGTCTCAATTCACCTGGCGCTGCTGGTCGCCCCAGTAGGGCTTGCGCAGCTCGCGCTTGAGGATCTTGCCCGTCGGATTGCGCGGCAGGGCGTCGACGAAGTCGACCGACTTCGGCAGCTTGTAGCCGGCGATGCGTTCGCGTGCCCAGTCGATCAGTTCGCCGGCGCTCACGTCGATGCCGGGCTTCTTGACCACGACGGCCTTCACGGCTTCGCCCCAGCGTTCGTCGGGCACGCCGATAACCGCGACGTCTGCGACGGCGGGATGGCCGAACAGGGCGCTCTCGACCTCGGCGGGGTAGATGTTCTCGCCGCCCGACACGATCATGTCCTTCACGCGGTCGTAGATGTAGAGATAGCCCTCGTCGTCGAGGTAGCCCGCGTCGCCGGTGAAGAACCAGTCGCCCTGGATGGCGCGCTTCGTGGCGTCGGGCAGGTTCCAGTAGCCGCCCATGATCTGCCGCGAGCGCACGGCGATCTCGCCGACCTGGCCCGTGGCCATCTCCTTGCCGTCGTCACCGACGATGCGCAGTTCCACGCCCTCCTGGGCATGGCCGCAGGACAGGAGTTTCTTGACATCGTCAGGATCGTGGTCGTCGGGCGGCAGCAGCGTGATGGCGCCGGTCGTTTCGGTAAGGCCATAGACCTGCTGGAAGCCGCAGGGAAAGACGCTCATCGCCTGCTTGAGGAGGTCGGCCGGAATCGGCGCTGCGCCGTAGACGATCAGGCGCAGGCTGGAAAGATCGGTCTCGCGGATCTGCGGCGCCTGGACCAGGAACAGGATCATCGCCGGCACCAGCAGCATGACCTGCAACTTCTCGCGCTCGATGGTCTGCAGGATCTCGACCGGTACGAACTCGCGCATCACGTGGTTGGTGGCGCCGCTGAACAGGCCGGCGATGCCCCAGCCGGCACCGCCGATATGGAACATGGGCAGGCAGACGAGGTTGGGCACCCCCTCGGCCAGCAGCCAGGTCTTGGTCCAGAGCGGCAGCATCCAGGCGAAGTTGGCGTTGGTCAGCTCCGCGCCCTTCGGGAGCCCGGTCGTGCCGCTGGTGTAGAACTGCACCGCCGTGTCGGTCGGCCTGGCCGACAGGCCGGGGTCGGCGTCGGGATGGCTGTCGCGCCAGACGTCGAAGGATTGCCACGCCGGATGGCGGGCGCCGAGGGCGACGATCTTGCGCACCGTCTTCAGCTCGTCGCGGATCTTGTCGATGATCGGGAAGAACTCCTCGCCGACGAACAGCATCTCGGCCTCGGCGTCGTTGACGATGTGCAGCACTTCCGGCGCGGCAAGCCGCCAGTTCACCGAAACCATCACGGCATTGGCCTTGGCCACGCCGAACAGCAATTCGAAGAAGACGTCGCTGCTCTTGTCGAGATGGGCTATGCGCGTCTGCGGCTTGACGCCTTCGCCTATCAGGCCATTGGCGACACGGCTCGCCGCACGGTCGAGCGCTGCATAGGTCGTCGTATGGCCCTCATGGACCAGGGCCGCGGCATCGGGTCGATCGAGGGCATGGCGCCGCACGATGTCTGCCAGGCTCGTGATCTCGATGCTCATTGAACGCTTCCCCGATTGGGCACGCATCTTCGGCGGTTTTGGCGTGATTTCAAGGGTTTGATCGTCCGGAGCGCGTGCACTAAAGCATGATGGGTCCAGGTGGAATCACCCGGACCCATCATGCCCGGTGAAGCACCGCCCGGGCGCGCGAATGAGATCGGGTGGAGCCGCGTGCGTGGTTCCACCTGCTCGCATTCCGCTCTAGTGTCCGGTGCCGGATGGAGCGGGTTTCCGAGGAAACATGAGCAAGCGTATTCTGGTCACGGGCGGCGCGGGCTTCCTGGGCTCGCATTTGTGCGAGCGGCTGCTGGCGCAAGGCAACGACGTCCTGTGCGTCGACAACTACTTCACCGGCACGAAGCAGAATCTGGCGGCGTGCCTCGACAATCCACGCTTCGAGCTGATGCGCCACGACGTGACCTTCCCGCTCTACGTCGAGGTCGACGAGATCTACAATCTCGCCTGCCCGGCCTCGCCCATCCATTACCAGCACGATCCGGTGCAGACGACCAAGACCAGCGTGCACGGCGCCATCAACATGCTGGGCCTGGCCAAGCGCACGCGCGCCAAGATCTTCCAGGCCTCGACCAGCGAGGTCTACGGCGATCCGACGGTGCATCCGCAGGTCGAGAGCTATCGCGGCAATGTCAATCCGCTGGGCCCGCGCGCCTGCTACGACGAGGGCAAGCGCTGCGCGGAGACGCTGTTCTTCGACTACTGGCGCCAGCACAGGCTGCGCATCAAGGTCGCGCGCATCTTCAACACCTACGGACCGCGCATGCATCCCAACGACGGCCGCGTGGTGTCGAACTTCATCGTCCAGGCACTCAGGGGCGAGGACATCACGATCTACGGCGACGGCATGCAGACCCGCGCCTTCTGTTACGTCGACGACCTGATCGAGGGTTGGCTGCGCCTGATGAACGACACGCCCGACGACTTCACCGGACCGGTCAATCTCGGCAACCCGGTCGAGCTGCCGATTCGGCGGCTGGCGGAGACCGTGCTCAAGCTGGTCGGCGGCAAGTCCAGGCTCGCGCAGGCCGCACCGCTGCCTGTCGACGATCCGCTGCAGCGCTGCCCGGACATCACGCTGGCGCGCGACAAGCTGAAGTGGGAACCCAAGGTCACGCTGGAGCAGGGGCTGAAGAAGACCATCGAGTATTTCGACGGCCTGCTGCGCAGCAACAAGGAGATCAGCCGGGTCGGACGTTAAAGCATGATGGGTCCAGGTGGAATCACCTGGACCCATCATGCCCGGTGAAACAAGCTCCGGCCGGGCGCGCGAGCCGCGCGCGGTCCGGAAGGCCATGAGAAGACGCGCCACCCGAGTGGCGCGCCCCCGAGACAATTTCGCCGCCCCCGCGCGCGGCAGGG
>JAEZIF010000314.1 GCA_023416135.1 Pseudomonadota bacterium
AGGACGGCGCGCCGCTGAAATGCTTCATGAGGTAGGGCGTGACGGCGAGCCCGTTCAGCTCGACACGCTCGTGCAAAGCCAGCTCGCGCACCTCCAGAGCGAACCGCCGCTCGACCTTGGTCGAGCCCGCGAACATTGCCTCCATGACGATGTCCAGCCGTTCGCGGAAGCCCGGCGGCCCGGCCAGGGTGAGCGGTGCGGTGCGGCGGCTGACGAGCTGGGCGTCGAGCAGGAAGAACGGCAGGCCGGCGAAATGATCGCCGTGCAGATGGCTGACCAGCACCGTCGAGACGGCGTTGGGATCGACCTGCCACTTGCGGATCGCCACCATCGAGGAGGCGCCGCAATCGATCAGCACGTTGCCGTGCGCCGTGCGCTCGAGGTGAAAGCAGGTGTTGAACCGGCCGCCGCTCCCGAAGGCGTCGCCGGACCCGAGGAATTGAAGTCGCATGGTGATTAGGGCGCCTGCTCCAGGCTCGACACTTCGTTGGTCAGCGTCGTGCGCCGCATGTCGCGCACCACCGTGTGGTCGTAGCGCCGGGCACGGTGCATCGTCACGCGGTTGTCCCACATCACCAGATCATGCAGGCGCCAGACGTGGGCATAGACGAACTGCCGCTGCGTGGCGTGCTCGGTGAGGTCGCGCAGGAAGGCGCGCGCCTCCGGCATCGGCCAGCCCTCGATGCCGCCGGCGTGGCTCGCCAGATAGAGCGACAGCCGGCCGGTCCGCGGATGGCGGCGCACCAGGCGCTGGCGCACCGGCGCCCACTTCATGCGCTCATCGTCGGTGAAGTCGGTGAAGCCCAGGATGCCGTGGGAAAAGATCTGGCTGTGCAGGCAGATCAGGTCGCGCACCTCGTCCTTGGCCGCCTCGTCGAGCGCGTCGTAGGCCGCGCGCATGTCGGCGAACTCAGTGTTGCCGCCCGCCTCCGGGATCGTGCGCGCCGACAGCAGCGAATACTTGGCCGGCACTTCCTTGAACGAGCTGTCGGAGTGCCAGAGCTGGTTGCCCAGGCTGAACAGGCGTCGCCGGTCATCGCGGGCCAGGATCCTGTTGTTCTTGTCGAGGTTGGAGATGTCGTTCAGGTCCATGCTCATGCGCCGGTCCTGGGGGGCGGCGATGTCGCCGGTGGCCGTCTCGAGAGGCCCCAGGCTGCGGCTGAAGACGAGCTGCTGCTCGTCGTCGATCTTCTGGTCGTGGAACACCAGCACGCCGTACTGGTCCATGCCGGCGTGCACGGCTGCGACCTCTTCCTTCGACAGCGGCCTGGTGAGGTCGAGGCCGGAGACCTCGCCCGCGAAGAAGGCGCGGTTGACGGGATCGATGGGCTCGATGCTGACGGTCATGTCCGTGCAAGCCTAGCGCGAACGCCCGGAAACGGCGAGGCGGAGATGCCGCATTTTGGTATCGCAGCCCGGCATGCAGCACAACGATCGGCGACAAGCACCCGGCCGGTGCCCACAGGGCAGGCCAGCACGCCCCAAGAGCTCGGCCTTGCCGACGTTGACAGGAGCGTCAAACAACCGTACACTTGAACAGTTGTTCAAATGTCCAAAACCAAGAAGACCGTCCTGTCCGACGACCACGCCACCGCCCTGGCCGACCTGTTTCGCCTCCTGGGCGATCCGACGCGGCTCAAGATCGTGGTGTCGTGCCTCCGCACGCCGCTTGCGGTTTCCGATATCGCCGAGCGGCTCGATCTTTCGGTGTCACTGGTCAGCCACCACCTGCGTTTGCTGAAGGGCGCACGGTTGGTCAGGGCCGACCGGCAGGGCAAGCAGGTCTACTACGAGGCCGACGATGCGCACGTGCGGCGCATGGTCGAGGACATGGTCGTCCACGTCGCTGAACACTGATGAGGGCGGAGCATTGAAATGAGTGCACATTGCTGCGGACACGGTCATGGACATGGGCACGATCAGGGGGCGGCGTCGCCCGTCTATCGCCGCATCCTGTGGATCGCGCTCGCGGTCAATCTCGCCATGTTTGCGGTCGAGATCGGCGCCGGACTCGCCGCGCAGTCGGCATCGCTGCTGGCCGACTCGCTCGACTTCCTGGGCGATGCGGCAAATTACGGCCTGGCGCTGTTCGTGCTGGGCATGGCGCTGCAGTGGCGCGCCCGCGCCGCGCTGGTCAAGGCGGCCAGCATGGGGCTGTTCGGCGTGTGGGTCGCCGCCACCACCATCCAGCACGCGCTTGCAGGGACAGTTCCCGAGGCGCCGGTGATGGGCATGGTCGGCGCGCTGGCGCTCGCTGCCAACCTCGGCGTCGCCGTGCTGCTCTATCGCTGGCGCGACGGCGACAGCAACATGCGCTCGGTGTGGATCTGCACGCGCAACGACGCGATCGGTAACCTGGCGGTGCTGGCGGCAGCCGTGGGCGTGTTCGGCTCCGGCACCGGCTGGCCCGACTACCTCGTGGCCGCGATCATGTCGGGCCTGGCCCTGGTCGGCGCGTTCCAGGTGACGCGACAGGCGCTTGCCGAGTTGGCGCACACGCGACGCGCGGCGCCGGCCGAGTAGGTCAGGGCTTCAGGACCTCGCCGTTCACCACCGCGTCGCGGTCGACGCGGCCGGCCAGGAAGTCGAGCACGTTGCCAGCCGAATCCCAGGCCATGCGGCGCAGGCCCTCGGCGGTGCTGGCCGCCACGTGCGGCGTGACGACGAGGTTCTCCAATTCGAGCATGGACAGGCCCTGCAGCATGGGCTCGACGCGCAGCACGTCGAGGCCCGCGGCGCCGAGGTGACCCGACCGCAGGGCCGCTTCCAGCGCGGCTTCGTCGACCAGCGTCCCGCGCGCCGTGTTGATGAAGACGGCGCCCTGTTTCATGCGCGACAGGAAGGCGGCATTGACCATGCCGCGCGTGGAGTCGTTCGCTGGAACGTGGACGGTCACGACGTCGGCCTGGGCGAGACCGGCTTCGCGCTCGACCACGGCCTCGTAGCCCGCGCCGCGGATGGTGCCGGCCGGCAGGTAGGGATCGTGGACCATGACGCGCATGCCGAAGGCGGCGCACAGCCGGGCGACCCGGGTGCCGATGCGGCCGAAGCCCAGGACCAGCACCGTCCGGCCGCCCAGCTCGAAGGTGCCGGACTGGCCGCGCACCCGCCACTCGCCGCGTCGCACCGCGGCCGATACCGGCCCGACGTTGCGGGCGAGGTTCAGCATCAGCATCAGCGCGTGCTCGGCGACCGAGGCGGCGTTGGCCTCGGGCGTAATCATCAGCGCGATGCCGCGCCGGGTCAGGGCCGGCACGTCGACCAGGTCGTAGCCGACGCCATGCCGGCAGACGGCGCGCAGGCGCTCCGCCTTGGCCAGCAGCGCCGCGTCGACCGGCGTGCCGCGCACGATGAGGCCGTCGGCGCTCCGCAGCCGGTCGGCGAGCGGCTCGCCCGTGGTGGTCGCGGGATGATCGAGCGTGACGCCGCGCGCGGTCGCCAACCGTTCGATGCCGTCCGGATGGATCGGATCGGCGACGACGATGTGGGGCATCAGGGTTATGTCGTCGGCAGCTTGTAATCCTCGAACTGCTTGCGCAGGGCGGTCTTCAGGATCTTGCCGGTGGCGCCGTGCGGGATGGCATCGACGAACTGCACGTCGTCCGGCATCCACCACTTGGCGATCTTGCCCTCGAGGAACTTCAGCAGGTCGGCCTTGGTGACGTCGGCGTCCGGGCGCTTCACCACGATCAGCAGCGGGCGCTCGTCCCACTTGGGGTGCGCGACACCGATCACGGCCGCCTCGGCCACGCCGGGGCAGCCCATGGCGGCGTTCTCCAGGTCGATCGAGCTGATCCATTCGCCGCCCGACTTGATCACGTCCTTCGAGCGATCGGTGATCACCACCGAGCCGTCGGTCTCGATCTTGCAGACGTCGCCGGTGTGGAACCAGTCGTCTTCGACGAACTGGCTCTTGCCGTCGCCCTTCATGTAGCCCTTCACGATCCACGGACCGCGCACCACCATGTTGCCCGACACGCTGCCGTCCATCGGCAGGTCGTTGCCGGCGTCGTCGACGATCTTCATTTCGCAGCCGAACACCGGCCGGCCCTGCTTGGCGGTGATGGCGAAACGCTCGCCGTCCGGCAGCTCGCGTTCGCCCCGGTTGAAGCGCGTCGTCGTGCCGAGCGGGCTCATCTCGGTCATGCCCCAGCCCTGGACGACCTCGACGCCGTGCTCCTTCCAGAAGCGCTCGATCATGGCGATCGGCACGGCCGAGCCGCCGATCAGGGAGCGCTTGACCGACGACATCTTCAGCTTGTTCTGGGCGCAGTAGTCGAGCAGCGCCAGCCACACCGTCGGCACGCCGGCGCTCAGCGTGACCTTCTCCCTGTCCAGAAGCTCGTAGACGCTGGCGCCGTCGAGCTTGGGACCGGGAAACACCAGCTTGGCGCCGCACATCGGCGCGGCATAGACCAGGCCCCAGGCATTGGCGTGGAACATCGGCACCACCGGCAGCACCGTGGTGTCGGGATCCATCGGGATCACCGCGCCGTTGGACGCCATCATCGAATGGATCATCGTCGAGCGGTGCGAATAGAGCACGCCCTTGGGGTTGCCGGTCGTGCCCGAGGTGTAGCAGAGCGACGATGCCGTCTTCTCGTCGAAGTCGGGCCAGGTGAGCGTGCCCGGCTTGTCCGCGATCAGCTCCTCGTAGCAGAGCAGGTTGGGGATCCTGGACGAGGCCGGCATGTGGGCGCGGTCGGTCATGACCACGACGTGGTTCACCGTCTTCAGCTTGTCCCACACACCCTCGACGATCGGCAGCAGGTTGAGGTCGACGAAGATCGCCTTGTCCTCGGCGTGGTTGGCGATGTAGGCGACGTGGTCCGGCGCCAGCCGCGGGTTGATCGTGTGCAGCACCGCGCCGATGCCGGAGATGCCGAAATAGAGCTCGAAGTGGCGATAGGTGTTCCAGGCAATGGTGCCGACCGGATCGCCGAGCTTGATGCCCAGGCCCTGCAGGGCTTCGGCGACCTGCTTGGAACGCTTCAACGCGTCCTTGTAGCCGTAGCGATGGATCGGGCCTTCGACCGTGCGCGTCACGATCTCGACATCGGGATGGTATTTGCCCGCGAAATCGATGATCTGCGAAATCAGCAGCGGACGGTCTTGCATCAGGCCGAGCATGGCGTTCCCTCTGTTACCCTTGCCGCCCGGGATCAAACTGTTGCTTTTTCGGACGGCTTCCCTCTACCGGTTCTAGACCGAGTCGACGCTGGCCGTGAAGCCGGGTTTTGGCGTCATTCCGCCGCCTGGCCGGCCAGCAGGTCATAGGTCCGCTTCTGGTACTGGATCATGTAGTCCGTGTACCAGGTCGTCGGAAATTTCGGCGGCCGGTCAGGGCCCACCGTCGTCGGCACCGAGGCCACCGGCCAGTCGATACTGGAGTCGCAGAAAAAGGCCAGCGCATAGCGTTCGCCGCCGCTGCGGTTGACCGCCCGGTGCGGCGTCGCCAGGAAGAAGTCGTTGGTCCAGCGCTGCAGCATCTGGCCGCCATTGACGACATAGGCGCCGGGCACGACGGGCGCGTCGATCCATTTGCCGCCTTGCGTGCGGATCGAGAGGCCCGGCACGTCGTTGGGCGCCAGCAATGTCAGAAAGCTGGTGTCGGTGTGCGGGGCGATGCCGAACTCGTCGTCGGCCAGCGCTTCCTGAAAGGGATAGTGCGTCATGCGCAGCTTGTACTGGAAGTCGCGAAACGGCTCGTCGAAGTAGACCGCCGGCAGCTCGAGCGCCACGGCGTAGAGCCGGACCAGCTTGCGCACCAGAACCTCGAGCGCGTCGCAATAGGCGACGACGGTCGCGCGGAAGCCCGGCAGGTCCTTGGGCCAGCGGTTGGCGCTGCGGAACCGCCGGTCCGCCACGACGTCCGGATGATCGTCCGACAGGTCGCGCGCCATGAAGAAGGCTTCGTTGAGATTGGCCTTGGTCACGGCCTGCACCGTCGAGGTGCGGAGCGTATCGCCACGCATCGGCAGGTAGCCGACATTGTGACGGTCGATCACGACGTCCATCTTCCGCTCGAGCGGTTGGCCGTGGAAGCGCGCCGCCTCGGCGAAGGCGCCGCGGATCAGCGCCTCGGGCACGCCGTGATTGACGATGAAGTAAAAACCCACTTCGGTCAGCGCGTCGCGCAGCTCTCGGGCGGTGCGCTGCAGCGCACCGGGGGCGCCCGCCAGGTAGGGCGCCAGGTCGATGACGGGGATCTTGTCCGCGCCGCTCACTCGGCCGCTTGCCGGTTGGCGTCGTTCAGCACGTCGTAATTCCGCTTCTGGTACCAGATCATGTAGTCGCTGTAGTAGGTCGTCGGGTACTTCGGCGGCTTGTCCGGCCCAACCGTGGTGGGAACGGCGGCGACGGGCCAGTCGATGCTGCTGTCGCAGAAGAAGGGGATGGCGTAGCGCTCGCCGCCGCTCCTGTTGATGGCGCGATGCGGCGTCGCCAGGAAGACGTCGTTGGTCCAGCGCTGCAGCATCTGGCCGCCGTTCACGACATAGGCGTCGGGGATGGCCGGCGCGTCGATCCACTTGCCGCTCTGGGTGCGAATCGAGAGGCCCGGCACGTCGTTGGGCGCGAGCAAGGTCAGGAAGCTGGTGTCGGTGTGCGGCGCCAGGCCGAACTCGTCCTCGACGGGGCCGTCCTGGTGCGGATAGTGCGTCATGCGCAGGGAATACTGGCAGTCCTGGAACGGCGCGTCGAAATACGTCGCCGGCAGGTCGAGAGCGCGGGCATAGACGCGCACCATCTTGAGCACCAGTGCTTCCATGGTGTCGCAGTAGTCGACCACGGTATCGCGGAAGCCCGGCAGGCCGCCGGGCCAGCGGTTGCGGCCGCGGAAGCGGCGGTTGGCGATCACGTCGGGATGGTCGGCTGCCATCTCGCGCTTGACGAAAAACGCCTCGTTGAGGTTGGGCTTGGTGCCGGTCTGCACCGTCGAGGTGCGCAGCGTGTTGCCGCGGATCGGCAGGTAGCCGGTGCTGTGCGGGTCGATCTTGAGCTCGAGCTTCTTCTCGACCGGCTGGTCATGGAAGCGCTTCACCTGCTCGAAGGTGGCGGCGATCTTCTCGCGCGGCACGCCGTGGTTCACGATGAAATAGAAGCCGATCTCCGTCAGGGCGAAGCGCAGCTCCCTGGCCGTGCGGTCGAGCGCGCCCGGCTCGCCGGCGAGGTAGGGGCCAAGGTCGATGACGGGAATGGTCTCGGTGGCCATGCGGTACTCCTACTGGCCATGACGATAGTCCCATCGCTGGGGGCGCGCCACTCCAGTGGCGCGGCATGTTCGGACCGCGGGCCGCCGGCTCGCTCCATGAAACATGAGGCCCAGCAAAGCCTAAACCGTAGGCAGCTTGTAGTCCTTGAAGTCGTCGCGCAGGCGCGTCTTGAGGATCTTGCCGGTCGCGGTGTGCGGAATGGCGTCGACGAACTGCACGTCGTCGGGCAGCCACCATTTGGCGACCTTGGTGCCCAGGAACTCGAGCAGCTCCTGCTTGTCGACCGTGGCATCGGGCTTGCGATGGATGATCAGCAACGGCCGCTCGTCCCATTTGGGATGGCGGATGCCGATCACGGCGGCCTCGGCGACGCCGGGATGGGCCATCGCCGCATTCTCGAGATCGATCGAGCTGATCCATTCGCCGCCCGACTTGATCACGTCCTTGGAGCGGTCGGTGATCTGCATGTAGCCGTCGGCGTCGAGGGTGGCGACGTCGCCGGTCGGGAACCAGTTGCCGTCGCGCAGCACGTCGCCGCCTTCACCCTTGAAATAGCCCGAGGTGATCCACGGCCCGCGCACCAGGAGGTCGCCGAACGCCTTGCCGTCGCGCGGCAGCGGGTTGCCGGAATCGTCGACGATCTTCATGTCGACGCCGAACGGCGGCCGGCCCTGCTTCAGGCGCACGGCGAACACCTCGTCGGCCGGCATCGTCGCGTGCTTGGCCTTGGGATGGTTGACCGAGCCCAGGGGGCTCATCTCGCTCATGCCCCAGGCGTGCAGGACTTCGACGCCGAAATCCTTGTCGAAGGTCTCGATCATGGCGGGCGGCGCGGCCGAACCGCCGATCACGGCGTATTTCAAGGTCGAGAGCTTCAGCTTGTTGGCCTGCATGTGCTGCAGCAGCGCCAGCCACACGGTCGGCACGCCGGCGGTAAAGGTGACGCCTTCCTTCTCGAACAGCTCGTAGAGGCTGGCGCCATCGAGCATCGGCCCGGGGAACACCAGCTTGGCCCCGACCAGGGCGGCGCTGTAGGGAAGCCCCCAGGCATTGACGTGGAACATCGGCACGACCGGCAGCACGACCGAGCGCGCCGACAGGTTCAGAGTGTCGGGCAGCGCGCTGCCATAGGCATGCAGCAGCGTCGAGCGATGGTGATAGAGCACGCCCTTGGGGTTGCCCGTCGTGCCCGAGGTGTAGCAGAGCGACGACGCCGTGCGCTCGTCGAACTCCGGCCACTCGTAGGTGCCGGGCACGTCGGCGAGCAGGTCCTCGTAGACCAGGAGGTTGGGGATCTTGCAGTCCTTTGGGAGATGCGCACGGTCGGTCATCGCGACGACATGGCGCACCGTCTTGAGCTCGGGCAGCAGCTTCTCGACGGCCGGCAAAAGGTTCAAGTCGACGAAGAGCAGCCGGTCCTCGGCGTGGTTGACGATGTAGACGATCTGCTCGGGAAACAGCCGCGGATTGATGGTGTGGCAAACCGCGCCCATGCCGGAGATGCCGTAGTAGAGCTCGAAATGCCTATAGCCGTTCCAGGCGAGGGTGCCGATTCGGTCGCCGGGAGCGATGCCCAGCGCAATGAGGGCCTCGGCGACCTTCTTGGCGCGCACCCTCGCATCGCGGTAGGTATAGCGGTGGATGTCGCCCTCGACCCGGCGCGACACGATCTCGGTATCGCCGTGGTTCAGGGCAGCGTGCTCGATGAGCTGCTGGATCAGCAGCGGGCGGTCCTGCAT
>JAEZIF010000393.1 GCA_023416135.1 Pseudomonadota bacterium
GCCGGCGGTCATGTCATGGAGGGCGGTCATTAGGATACCTTAGACGTTCGGCGATGAATTTGGTCAAGACCGGTGCGAGGAACAGCACGGCGATCATGCGCACCGTCTGCATGGCCATGACGAACGACACGTCGACGTTGGTCGACGCGGCGATGATGGCGATGGAATCCGAGCCGCCGGGGCTGGTGGCCAGGTAGGCCGTCAGGGGATCGACGCCTGCGCCCCAGACCATCAGCACGGCAATGCCGCCGCACAGGGCGATCAGGATCAGGGTGGCGCCGAAGATGACCGGCAGGGCCTTCAGGGCATGGATCAGCAGCGGTCGCGTGAAGCGCAGGCCGACGTTCCAGCCGACGAAGGCGTAGCTCGCCGCCAGCAGCCAGGTCGGCAGCTCGATCCGGATCAGGCCGAAATGGGTAAGGACGATGCCGAGCACCAGCGGCACCAGGAATGCGCCGGCCGGGATGCGCAGCCGTTGGGCGATGACGGGACCTATGATCGCCAGGGCGAGCGTCTCGGCAAGCGGCAGCCAGGCGACGGTCGGAAACCACACGATCTCATGCGCCCGGCTGGGCGCTACGCCGAACAGGCGGGCCACGATGGCAGCGACGACCGCCACCAGCACGACGCGCAGATACTGCATGAAGGCGACCAGCCGCGGGTCGGCGCCATAGTGTTCGGCCATGATGGTCATCACCGAGGCCGCACCGGCGCTGGTGCCCCACAGCGCCGTCGTGCCGGGCATCATCTGCCAGCGCGTCATCAGCCAGCCGAGCAGACTCGAGGCGGCGACGACGAGCACGACGCCGGCACCGAACAGCACCCAGTGGCGCAGCACGTCGTCGACGATCGACAGCGGCACCATGCTCGCGATCAGGCAGCCGACGACGCCCTGGGCCAGCACGAAGGGTGGCAGCGGGAAGCGCACCTTGCCGCCCGACGAGGCAACGATGATCCCGGCGATCAGCGGCCCCAGCATCAGCGCCGCCGGCGCATGGATCCACAGCAGGAAGGCTGCGATGCCCGCCGACAGGGCGATCAGCACGCCCCACCGGGATGCCGCTGCAAATCTACTGCGCAAACTCCTCCGCCTCGCCGTTCATCCCGCGGATCGTGGCCAGAAGCTCGACCGCCGCGGCGGCGAGCCGTGCATCATCCGTGCCGCGCAGCACCAACGAGACGCTGGGCTTGCCATTGCGGAAGGCGGGATAGCTGCCGATGTCGAGGTCCCCATAACGCTTCTGCAGGACGCCCAGCGGCTCGGCGATGATGCCCTCGGGCAGGTTGGTGCGCACGGTGCGCGACAGCACCGGCGTGCCCCCGACCAGCTTGTGCTTCATCGACTGGAACATCGCCTCGGCCACCTTGGGGATGCCGGCGAAGGTGAAGACATTCTCCATCTGGAAGCCCGGCGCCACCGACACCGGGTTGTCGACCAGCAGGCCGCCGTGCGGCACCCGCGCCATGCGCCGGCGAGCCGGCGTGAACAGGGCGGGATCGCCGTAGTGGCGGGCCATGCGGGCCACCGCCTCGGGATGCTCGGAAATGCCG
This sequence comes from Pseudomonadota bacterium, assembly GCA_023416135.1. Lineage (GTDB taxonomy): Bacteria > Pseudomonadota > Alphaproteobacteria > Reyranellales > Reyranellaceae > Reyranella. Next base: position 1,552 of record JAEZIF010000393.1, read on the forward strand.
ACGCCGAAGGCCTTGGCGATCGAATCGGCAGTGATGTCGTCGTGCGTCGGGCCGATGCCGCCGGTGGTGAAGACGTAGTCGAACTTCCGGCGCACCTCGTTGATGGTGGCGACGATGGTGGCCTCGACGTCGGGGATGATGCGGCATTCGCGCACCTGGACGCCCAGCGCGCCCAGTTCGGTGGCGAGGTACTGGATGTTGGAATCGCGAGTCCGTCCGCTCAGGATTTCGTTGCCGATGACAACGATGCAGGCGGTGACGGTTTTTACCGGCTCGGACATGCGCTCATTTTCCTTATCTTTCAGGACACTAGCGGAGGCGTGCCAGAGCGCCAAGCGCCGCACGGCCTTGTTACCGCCGGTATCGCATGCCAAATAGGGCGCATGAGCAGTCCCCGCGATTTCATCGACGACAGCGACGACTATTGGCGGCGCGACGAGCGCACGATCAAGATTCATGGACCCGAGGGTTTCGAGGGCATGCGCCACGCCGGTCGGCTCGCCGCCGAGACGCTCGACTTCATCACGCCCTACGTCCAGCCGGGCATCAGCACCGCCGAGCTCGACAAGCTCTGTCACGACTACATCCTCGACCACAAGGCGATCCCCGCCCCGCTCGGCTATCGCGGCTATCCGAAGTCGATCTGCACCTCGATCAACCATGTAGTCTGCCACGGCATCCCGTCGGACAAGCGCCTGCAGTCGGGCGACGTCGTCAATATCGACGTCACGGTGATCCTCGACGGCTGGTACGGCGACACCAGCCGCATGTTCTTCGCCGGCGATGTGGGCGTGAAGGCGCGGCGCCTGTGCGACGTCACCTACGAGGCGATGATGCGCGGTATCGCCGCCGCCAAGCCGGGGGGCCGGGTCGGCGACATCGGTCACGCAATCCAAACATACGTCGAGGCGCAGCGCTTCTCGGTCGTGCGCGATTTCTCGGGCCACGGCCTCGGCCGCATCTTCCACGACGCCCCCAACATCCTGCATTACGGCAAGGCCGGCACCGGGCCGGTGCTGAAGCCCGGCATGTTCTTCACCGTCGAGCCGATGGTGAATGCCGGCACCTGGCAGGTAAAGATCCTGAGCGACGGCTGGACGGCGGTGACGCGCGACAAGCAGCTCTCGGCGCAGTTCGAGCATTCCGTCGGCATCACCGAGACGGGCGTGGAGTTCTTCACCCTGTCGCCGAAGGGCCTGGCCAAGCCGCCCTACGATCTCACTGCTGCGGGTGAAGAGCCACGCAAGGCCGTCTCGGCCTGAGGGCCCGGAGACGTCCCCTGTAACGATCGGCGCCGTCGGCTCGTCCTGAAGGGCGTGGACCGACGTTCCGAAGCCAAGAGCAAGCACCCTGCACAGGCCGTCGCTGCGAGCGACGACGCGCTGTGCACGCTCCTGTCGGCGGGATTGCGTGTCCAGGCTACGGAGGACCGCTGGCGTGTCATCGGCAACACCCTTGCTTACCGCCTGCTGCTGCGCGACGCGGGCGGCACCTGGAACAGGCTCGACCAGTGCTGGGAGTTCTCGGGCGACGATCCGACGATCCGGCTCGCCTCGGCGCTCGAAGCCCGCCCCGCCGGCGTCGGCCACAATGCCGCCGTCGCTGACCAGCCGCCGCCTCAACCCCACTATCACGGCCATCGCCGCCGGGTGCGGGAGCGCGTCATGAGGGCGGGCGCGGAGATGCTGGAAGACTACGAGCTGCTGGAACTGCTGCTGTTCTATTCGATCGAGCGCATCGACACCAAGCCGCTGGCCAAGCGGCTGCTCGATCGCTTCGGCACCTTGGGCGACGTCTTCGCCGCCGAGGCCGTGCAGTTGCGCGAGTTCGACATCGACCAGCGCACGCTCGTGCTCTTCAAGGCATCCCGCGAAGCCGGCCGGCGGCTGGTCGAGCGCAAGGTCAAGGACATGCCGGTGCTGACCAACTGGCAGCAGCTCATCGACTACTGCCATGCAGCACTGGCACACGAGAAGACCGAGCAGTTCCGCATCCTCTTCCTCGATCGCAAGAACGTCCTCATAGCCGACGAGGTGCAGCAGCGCGGCACCATCGACCACACACCGGTCTATCCGCGCGAAGTCGTGAAGCGCGCCCTCACGCTCAACGCCGCGGCGCTCATTTTGGTGCACAACCATCCGTCCGGCGATCCCAAGCCGTCGCGTGACGACATCGAGATGACGCGCGAGGTCAAGGCGGCGGCTGCGGCGCTGGGCATCGCCATCCATGACCACCTGGTGATCGGCCGCAAAGGCCATGCGAGCTTCAGGA
>JAEZIF010000333.1 GCA_023416135.1 Pseudomonadota bacterium
AGCGCCTCAAAGAGGGCAAGGCCTGCGTCAACGCATGGCTCGCCATCCCCAGCGGCTTTTCGGCCGAGACCATGGCGCAGTGCGGCTGGGACAGCGTCACCGTCGACATGCAGCACGGCGTGCAGGATTACCATTCGATGGTCGCCTGCTTCCAGGCGATGGACAAGCATCCGGTGACGCCGCTGGTGCGCGTGCCGTGGAACGAGCCCGGCATCGTCGGCAAGGTGCTGGACGGCGGCGCCTGGGGGGTAATCTGCCCGATGGTCAACAACGTCGCCGAGGCCAAGGCATTGGTGTCCTATGCGCTCTATCCGCCCAAGGGCAAACGCAGCAACGGCCCGATCCGCGCCGGCGCCTACGGTTCGGCCACGCCCTACCAGGCGACGGCCAACGACGAGGTCCTGATCATCCCGATGATCGAGACCCAGGAGGCGATCGACAACATCGACGCCATCCTCGACGTGCCGGGCATCAGCGGTATTTATGTCGGCCCCAGCGACCTCGGCCTGTCGCTCGGACTGGTCCCCAAGCTGGATCGCGAGGAGCCGCAGGTTCTGAAAATCTACGAGAAGCTCACCGCCGCCACCAAGAAGCGCGGCCAGTTCGCCGGCATCCATAACGGCACGGCAAGCTATGCCGCACGGGCGATCGGCATGGGATTCCAGTTCGTCACTATCGCCAACGATTCGGGCCTGATGGCCATGGCCGCGCGGGCCGCGGTCGCCCAGACCCGCAAGGAAGCCGGCGCCATCGCCGACAAGTAAGAGTGCGGCTCGCCAACGCCACGCTGCCCGACGGCAGCAAGCACGACATCGAGGTCTCGGGAGGGCGGATCGCCGCCCTCCTTCCCGCCTCGGCCAGGGGCGACCTCGATCTCAAAGGGGCGCTCGTCCTGCCGCCGCTGGTCGACGGCCATATCCATCTCGACAAGACATTGCTCGGCCTGCCCTGGGTGCCGAATCAGGCGGCAGGCAACCGGGTCGCCGACCGCATCGAGGCCGAACGCAAGGTACGGGCGACACGCACCGTTCCCGAATCCGAGACCGGCGCCAATCTGGTCCGTCAGGTCGTGGCCAGCGGCACGCTGCACATGCGCAGTCACGTCGACATCGACAATCAGCTCGGCCTCAGGAACCTGCGCGAGATCCTGAAGGTGCGCGAGCGCTTCGCCGGTCTCGTCACCATCCAGATCGTGGCCTTCCCGCAAAGCGGCATTCTACGCTCGCCGGGCACGGCCGACCTGCTTGCCGCGGCGATGGCCGAAGGCGCCGATCTCCTGGGTGGTCTCGATCCCGTCGGCATCGACGGCGACCTCGACGGCCATCTCGATCCGCTCTTCGCCGTCGCCGAACAGCGCGGCGCCGGCATCGACATCCATCTGCATGACGGCGGCGAAGCCGGCCTGGCCCAGATCGAGGCCATCGCCCGACGTACCAAGGCGGCGGGCCTGCAGGGCAAGGTAGCGATCAGCCACGCCTTTGCCCTGGGCTCGGTTCCGACCATGTCGGCCGCGCGCACGGCCGACCTTCTGGCCGAAACAGGTGTCGCCATCATGAGCCATGGTCCGGGCGGCGCCACCATGCCGCCGGTAAAACTGCTGCGCGAGCATGGCGTCAAGGTGTTCGGCGGATCCGACAATATTCGCGATGCCTGGTCGCCCTTCGGCAACGGCGACATGCTCGAACGCGCCACGATGATCGGCTATCGCGCCAACTTCCGGCACGACGAGGAGCTGGCGCTGGCCTTCGACATGGTGACCAGTGCGGCCGCCGACGTGCTGGGCATCGAAGGCTACGGCATCGCCGCCGGCGGCCCGGCCGATCTCGTCGTGGTCGAAGCCGGGTCGGTCGCCGAGGCGGTCGCCACCCGGCCGCGGCGCAAGCTCGTGATCAAAGCGGGTCGCATTGTCGCCAAGGATGGCGTACTGGTCGCCTGATTTTCAGGGATCAACCATGGCGACACGTCAGGCCGTGCTCGGGATGGAGCGGGCCTCCTTCTTCTACGGCTCGGCTGCCGTGTTCCGCGGCATCACCTTCCTGCTCGACGGGGCGCGCACCGCCCTGGTCGGCGAGAACGGCACCGGCAAGTCGACCCTGCTGAAATGCCTCAGTGGCGAGCTGGAGCTGAACGGCGGCAAGGTGATCCGCTCGCGCGGCCTCAGGACCGGCAGCGTGCCGCAGGACGTGCCGCCGGGCCTGGCCGAGTTCCCGGTGCGCGACGTGCTGCAGCGCTCGCTTGTGAAGGTCGGCCTGGACGACAACTGGTGGCGCATCGATGTCCTGCTCGATGAGATCGGCGTCGAACCGGAGATTCTCGACAGGCCGTTCGGCACGCTGTCGGGCGGCTGGCAGCGCCTGCTGCTGATCGCGGCGGCGGCGCGGCTGGAGGAGCCGGACATCCTGATCCTCGACGAGCCGACCAACCATCTCGACCTCGCCAACATCAATACGCTCGAGCGCTGGCTCACGGTCGATTTCCCCGTGCCCATGCTGATCGTGAGCCACGACCGCGAGTTCCTGAACCGCGTGACCGACCGCACGCTGTTCCTGCGCAGCGACGGCATGCACGCCTTCAAGACCAGCTTCGCCCTCGCCCGCGAGGAGCTGCTGCGCCGTGACGCCACCGCCGCCACGCGCGCCCAGCTCGAGGAGAAGGAGATCCGGCGCCTGGAGCAGGCCGCGGCGCGCTACAAGGTCTGGGCGGTCAAGAATCCCGATCTCAACAAGCGCAAGGCCGCGCTCGAGACCCGCATCGCCCGCATCGAGAAGGACCGCACCCAGACCTATGTCGCGCGCGAGCGACGGCTCGAACTGGCCGACGGCGACATCGACGCCAAGGTGGCGCTGCGCATCGCCGGCCTCGACGTCCTGGCGCCCGGCACCGAGCGCAAGCTTCTGGCCATCGATCGCCTCGCCATTGCCGCCGGCGATCGCATCGCGCTTCTGGGAGTCAACGGCGCCGGCAAGTCGACGCTCCTGTCGGCGCTGGCCCGTGCCTTCGATCCAGAGCTGGAGCACTACGACAGCCTCTCGCCGGTGCGCTTCAATCCGGCCTGTCGGCTGGTCTATTTCGACCAGGCCATGCGCGACCTGCCGCTCATTATGTCGATCCTCGACTACGTGCTCGAGGCGCCGGGGATCAGCGAGAAGGACGCGATCCGCCAGCTCGCCGGCGCTGGCTTCCCCTTCCGCAAGATCGGCGAGCCGATCGACATCCTGAGCCACGGCGAACGCTCCCGCCTGGTGTTCCTCAAGATGAAGCTCTTGAGGCCCAACATGTATCTGCTGGACGAGCCGACGAACCATCTCGACATCGAGGGCCAGGAGGCGCTCGAAGCCGAGCTCGACCAGAGCGACGTGTCGTGCCTGTTCGTCAGTCACGACCGCTACTTCACCCGCACCGTCGCCAACCGTTTCCTCGAGATCCGCAAGGGACGGTTGGTCGAGATCGACGATGCCGAGAGCTTCTTCGAGCAGAGCGAGGTAAGCTGACCCCATGGACCTGCCCCTGGACGACCATCTGAGCATCGGCGTGCAAACCCTGCATCGGCGCACGGAGCCCGCCGAGGGACCGTGGCTGCCCACCATCGACGAACTGGCGGACCTGGTCGGCCTGGTCGATCGCTGCGGCTACGATTCGATGTGGGTTGGCGATCACGTCGCTTTCACCATCGCGATCTTCGATCCGTTGCTGCAGCTCGCGCAGGCCGCCGTGCTCAGCCGACGCCTGGTATTCGGCACGGACGTCTTCCTGCTGCCGCTGCGCCATCCGACGCCGATCGCCAAGCAGATTTCCACGCTCGACCATCTGACCGAGGGCCGCTTCATATTCGGCGTCGGCGTCGGTGGCGAGTTCCCCAAGGAGTACGAGGCCTGCGGCGTACCCCTCAACGAGCGCGGTGCGCGGCTGAGCGAAAGCCTGACGGTCATGCGCAAGCTGTGGAGCGGCGAGCCGGTCTCCCACGCCGGCAGGTTCTTCAGTTTCGAGGGCGTGAAGATGCAGCCGCCGCCGCGTCAGCCGGGTGGCCCGCCCATCTGGTGCGGCGGCCGCGCCGATCCGGCGCTGCGGCGCATCGGCCGCATGACCGACGGCTGGATGTCCTATGTCGTCACGCCCGACATGTACCGCCAAGGCCTGGAGAAGATCGCCACGGCGGCCAGCGAGGCCGCCCGCACCTTCGATCGCGGCTTCGGCACCGCCCATCTGCTGTTCACGCGCATCGACGACACCTACGAAAAGGCGCTCGATGCCGCGACCGTGTCGCTCAGCCAGCGCTACGCCATGGACTTCCGCAAGGCCGCGCAGCGCTATGGCGCTTTGGGAACGCCACAGGACGTCGTCGAGACCATCTTCAAGTTCCAGCAGGCCGGCGTACGCCACCTCATCCTCGACTTCGTCGGCCCCTATGAGGAGCGCGACCAGCAGATCGAGCGCTTTGCCGCCGAGGCGATGCCGCTGCTGGCTGGTTTGCGCAAGGGGTAACCCATGCGGCTCGGAATGCTTCTGCGCTATCACGGCCACGACCTCGCGTTGGGCGAGGTGCTCGAGGCCGAGCGCCTGGGTTACGATTCGGTGTGGAGCGGTGAGGCTTACGGCACCGACGCCGTCACGCCCACGGCCTGGATCCTTGCCCGCACGACACGCATAAGGGCCGGCACCGGCATCATGCAGATGCAGGCGCGCACGCCCGCCTGCACCGCCATGACGGCGCTCACCCTGCAGGCCCTGTCGAACAACCGCTTCCTGCTGGGCATCGGCGCCTCGGGGCCGCAGGTCGTCGAAGGCTGGCACGGCGTCCCGTTCGGCAAGCCGATGGCGCGCACCCGCGAATACATAGAAATCCTGCGCAAGATTTTGAAGCGCGAGGCGGCCCTCCAACACCAGGGCGAGCTCTATCAGATACCCTACACGGGCCCCGGCGCCACGGGGCTCGGCAAGCCGCTGAAAAGCATCCTGCACGGCGATCCGAACATGCCGATCTACGCTGCCTCGATCACGCCGGTCGGGCTGCGCACGGCGGGTGAAGCAGCCGACGGCGTGCTGCCGATCTTCATGTCGCCGGAGAAGACGAAGATGGTGACCGACCCGCTGAGGGCCGGGATCGCCAAAGGGCGGTCCGGGAGGACACTCGCCGACTTCGACGTCGCCCCCTATGTCCGCATCGCCATGGGTCCCGACCTGCAGGCGTGCCGCGACGCGCTGAAGCCGGAGCTCGCGCTCTACATCGGCGGCATGGGCGCGCGATCGAAGAACTTCTATAACGACGTCACCAGGCAGCTTGGCTACGAGGAAGCCGCCGTGAAGATCCAGGATGCCTTCCTGGGCGGCCGGCGCGCCGAGGCGATCGCCGCCGTACCCGACGCCTTTGTCGACGAGGTCTCGCTGGTCGGCAGTCCCGAGCGGATCAAGGACCGCCTGCAGGCCTGGAAGGCAGCGGGCAGGACGCACGAAGTCGGCTCGATGCTGCTGAGTGGCGCGACCGTGGACTCGCTTCGCGTCGTCGCCGAGGCCGTTTTCTGAAAGCGAAAAGCGGGAGGGATGGCCAGCCTTCCCTTCCACCATCGTCACGGCCCGCGATCTGTCAGCCTCGGTAATCGTCTGCTTTCGAGCGGGGCCCCCCTGCGGCGCAGGGTTTCTCTCATCAGCTCACGATTTCGCCTCTGAACGCCCAGCGCGTCATGCGCTTCTCCACCAGGGCGCAGATCGCGTACATCAGCACACCCATGATGGCGATGGCGAACAGGCCGGCGAAGGTCGTCGGCGCGTCGTTGCGCGCGCTGGCCGACAGCATCAGGAACCCGATGCCGTTGTTGCCGCCGACCGTCTCGGATATCACCGAACCGATGAAGGCCAAGGTGATCGCGACCTTCAGACTGGCGAAGAGATAGGGCATGGCACGCGGGATGCCGACCTTGGTCAGGATCTCGGTGCGGCTGGCGCCCAGGCTGCGCAGCACGTCGCGCATCTCGGGCTCTATGGTGGCGAGTCCGGTCGCGACATTGACCACGATGGGAAAGAAACTGATGACGAAGGCGGTGATCACCGCCGGCAGCGACCCCACGCCCACCCAGATCATCAGGATCGGCACCAGCGCCACCTTGGGGATCGCATTGAAGGCGATCAGCAGCGGATAGAGGCCTGAATAGATGAACGGCGAAGCGCCGATCGCAAGCCCTAGCAGCAGGCCGCCTGCGATCGCCAGCAAGAAGCCGACCACCGTGGTCCACAGCGTGTCCCAGCAATAGGCCATCAGGATATCGAAGCGGGCCACGAACACCGCGAAGACCTTGCTGGGCCTGGGCAGGATGATCTCGGGGATGTCGAAGACGATGCAGGCGAGTTCCCAGATGACCAGGAGCACTGCCGTCGCCAGCCACGGCATGGCGATCTTGAGCGCCTCGCGCCTGAGGTCGGTCATGCGTGCTCCTGCGAGATGCGGTCGCGCAGCTCGTGCACGATATCGACGAAATGCGGCTCGAAGGTCGTCGCGAGCGAGCGCGGCCGCGGGATGTCGATCTTGCGCGTGAGCACGATGCGGCCCGGCCGCTTGCTCATGACGTAGACGGTGTCGGCGAGATAGACCGCCTCGCGCAGGTCGTGCGTCACCAGCACGCCGGTGAAGCGCTTCTCGAGCCACAGCGCCTGCATGACGCCCCACAGCTCCTCGCGGGTGAAGGCATCAAGCGCGCCGAACGGCTCGTCGAGCATCAGGAGCTCGGGCTCGTGGATCAGGGCGCGGCAGAGATTGGAGCGCTGCTGCATGCCGCCCGACAGCTGCCAGGGATAGCGCCGCGCGAAGTCGGCGAGACCCACCGTCTTCAGGAGCTGCATCGCTCGCTCCTCGTACTCGGCGCGATGATGGCGGAAGCGGCGCTTGTGCGGCTCGACCACCTCCATGGGCAGCAGGATATTGTCCATGGTGGTGCGCCAGGGCATCAGCGTCGGATTCTGGAAGGCCATGCCGACGCCCTTGATCGGCCTCGTCACCTTCTCGCCCGCCACCCGCACCTCGCCCGAGGACGCCGGCAACAGGCCGGTAACCAGCTTCATGATCGTCGACTTGCCGCAGCCGGACGGCCCGACCACGGCAATGAACTCGCCCTTGTCGATGCTGAGAGTGGCATCGGCAAGGGCGAGCGTCGTTTCCTTGCCCAAGCGGTAGGTGAGACTGACGCCATTGAGATCGACGAAGGCCATCAGAGCAACCCCCGAAGCACATTCGGGCTCCTCTCCCCCGCTAGGTGGAGAGGTTGGGAGAGGGGGTTGCGCACAGCCGTCGAAGCCCCCTCTCCTAACCTCTCCCCCCAGCGGGGGAGAGGAATATGAAGTGCGAACCCAGACGAAGCGACGCGAAGCCCGTCACTTCACGACCATCCGGTCCGCCTTGGGCGGCAGGTACTTGTTGGTGAAGACCTTGTCGACCGGCGGCGCCGCCGGCAGGCCGAAGGCTTCCGACACCAGCTTGACCGACTTCGCAAAGCGCTCGGGCTGCACGTCACCCATGCCGTTGGCCTTCACATAGGGCGTCAGGATGTTGGTCTGCAGCGAGATCTGCAGGCGCTCGGTCTCCAGCGCTTCGTCGATCAGGGGATCGCGCTTCTTGGCGGCGGCAATTCCGACCTTGTTGTCGGCGATCACGTCCCTCCAGCCCTTGATGGTGGCATTGATGAAGCCCTTCACAGCCTTCTCATTGCCTGCGATCTCGGGCGAGATCACGATGCCGTTGCCGTAGACGTCCATGCCGAAGTCGACGTAGCGCATGGCGACGATGTCGTCGAACTTCACGCCGCGCGCCTTGAGGTCGAGCATCGAGGAGAAGTAATGGCCTGAGATGAAGTCCACCGTGCCCTGCACCAGGCTCTGCTCGCGCAATTGCGGCGTCAGGTTGACGTGCTCCCACTTGGAGATGCCGTTGATCTTGGCGAAGGCCGGGAACAGGCGGAAGCTCGCATCGAACACCGGCGCACCGAGCTTCTTGCCCTCGAGGTCCTTGGGCACCTTGATGCCGCTCTTCTTCAGGGCGTAGACGCCGAACGGCGCGAAGTCGTAGGCCATGAACACGCAGAGCACTTCCTTGCCCGGGTTCTTGGCGTTGTATTCGATGGTGGCGTTCACGTCGGCGAAGCCGATCTGGTAGGCGCCGGTGGCGACGCGCTGCACCGCGCCGGCCGAGCCTTGGCCCGGATCCATCGTGACGTCGAGGCCCTCGGCCTTGTAGTAGCCCTTCTCCAGCGCCACCAGAAACGGCGAGGTCGGGCCTTGGAACACCCAGTCCAGGGTGAATTTGATCGGCGTCTGCGCGTTTGCGGGCATGCTGCCCAGCGCCAGCGCGGCGGCTGCGCCACCCAGCCATTTCGCGATCTTGCTCATGTCCGTCTGCCCCTCTGAGTTCCCCGTCCGGCGACTCTTAGGCGGACAAGTCACATCCGCCAAGGGGATATCAGGCAGATTCTATGCCAGCCTCGGGCGGGTCGTTACCCGATGCCCAGCACTGCCCCGATCAAGCGAAAGACATGCATTTTCGTCCAGATGTCTGCCGGGGTGAAGCTCGGGCGCGCCTGCATGGCCCGCCAATAGCGCGCAAGCGCCGGCCGCTTGCGAAGCTCGGCGCCCATGCCGACGAATTCCATGCGCGCGAGGAACACGGTCCAGACCACGTCGGCAACGCCATAGGCGGGCGGCACCAGCACGGCGCGGCCGTCGTGAAGCGTCTTCTCCAGCCGATCCATAAAGCCGATCGCTTCGGCGCGGCGTTTCTCGGCCAGCCGCGCGACAGCAGCGGGATCGAAAGCGCGGACGCGTTCGGCGAAGACCGCGGCGCGTGCCTTATAGATCTTGCCGAGGTCGGGGTTCTGAGCGGCACGCTCGAGGAGACGGCGGCGGACGGCATCGAGCCGCTTGGGAATCATGGTCCGGGCCAGGGAATTGCGGGCGAGAAGCCCGCCGAAGGTCAGTTCCTCGATCGGATTGCCGTAGTGAAGGTCGAGCCAGGCTTTCGTGTCGTCATCGAGCGTCGCGTCGCTGGCGCCCAGCGCGTATTGGACGATGTCCCGGCTCTGGTCGAGAACGCGGTCCGGCAACACCAACGTCGGCACGGTCATGTTCGGATTGAGCCGTACATAGTCCGGCCGCTGCTGGGCCATCCTGACATGGATATCGACCACGGCCGCTTCGTAGGCGATCCCGCCTTCGATCAGCGCGAGGCGCGCGATCATCGAGTAGTAGGAGGACAGCGCGTGATAGAGGTGCGGCTTGGCGCCCGGCAGCTTGGCAGAGTCCGTCATAGCCGATCATTGCCCCTAGGGAACGTAGACGCAAAAGACGAATTGAGCCTGCTCAGGCCGCCTCGATGCCGGCCTGCTGGGTGGCGACGAGGCGGGCGAAGGCGCCGCCGCGCGCGACCAGCTCCCGGTAGCTGCCCTGCTCGACCACGCGGCCGTGCTCGAACACCACGACCAGATCGGCGTCGCGGATGGTCGACAGCCGATGGGCGATGATGAAGGTGGTGCGGCCGGCCATCAGTGTCTTGAGCGCTTTCTGGATGCGCGCCTCGGTCACCGAATCGAGCGCGCTGGTCGCCTCGTCGAGGATCAGGATCGGCGGGTTCTTGAGCAGTGCGCGGGCGATCGCCAATCGCTGGCGCTCGCCGCCCGACAGAGTGGTGCCCCGCTCGCCTACCATGGTGTCGTAGCCGTTGGGCTGGCGCTGGATGAAGTCGTGCGCTTCTGCGAGCCTCGCCGCCTCCCCGAGCTCGGCCTGCGTGGCGTCGGGTTTGCCGATGCGCAGGTTGTCGCCGATCGTGCGGTAGAACATGGTGCTGTCCTGGAACACGACGCCGATGTTGCGGCGTAGCGATTCCAGCTTGATGTCGCGATGGTCGATGCCGTCGATGCGGATGACGCCGGATTGGGCGTCCCACATGCGATGCAGCAGCGACAAAGCCGTGCTCTTGCCGGCGCCGGTCGGACCGACGAAGGCGACCGTGGTGCCGGCCGGCACCTTCAACGAAAAATGCACCAGCGCCGGCCGCTTGCCGTCGTAGGAAAAGTTGATGTCGTCGAACTCGACGTCGCCCCGGGCGCGGCCGATGTCCCTGCCGTGCGGGTTGTCGGGCACGGTCGACTGCGAATCGAGCACGCGGAAGAAATCGGCCAGGGCCGGCATCTGGAAGAAGATGCGGCTGACGAAGCCCGACGCCTGGTCCATGCGGCTGATCAGCAGGGTGGCGAAGCCCATGAAGCTCACGATCTCGCCGACGCTCGCTTCACCGCGGGTATAGAGCCAGGTGCCCAGCACGAAGATCAGGATCACCGTGATCGTCGATGCGGCCCGGGTCAGCACCGACAGCAGCGCCCACCAGTTCAGCACCGGATACTGCGCCGCCAGGGTCTCGCGGATGATGCGATGGAGTTCGCCGGTCTCCGCACAAAGGCGCACGAAGCTCTGGATGAGATGGATGTTGCCCAGCGCGTCGCCGGCGCGGCTGGCGAGCTCGCTATGGCGGTCCTCGACCTGCTGCTGCAGGCGGTCGGTGCGGCCCACCACCCAGGCATTGGCGATGGCGAAGAACAGGATCAGGACGATCAGCAGGAGGCCGAGCCGCCAGTTCATGAACAGGCTGAGCGGCAGCATGATAAAAAGGGCAACGAAGGTCGCGAGGTTTTCGCGGAAGAACGACAGCCAGATGCCGAACAGATGGTCGACGCCCGTCAGCATGACCTTCAGCAGCCGGCCGGAATGCTGGCCGTGATGGAAAGCGAAGGGCAGGACCAGCACGTGCTCGAAGAAGGTCGCCATGGCGCCCAGTCGCCGACGGTGCGCCATACGGTCGGCCTGCAGCGACACGATGATGTTGGCCAGAATGCCGCCCAGGCCCACCGCAGTCCACAGGACCAAAAGCTCGCGGGCCTCGCTCCACAGCACGTCGACCGGCTTGTCGCGCGCCGTGCTCAGAAGGTCGACGACCTTGCCGAACAGCACAGGCTCGTAGAACTGGAGCGCCGCCACCGCGACGTTGGCCAGCGCCAGGATGATCGCAAGCCCGCGTTCGGCACGCAGCAGACCGATGACCCGGCCGTAGACGCGGAAGAATTCCATGGTCTGCTGTCAGCCGGCCGTCACCGCGGCTCGAGGAACCGCTCGACGGTACGCACGAAGAAGCTGACGCCGAACGGGATCGCCATGTCGTTGAAGTCGTAGCGCTGGTTGTGCAGGCTGACGGCCTCCGCGCCGCCGCCGTTGCCCAGCATCACCATGGCGCCCGGCACCTTCTCCAGCATGTAGGAGAAGTCCTCGGCGCCCATGCTGGGACGGGCCTTGTCGCTCACGGCATGATCGCCGCAGACACCTGCCGCCACGTCGAGGGCAAAGCGAACGCGCTCGTCGTTGTTGACCGTCGGCGGATAGCCCGGCCGGTGCTCGACCTCGATCTTCACGCCGTGCATCTGCTCCGCGCCGCGACAGATCTCGTCGATGCGCCGCTTCACCAGCTCGCGGTTGGCCGGCGTCGTGGTGCGGGTGGTGCCGCCGATATGCACGTCGGCCGGGATGACGTTGTAGGCCGAGCCCGCCTTGAAGAAGCCGACCGTCACCACGGTAGCATCGAGCGGATCGATGTTGCGGGAGACGATGGTCTGCAGCGCCAGCACGACGTTGGCACCGACCACCAGGGGATCGACGGCAAGGTGGGGATGGGCGGCATGGCCGCCCTTGCCGGCGATACGGATGTCCCAGCGATCGGCCGCAGCCAGCAACGGACCGGGCTTGGTAACGATGTGGCCGAGCGGCACGCCGGGCTTGTTGTGGATGGCGAAGACCGCATCGCAGGGAAATTTCTCGAACAGCCCGTCCTTGATCATCTCGCGCGCGCCACCGCCACCCTCCTCGGCCGGCTGGAAGATGAAGTGCACGGCGCCCTCGAAGTCGCGCTTTTCGCTCAGCATCTTGGCGGCGCCGAGCAGCATGGCCGTGTGACCGTCATGGCCGCAGGCATGCATGCGGCCGGCATTCTGCGAGCGGTGCTGGAAATCGTTGACCTCTTCCATGGGCAGCGCATCCATGTCGGCGCGAAGGCCGACGGACCTCAACGAGTTGCCCTTGCGCAGGGTTCCGACCACCCCGGTCTTGCCCAGCCCGCGCGTCACCTCGAGGCCCCACTCGGTCAGCTTGGCGGCGACGATGTCCGACGTCCGCGTCTCCTCGTAGGCCAGCTCGGGATGGGCATGGATGTCGCGGCGGATGGCGGCAATCTCACCCTGGATCTCGAGCGAACGCGGTAGAACGGGCATCGGGCACTCCGGTTGGAAGACCAATTTGGAAGACGGGACATCTTAGCCCAAAGTGGCACCATGTTGTCTCTGCAGGAAGTCGAAGACGCATCGCAGATCGTCTACGCAGCGATGCCGCCGACGGCGCAATATGCCTGGCCGTTGCTCGCGCGGCGCACGGGCTGCGAGGTCTGGGTGAAGCACGAGAACCACACGCCGATCGGCGCCTTCAAGGTGCGCGGCGGGCTGGTCTACATGGACCGGCTGAAGCACGCGCAGCCCGGCCTGAAAGGTGTGATCAGCGCGACCAGAGGCAATCACGGCCAGAGCATCGCTGTCGGTGCGGCCAGGGTCGGCATCGCCGCCACCATCGTCGTGCCGCAAGGCAACTCGGTGGAGAAGAACGCGGCCATGCGCGCTTTCGGAGCGGATCTGGTCGAGGCCGGCCACGACTTCGATGCCGCCCGCGATGTCGCTCTGCGGCTGGCGGGCGAACGCGGGCTCTCGATGATTCCGTCCTTCCACCGCGATTTGGTGTGCGGCGTAGCGACCTATGCGCTGGAATTGTTCCGCGGCACGCCGGCGCTCGACACCGTCTATGTGCCGATCGGCCTGGGCTCGGGCATCTGCGGCGTGATCGCCATGCGCGACGCGCTCAGTCCCGCGACCAAGGTGGTGGGCGTCGTGTCGACCGAGGCGCCGGCCTACGCCCTCTCCTTCGCCGCCGGCAAGGTCGTGCCGACCAACAGCGCCGACACCATGGCCGATGGCATGGCCGTGCGCGGGCCCGACCCCGAAGCGCTCAGCGTCATCCTGAAGGGCGCCGATCGCATCGTGCAGGTGAGAGATGCCGAGATCGGCGCCGCCATGCGCACCTACTACGAGGACACGCATCAACTCACCGAAGGCGCGGGCGCGGCGGCGCTCGCCGCCCTGGTGGAGGAACGCGCCCGCATGGCCGGCAAACGGACGGGCCTGGTGCTGAGCGGCGGAAACATCGACCGGCCGCTCTACTTGCGTACGCTCGCGGATCGTGGTCCCGTTTAGGGCGAATGGAAATCGTCGCCCTTCTCGTCGCTGCCCAACTGGCGCAGGCGACCGCGACTGTCAGCCCGGCGGCGCGCTGCGCCCAGCTCGTGTCGTACTATGACCGCTACGGCGTCGGTCGCAGCACCAACTCGGATGGCCGGCGCAATCACACGCGCATCCTGGCGGAGCTCTATTGCCAGGAAGGCAACTACCAAAAGGGCATAGCCATCATGGAAGACCTTCTACGCAGGAAGGCCTTTACCGTGCCGCCGCCGGCGCAACCCGAGACCGTGCCGCCTCTCGAAGCGCCGGAGTACGGCGTCTAAAGCGGAATGAGATCAGGTGATTCCACCTGGACCCATCATGCTTAACGCCTCCTGCGCGCCGCCGGCGCCTGGGGGATCGGCGCCCAGGCGAGGTCCGTCTTCACCGCCTGCATGATGAAGGATGAGCGCGTGCCGCGGACCCCCGGCATGCGCAGCAACGCCTTCAGCGCAAAGTCGCTGAAGCTCGCGAGATCGGGCGCCAGCACATGCAGCAGGAAGTCCATGTCGCCGGTCACGGCATAGCAGGCCACGACCTCGGGTCGCGCGCGGATCTCGGCCTCGAAGGCTTCGACGACCTTCTCCGAGTGGTCGTCGAGCGTCACCTGCACCAGCGCCTGCAGGCCGAGCCCCAAAGCCGCCGGCGACACCAGGGCGGCATAGCGCATGATCACACCTTCCTCTTCCAGGCGCTTCACGCGGCGCTGACAGGGGGTGGCCGAGAGGCCGACGCGATCGGCCAAGTCGACGATGGGCAGCCGGCCCTCCGTCTGGAGGGCGGCGATGATGCGCCGGTCTATGTCATCCAGCTCGATCATGGGGATTATCTCTAAATTTTACCATCTCTGTAGAGATTATCCCCTTCTGCGAGCGCTCGACAGCTCAACTTCGCCGGGATTCCCTACGACCCCCTCCCCATATTCCGACCATGAGCATCGCCCCTCTCGAGAACCTTCGTGGCGACTATGCCGGCATGGCGGCCGACTGGACGGTGCGGCAGCACGCCGCCGACTATTCGGACGAAGACCGGGCCGTGTGGCGCCTGCTGGTCGAGCGCCAGACTGCGCTGGCCAAGGCGCATGCGTGCGATGAGTTCGTGCAGGGCCTGGAGACGCTCGGCATCGGCGACGGCATCCCGGACTTCGCGGCTGTGAACGCTCGGCTGGAGAAGCTGACCGGCTGGCGCGTCGTCGGCGTGCCCGGCCTCATTCCCGACGAGGTCTTCTACGACCACCTCGCCCATCGGCGATTTCCGGTGACGGTGTGGATCCGCACCCGCGCCGAGATCGACTATCTGGTCGAGCCCGACCTGTTCCATGATTTCTTCGGCCACGTCCCGCTGCTCAGCAATCCGGTGTTCGCCGACTACATGCAGATGTACGGCCAACGCGGCGTCGAGGCCGGCGCCAAGGTGGAGCTTCTCGCGCGTCTCTACTGGTACACGGTCGAGTTCGGCCTGATCCGCACCGGCACGGGGCTGAAGATCTACGGCGCGGGCATCCTGTCTTCGGCCGCCGAGGTCGAGCAAGCGATCGAGAGCAAGACCGTCGAGCGCCTGCCGTTCGAGGCGGCGACCGTGATGCATCGGCCCTACGAGATCGACAAGCTGCAGAACACCTACTTCGTGCTCGACGATTTCCGCCAGCTCTTCGAGGCAGCGCAGACGCGCATCGCCTGAAGCTTCCGGCCTAGCGCTGCAGCAACACCAGCCCGTCGACGGCCACCACTCCTTCGCCTTCGCGCTTGACGAGGAGCGGATTGATCTCCGCTTCCGCCACCTGGGTGAACGCCTCGTGTGCGAGCCTCGAAAAGGCCGCGACGGCCTTGCCCAGGGCAGCGACATCGCCGAGCGGCAGGTTGCGATAGCCGCGGATGATGGCGAGGCCCTTCACTTCGTCGATCATCTGGCGCGCCTCGGCCTCGTCGACCGGCGCGAGGCGTGTCGCGGCGTCCTTGTAGATCTCGGCCAGCACGCCGCCCAGGCCGACCGTGACGGTCGGACCGACCAGGGGATCGCGGCGGAAGCCCAGGATCACTTCGGCGAGGCCGCGCTCCATCTTCTGGATCAGGAAACCGTCGAGCCTGGCGTGCGGGCTGTGCGCCTTGACGCGCTTCTCCATCTCGCGCGCGGCAAGAGCCGCGGTCTGGCCATCGGGCAGGCCGAGCGCCACGCCGCCGGCTTCGGTCTTGTGGGCGATGTCGGGCGACAGGATCTTCAGCACCACCGGCGCCCCGATCTCCGACACGGCGGCAACCACACGCTTGGCGTCGGGGACTGCGAGCGACTTGGCGAGCGGCACGCCCAGCGCGCCGAAGAAATCGGCGGCGCGGCGCTCGTCGAAGCCGT
>JAEZIF010000341.1 GCA_023416135.1 Pseudomonadota bacterium
CCCGTCATCGGGGGGAGGCTGGGTCTGCCCTCCCCCTCCGGCCCCCCCCGGTATGAGGGGGGAGGTGAAAGAGTTAGGCCCGTCCTGTCTGATGCGAAAACGACGCCGGATCGAAGCGGCGTGTGGCGCCGCCGCCCAGGCGGTCCAGGGCGCGTTGCCATTTGGCGGAAAGATCGGGGTCGAATACCAGGCTGGCGTCGCCGTCGACCACCAGCCAGGCATTGTCCTGCATCTCGCGATCGAGCTGGCCCGGCGCCCAGCCGGAGTGACCCAAGGCGAGCCAGGCGTGCTTGGGCCCGCTGCCGCCCGCCATGTCCTTCAGGATCTCGGGCGAGGCCGTGAGCGCCATGCCACCCTCGATGAGGAGAGTCTCCCCCTCGCGCTTGTAGTCGGCCGAATGCAGCACCAGGCCGCGCGTCGGCTCGACCGGGCCTCCGAACAGCACCGGCCGCTCTGCCGCCGCTTCCGGCACCTCGATGCCGAGCTCCTTGTAGACCTGGCCCAGCGGCAGGTCCTCGACCTTGTTGTTGACGATGATGCCGAGCGCGCCGTCGTCATCGTGCTTGCAGATGAACACGACGCTCTTCTGGAAGCGCTCGTCCGGCATGGAGGGCGCGGCGACCAGGAAGCGGCCAACCAAGGAGGCGGCGGGGGAGCCTGAGCCGGGCATGGTTTTTATGATCCTCCAATTCCATGGGGATTGTCTGGCCAAAGATCAAGGAGCCGGCCGCCGATTCGACAAACCGACACCCCCGCTCTAGGGTCCGGCGGTTCGTGAGACCGCCGGTTTTGGGGCGGCAATTGTAAGGAGCAAATAATGGCGAAAGTAGGCGACAAGGTGCCCAGCGCCACGCTGCGCATGCTGGGCCCGGAGGGACCGAAAGCGGTCACCACCGAGGAGCTTTTCGCGCCCGGCAAGAAGGTGGTGGCCTTCGCATTGCCGGGTGCATTCACACCCACTTGTTCAGCAAAACACGTGCCCGGGTTCGTGGCCGAAGCTGACAAGTTGAAGGCGAAGGGTGTCGACACGATTGCCTGCATTTCCGTCAACGACGCGTTCGTGATGGGTGCGTGGGGCAAGGATCAGAAGGCCGGTGACAAGGTCATGATGCTGGGCGACGGCAATGGCGAGTTCACCCAGGCTATGGGCCTTACCATGGACGGTTCCAAGTTCGGCCTCGGCACGCGCAGCCAGCGCTATGCCATGATCGTCGATGGCGGCGTCATCAAGGACCTGTTCGTCGAAAAGCCGGGCGCCTTCGAGGTGTCGTCGGCCGAGAACGTCTTGAAGCATCTGTAGTCCGCAGAGCAGCGAGACGGGATCGACGGCGGGGCCTTTGCCTCGCCGTTTCCTTTTGGGGACAAGCAGCCGCCGCTTTCACGATAACTTCATCAATCGCCAGCCATTCGGTAACGCGACCTTCGCATGGTCGGCGCTCCAGCGAGCGCCCCCATGTCACTTTCCTCATCCGCCGACACCACCCCGCAAGCGCGCCGACAGCGGTGGCTTTCCGTTCTGGCCAGAGCACCCGTCGCCCGGCTTGCCGCGCTGTGGGATGGACTTGGCTCCGTGCCCGCCTACTCCCTCCTGCGCCGGCCGGAGACCGGGCTGGTGATGGTGAAAGGCCGCATCTCGGGCAGCGGCGCACCGTTCTGCGCCGGTGAGATGACGACGACCCGCGCCGCGGTGCGGCTGGAGAGCGGAGAAGTCGGCGTCGGCTATGCTGGCGGCCGGAGCGCCCGCCATGCCGAGATCGCCGCCGCGGTCGACGCCCTGTGCCAGCGGCCGGACTGGCGTAACCGCCTGGAGAGCGAGATGTGGCGCCGCTGGAGGCCGAGGCCGATGCCCGCCGTCGCGCCATCGCCGCCCGCGCCGCGGCGACCGGTCCGGGCGCGCTGAGCCCTGCCGCGACCGCCTTTCTCCTCACCCTGGCCGACCGCGACACGCCGGTCTGGCTGGCAAGCACGTTCGATCGGCCCGAGGTTCGCGACTTCCTGCGCTTCCACGCCGGGGCGCCGATCGTGGCGAGTTCCTGCTAACGCTGCTCAACATTTCCGTAACGCCTGTGGCCGTTGCCGCCGGCGACCTTCTCGGGCGGCGAGCACAGCAGCGCGTCAACATCGCCCGCTCGCTGATCGTCGACTACCCGATCCTGCTGCTCGACGAGCCGACCGCCTCACTCGACGCCGGCAATCGCGACCGCGCCGTCGAGTTGATCGGGCAGCGTCGCGACGCCGGCTGTGCCCTGGTCGGCATCGTTCACGATCCCGGCGTGCGCGAACTGCTGGCCAATCGGGTCTTTGAGGTCTTGCAATGAACAACGCCAAAGGCAATGAGCAGATCTTCACCAACGGCCGCATCGTCACGCGCGATGCGGAGTTCGACGGCACCGTCGTCGCGCGTGACAGCCTGATCATCCAGGTGGCCCGCGGCCGGTATCGGCATCTCGCTGCCCGAGGCAGTGCGGCTCGCCTCGCTCAACCCGGCTCAGGCTGTCGGCCTCGATGACCGCCGCGAGATCGTGTGGCGCGACGGCGAGAGAATGGTTTGAGTCGTGCTGATTCTCTTCCGGTCCGGAAGCCGATGATGGCCCCCCTCATCTACATCTACGTCATGGGCCCGTCGGGTGCCGGCAAGGACTCCGTCCTCGATCGCGCCCGCGCGCTGCTGTCGGTCAACGCGACGATCGCCTTCGCCCACCGCTACATCACGCGACCGTCCGATATCGGCGGCGAAATCATGTCTCGCTGAGCCGCGCCGAGTTTGCCCTGCGCCGTGCCCATGGTCTGTTCGCCTTCCACTGGCATGCCCACGGCAACGACTACGGCATCGGCCGCGAGATCGAGTCCTGGCGCGCCGCCGGCCTTGCGGTGGTGGTGAGCGGCTCGCGCGAGCACTACAAGAAGGCCGCGGCACGCGATCACGACCTGCATCCCGTGCTGATCACCGCTGCCCGCGACAAGCTGCGAGCGAGGCTGCGTGCCCGCGGCCGCGAGAACGCTGCCGCCGCGGCGAGCCGGCTGGCCCGCGGCGACGCCTACTCGGTAGACGATTCGTGGCTGGTGACCATCGTGAACGACGGCGCCCTCGACGCCGCCGCAGAATCCCTCGTCAGGCTGCTCGCCACACTTCGCTGCTCACCCGGCGCCCGCCGCCGAGCGTGAAGCGCGCCAAGGCAGTGAACGGCCGTTCGGCTGCCGGTTGCCGGAATACGCAGACGTCGCGCACCGACAGCGGTCGATCGATGAATCCCATGAACTGGCGGCGCAGCAGATCGGTGATCGCCGATCGCTCGCCGTCATCGGGGATGCGCCCGGTCAGGCTGAGATGGAAGCGCCATTCCTCGAGCACGTAGGGATAGCCCCAGCGCAGCAGCAGCTCGTCCTGCCGCGGCGACAGGCCGGCCGCGCGGCGGCGCGCCAGCTCGGCCTCGTCGGCGGGCTGGCGGAATTCGTCGAACTCGATGACACAGCTGTCGGCGAGATCCTGCAACTCGACCGACGGCTGGCTGGGCACCAGCGCCATGAAGCCCGACAGGCAAGTGAGCATCATCGACGGCACGACGATCGACCGGCGCCCGGCAGCGAAGTTTCCAACCGCCTCCAGCAGATCGCGCTCGCTGAAACCCTCGGCGAGCGCAATCGGCGCCTTCAGCGTGCCATGAAACCCGTAGAGTCGCGGATCAGCGGTGATCTCGCCCAAGCGCTCGGCGGTGAAGGCCGACACTGCCTTGAGCGGGCGACTTTGCCCGGTGTCGGCGTTGCGGCCAAGCCATTGGCTGGCGGCGACGGCCAGCCCTTCCTCGGGTCGAGGGGCGTAATACAGTGCATAACGCGGGACGGAGACGGGGACGGAGACGGGCACGGATTCGGACTCTACGCTCAAGCAACCACTCCACGACGGCCAATGACAGCGAAACGTAATTGGCCGGAGACATAGTCGATCAGAGCCACGGATGCCAGGATCATAAAAATGATAAACGACGTCTGCTGCAGCTCCAGTGTACGGATCGCTTCGGCGAGATAGAGGCCGATGCCGCCGGCGCCGACGATGCCGATGATGCTTGCAGACCGCGTGTTCGATTCGAAGAAGTAGAGCACCTGGCTCGCCAGCACTGGAAAAACCTCCGGGATGATGCCGAAGCGCACACCCAGAAGCTTGCCACCACCAGCCGAGGCGATACCTTCGACCGGCTTGCGATCGGCTCCCTCGATCGCTTCGGAGAACAGCTTGCCGAAGGTGCCGATGTCGGCGGTCATGATGGCGAGCGCGCCGGCGAACGGCCCCAATCCCACGACATTCACCCAGATCAGCGCCCATACCAGGATGTCGACGCTGCGGATGGTGTCGAGCGAACGCCGTGACAAATAGCGCACCATGCGCTGGAGCGGTGATGTTGCGCGCCGCCAGGAAGGCCAGAGGCAGCGCCAGCACCGCCGCGGCCAATGTGCCGAGCAGTGAGATGGCGACGGTCTCGAGCAGGGCCGAGGAGAAGACGCGGACATGCGCCCAGTCCCTCGGATCGGGCGGCAGCATCAGGCCCGCGATCTCGAGCAGCCGGCCCATGCCGGCCAGCAGCTTGCCATCGAAGAAGCCAAGTTCTGCCATGGCGAACACCAGCAAGGTAAAGGCCGCGGCCACGAAGGCGAGCGCCGTCTGCCGGAGGCGATCGAAGCGCTGGAAATGCTCGGGGTGACGGCGGCGAACGGCGCCGAGATCGACGGGAAGGCGCGCTGGCATCAGTGCTGCTCCTGCAGGCCGATCAGGCGATGGCGGATGTGCGAAGTGAGCGTGTCGATCACCGACACGGTGATGATGATCAGCACCAGAATGGCCGACACGTCGGAATAATAGAATTTGCGGATCGCCTCGATCAGGTCCTGGCCGATGCCGCCGGCGCCGACGAAGCCCATCACCGCCGTGCTGCGCACGTTGATCTCGAAACGCAGCAGCGTGTAGCTCACGAAGTTCGGCAGGGCCTGCGGCAGGGCGCCGAAGCGCATGGCGACCGGCCATGACGAGCCGCTGGCGACGATGCCCTCGACCGGCTTCATGTCGATATTCTCGACCACCTCGGCGAACAACTTGCCAAGCGCACCCACCGTATGAATGGCGACGGCGAGCACGCCGGCCACCGGCCCCAGTCCGAAGGCGATCACGAACACCAGGGCAAACACCAATTCGGGAACGGTGCGGCAGATCTCGCAGAAGCGTCGCACGATCCAGCGCAGCCAGCGGCTCGGCGCCACGTTTGCGGCCGCGAGGAAACTCAGCACGAAGGCGCCGATCGCGCCCAGCACCGTTCCCACATAGGCCATCAGCAGGGTCTCGCCGAGCAGCCTCAGCCAGCGCGGCAAGCCCCAGAACCATTCGGCGACGTCCGTCCATACCGGGCGGCCGTTCTCGAGCTGGAACAGGCGGACGACGTAGCTCGGGAATCGGTGGATGTTGTTCAGCAGCTTGGCGATCGAAACCTCGGCCGACATCGACGACAGCGAACTTGACACTTGCATTGTGGGGCTCGCGAGGAGAAAGCCGCGAACGCCGGGGGCTGCGGCCCGGCATTCGCGTCCTCCGCCGCCGTCAGCTCTTCTGCTTACGGAGCTGGTCGATGAACTTGATCAGTTCGACGACGGGTTCGTAGTACTTGGCGTCGACCTTGGTGAATTCCTTGTCCTTGCCATCGGACAGCTTGTCGAAGGCAGCCTTGGCTTTGGTCGGCGCTTCATTGAAGGTCTTGACGATGGCGGCCTTCAAGTCGGGCGGCAGGCTGGTCAGGTAGGTGAAGGGTGAGTTCGGTATCAGGTCCGAGTTGTAGATGATGCGGAAGTTGTCCTTCTTCGCCAGGTTCTTGTTGGCCATGCGCGTGAGGTTGGAATCGTCGTTTGAGTTCCACCAGTTGGCGGCAACGTCGACCGTGCCCTGCTGCAGCGCGATCACCGCGTTCTCATGGCTACCTGTATAGGTGACTTTCGAGAAGAAGGTCTCGGGATTGATCTTCATCTTGTTGAGGGCGAAGCGCGGCACGTTGTTGCCCGAGGTCGAGTTGGGATCGACCAGGCCGAGGTTCTTGCCCTTGAGATCGTCGATGGTCTTGTAGGGGCTGTCTGCCTTCACATAGAATACCGAGTGGTAGCCGATCGTGCCGTCATTGTTCACCGTGGTGGCGAAGGGCTCGACTGCCACGCCAGTGACGACCGCTCGCGCATAGGAGGCTGGGCCGTAGCCCGCGAGATGGATGCTGCCGTTGCGCTGGCCCTCGATGACGGCGGCGTAGTCGTTGGCGACCCGTAACGTCACCTTGGTCCCGAGCTCTTTCGACAGGTACTCGACGAACGGTGCGTAGCGCTCGGTGACGCCTGACGCATTCTCGGCCGGCACGACCGCCATCACCAATTCGGGATAGCCGGACTTCCAGCCCTGAGCCTGCGCTGAGCCTGCGACGACGGATGCTGTAAGTGCGGCACCCAGGACGATACGACGGGTGAGCATGCGGGTTTCTCCTTGTTGAACTGGCGTGGACAGAGTTACGAGCCGGCGAGCGCAAAGCCCGGGCGGGTGCCGATCGGCAGGTGAATCGGTGCAGCCTCACCAACGATTTCGCCGGCCTCGAGGCCATAGAGATCGCGAGCAGCGGCATCGCTCAGGGCCGCCGGCACGTCGTCGAACACGACGCGGCCCGCCGCCATGCCGACCAGCCGGTCGCAGTAGCTGCGGGCGAGATCGAGGCTGTGGAGGTTGCAGACGACGGTGATGCCGAAGTGCTTGTTGATGTGCAGCAGCGCGTCCATCACCACCCTGGTGTTGCGCGGGTCGAGCGAGGCGATGGGCTCGTCGGCCAGGATGATGTCGGGCTCCTGCACCAGGGCGCGGGCGATGGCGACGCGCTGCTGCTGGCCGCCCGACAGCGTGTCGGCGCGCTGGCCGGCGAGGCGGGCCATGTCGAGGCTTTCAAGCGCCGACAGCGCCTGCGCCTTCTCGGCGTCGTTCCACAGCTTCAGAAGCGCACGCGAGGCGGAGACATGGAAGGCCCGGCCCATCATGACGTTGTTCAGAACGTCGAGGCGGCCGGCGAGATTGAACTGCTGGAAGATCATGGCGCAACGAGCCCGCCACTGCCGAAGCGCTCTGCCCTTAAGCCGGGTGATATCGGTGTCTCCGAACAGGATACGGCCATGGGTCGGATCGCCCAGGCGGTTGATCATTCGCAGCAGCGTGGACTTGCCAGCGCCCGATCGACCGATCACTCCGACGAGCTGGCCCGCCGGAACGACCAGCGAGACCTGGTCGACGGCGCGCTTGTCGCCGAAGTTCTTGGTGACCCTTTCCACTCGCAGCACTGTTCCCTCGCGAAGCTTCCCTCTTTGCTGGGTTAGCGGCGGCAAGCTGCACAACGGCGACGGTTCGGTTACAAGAATCCGACAGCTACATCAGGGTCCGCGCCAGCGGTGGATAAAGGCGGAGTTTCCTTGCCGTCTCTTGATTCATGCGGCCGGCTGGAAGCCTTGGTCTGAAAGCAGATCAGCAACATCAAGCCGCAAGGTGCTTGAAATCACTTACCAAAGCGCCGTCGTAGCCAGCATAGGGTCAGGCAAGTTGTGGCCACGGGTTGCAGTTCTCCAATGGCGCCCCGTGATCGGGTAAGGCAACGATGATTCGTTCTGCTTCTTGGGGAAGCTCTCGGTTATCGCGCGGTCCAGTGTTGGGTGTTCATGCGCCAGGCAATCGACACCATCCCGAGGAACGGCGACTTCGTCATCCTCGAGGATGAAGCAAGCGGTACCTATGCGGTCGCCCGCTGGTCGGTCGAAGCCGCACGATGGCTCGACGAGGAAGGCAACCCCAGTCGGCTAAATCCAACACATTGGCATCCACTCTCCTCTGCACAAGGGACTGTGGGGCCAACCGACGAACTAGGCTCGCTCACTGATCCGGGCAAGTCTTCGGGCCCTGTTCGTCACGGCGTTTCGCGTGCCGCCTCTGGCGGCCCGACGGCACAGCCACAGCGGGTCGCAAGGCCAGGGAGATCCGTAAGCGTCTGGGCCGGGCTTGTCGGCATCGCCCGGCGAGGCGGCGGCGCGATCCTGTCGGCAATTGCCGTCGCCGGAGGCTGGATCGTCCGAAGACGGCGCAGCATCGCAACGATGGTTGCTTGCCTGATTGTTGGCGTGGTCCTCGCGCCGTTCTTCTATCGCAGCGATTTCGGCCAGTGGCTTCTCCATCGGACAGGAACGGAGCGCGACAGCGGGTTGAAGCAAGCGTTTAGACAGGAACAGGAACGGGCCGGCAAGCTTGCGATCGAAGCCGCAGCGGCGCAGCGCGAAGCGGAGTCGCAGGCGGCGTTGATCCGCCAGGAGAAGGAAGTCAATGAGCGTGCCCTCGCCGAACTGCGTCAGGCCCTGCAGCTGGAGCGCGACCGTGCGGCCAAAGCGATGCGAGCGGAGGGAGAAAGAGAGCGACTCGTTGGCGAACTGGGCCAGGCCCTGAAGCGGCAGGAAGACGAGGCCGCACAGGCAAGACGGGCAAGCATGCATGCGGCCGAAGCCTTGAAACAGGAGCGAGCCACGGCCGAGAAGCTTGGCGTCGAACTCGCTGCCGCGCGGCGCGACGGAGAGGAACAGGCGACGCTGTTGCGCGCGGCCGATGACGAGGCCACCCGAACAAGGGAGGAAAGCGCGCGCGCCACCGACGAGCTTCAGCAGGCACTGCAGCAAGCCCAGGACAAAGCTGAAAAGCTCGCCGGTGAACTGGCTGCGACACGGCGGGAGGTCGAGACTGAGACAGCGGCCGCGCGGGCGGCGAGCGACGAGGCCCGGCGGGCAGCCAAACAAGGCGCCGATGAGCAGAGCCGGGCCCTGCGCGAGGCGCAAGCCAAGGTCGAGAAGCAGGGTGCTGGACTGGCGGCCGCGCGCCTGGAGTTGGAGGCTCTGAGAGCGTCGGCGCGAGCAGCGGGCGACGAGACGGGCAAGCGAAGCACCGATGATCAAGACCACGCCCTGCGCGATGCACAAGGCGAGGTCGAGAAGCTCGGCACCGAATTGGCGGCAGCACGCCAGGAGATACAGGCTCAGCGAGCAGCGGCACAGGCAGCGGACGACGAGGCCCGTAGAGCAAGAGAGACGGGCAAGCGAAGAGCCGAAGAGCAAAGCCTGGCCCTGCGCGAGGCGCAAGCCAAGGCCGAGACGCAGGGCGCTGAACTGACGGCAGCACGGCAGGAGCTCCAGACCCAGCTGGTCGCGGCGAGCTTGGCGAAGAACGAGGTCGCAGGCGTGAAAGAGGCCGCTGAACGCAGCGTCGACGAGCAGCGGCGCGCACTGCAACAGGAACTGGGCAAATCAGGAAAGCTCGCCGCCGAACTCGCCGAAGCGAGGTCGAGCCTGGAGGTGCAGGCGAAGGCAAAGGCCGCCGAAGAGGTTGCCCGGGACACCCAGTTGGCGGCGCTGCGCGCGGAGCTGCAGAAAGCACGAGCAGAAGGAACGGTTGCCCGGATATCGCTCGAGACCGAGCGGACCCGGACCCGGACCCAGCCGGCAATATCGTTGCCTGTCGCCAATCAACCCGCGATCGCTTCACCCTTGGCACCGCAAGCGCCGACGAAGGAGCCGAGCGGCAATGCAAGGCAGCCCACGAATGCGGTGACGCAACCGGCAGAAGCCGCCGAGCAGGCCAACCAGCAAGCCGTTCGTCTGATCGCGCGCGCCAACCTGCTGCTCGAGCAAGGCAATATCGGCGCCGCGCGGAACATGCTCGACCGGGCGGCGGAGATGGGCAGCACGGAGGCCCTGTTCTGGCTGGCGGAGACATACGATCCCCGTCTCCTGTCGGCGCGTCAAACTTTCGGCACCCAGAGCGACGTCGCCAAGGCGCGCGAACTCTACGGCAAGGCGCTGGCCGGCGGCATGGGCGAAGCCAAGGCCCGATTGGAAGCATTGCAGCAATGAACGCGCCAGGGAGCGATCAATGGTGGCGAGGCCTATGAAGAGCTTGTTGAGCGCACTTGTGCTGTGGGCGCCGATCGTCCTTACGCTCTACCCGGTCGCAGCCGATGCGCAGGACCAGCCGGCCCGACGCCTGCCGACCTACGCCGAGCGGCAGGACAAGATCAATGCCTGGACGGTGGGCCTGGCCGCCGGCCTCATCGAAGGTGCTCCGCTGCGGCTGGCCTCGGAGATGGCCCGAGTGGTCGATGA
The DNA here is from genome assembly GCA_023416135.1 of Pseudomonadota bacterium. GTDB lineage: Bacteria > Pseudomonadota > Alphaproteobacteria > Reyranellales > Reyranellaceae > Reyranella. The sequence continues at coordinate 10,192 of JAEZIF010000341.1, forward strand.
TGGAGAGAACCTTCACGTCCTGCCGATCGTCACCCGCGGTCCCACCGAGAACCTGAACTCCCTGCTCTATTTGCGCGGTGTCGATCTGGCGATCATCAACTCCGACTCCCTGGACGAGTACAAGGTCGCGTTCCCGGATATCCGGCTCCATGTGAAGTATCTGCTCAGTCTCTTTCCGTCCGATCTCCACGTCTTCGTCCGACCGGAGATCCAGAGCCTTCAGGATCTCGCGGGAAAGAAGGTGAACTTCAATACGTTGGGCACGGCAGCCGCCTACTCCGGACCGCTGATCTTCAGCCGACTGGGCATCGACGTCGAAAAGACCTTCATTGCGCACCCGCTGGCGCTGCAACAGATGCGCAAAGGCGACATCGCGGCCGTCGTCTTCATCACGACCAAGCCGGTCGATGCCTTCGTCCGTGGCCAGTGGGAATCGGGTTTCAAGTTCCTGCCGGTGACCTACGACTCGAGGTTCGAGGACTACTACCTGCCGGCGTTCCTGGAAGCGTCCGACTATCCGGCGTTGGTGAAACCGGGCGAGCGCGTTGCAACGCTGGCGGTGTCCACCGTCCTCGCCACCTACAACTGGCCCGCCAATTCGAACCGATACCAGCGGGTGGCCCGCTTCACCGATTACCTCTTCGGCCGAATCAACAGGCTGCAGGTCCCCGCCTTCGACCCCAACTGGAAAACGATCAATCTGGGCGCGACGGTGCCGGGCTTGAGCCGCTTTTCCGCGGCGCAGGAGTGGCTGGATCGCCAGGGTCGCCAGGACGCGCGAAAACAATGAAGCCGGCCGCCGCCTGCTTGCCTGTCATGCTGGCTTTGGCGGGCGCCTCCGCGATGGCACAAGCAGCCGGCGATGCCATGGACAGGCTGAGAGCGTGCTCGACCCTCTCGGATCCCGAGCGGGTAAAATGCCTGGACAGGCTCTCGCGCGAAATCGCGCCGGAGTCCGCACAACCGCGGACATCGTCCGGCTCCGCGGGCACAGCGACGCAGGCCAGCTGGATCGTCAGCCAGACGACCTCCCCGATCGACTATTCGCCCGTCGTATTCGCCTCTGCCATGGCCCGAGGTGCAGCGGACGGCTCCGGCATGAAGATGTCGATTGCGTGCCGCGGCGGGAATACCTCCGTTGTGCTCAGCGGTCCCGGCGTCTCGCCGCCCGGCGACGTCTACACTGTTTCCTACGTAGTCGATGGAGGCTTGCCGACGACGGTTGCGACCGCCGCCGCGGCTTCCGGGACAGGCGTGGCCATCGCCGGTGATGTCGTTCGGCTGCTGCACTCGCTGCCGGCTCGAGGCGAGATCGCGTTCCGCATAGCCGGCCGTCAGGGTGCGACGCTGGAGGGACGCTTTTCCCTGGACGGATTGAGAACCACGCGGGAGCGGATGGCGATTCCCTGCAAATGGCAGGTCAAACCCGACGCGCTGCGAAAGTGATGATGGTTACGACGTGACGCCAACGGAGTTCAGGAGGGTATGATGGCGAAATTGATGCATGCAATTGTGGCCGCGACACTGTCCGTGGCAGCTCTTTTCGTATCACCACCTCCGGCGGTGGCGCAGAGCAAGCAGGCGGCGGCATTGCCGGCCACGCTCGGCGCCGAAAAGAAGGCGCATCGGCTGATCCTCCAGGTAAATACGAATGAGCCCGCCGTGATGAACCTGGCGCTCAACAACGCGGCCAATGCCGAGCAACACTACAAGACCATCGGCGAGCCGGTGCAGATCGAGATCGTCACCTTCGGACCCGGGCTCAACATGCTGCGTGACGACACCTCGCCGGTGAAGGAGCGGATCAAGCTGATTTCGGAGACGTCGCCGTCGATCTCGTTTGCGGCTTGCGGCAATACGAGGGCGAACATGAGCCGCATCGAGAAGAAGGAAATACCCCTCATCTCACAGGCCACGGTCGTGTCGTCCGGCGTGGTACGGGTGATGGAGCTGCAGGAACAGGGCTGGAGCTACGTGCGCCCCTGACCCATGGACGCTACAGCGTCAGACCGCCATTCACATGGATGGTCTGGCCGGTGACATAGCTGGCACCGGGTGAGCACAGAAAAGCGATCACGGCGGCCACCTCGGCCGTCCTGCCGTAGCGGCCGATCGGCACCAGCTTGCTCATCTCCACCATGCGATCACGCGACAACGCCACATGCGCATCGGCATCCTTCTCGATCAAGCCCGGTGCCACGCAATTGGCCGTGGCGCCCGACGGCGCGAGGTCCACGGCCATAGCGCGCGCGAAGGCCTCGATTCCGGCCTTGGCGGCAGCCGAGGCCGGGAACATCGGCAGGCCGCGGGCATAGGCGTGCGCCACGAAAGAAGAGACGCCGACGAGGCGACCCGTGGTGCCCGCCTTGACCAGCCACGGCTTGGCGGCGTGGGCGAGTTCGAAGAACGCCGAGGTCATGGCCAACAGGCTGTCGTCCCAGGCCGCGCGGTCGAGCTGGTCGACTGGACGGCGGTCGGCGAAGCCCGCATTGCTGACGACGACGTCGAGCCGGCCGAAGGCTGCGGCGGTCTCGTCGACCAGGCGGCGCGCCGTGCCGGGCTTGGCGAGATCGCCTTCGACGACCAGCGCCTTGCCGCCGGCGTCGCGCACGACCTGGGCCACCTTGTCGGCCCCCGTGCGATTCTTGCGCGCGTGCAGCGCGACGGCGATGTCGGGGGCAGCGAGGGCGCGAGCGGTTGCGGCGCCGATGCCGGAAGAAGCACCGGTGATCAGGATGGCACGGGTCATGTCGGTTCCGGTTTGTGACAGCAGACGCAGAGCTTGTTGCCCGCGGGATCTCGGAAATAGGCGCCGTAGTAGTTGGCGTGATAGTGCGGGCGAAGGCCCGGCGAGCCCTCGGACTGGCCGCCGTGAGCCCGCGCCGCTGCGTGGCAGCGATCGACCGTGGCACGATCGGACGCCATCAGCGCATCATCTGCCCGTTGCCGGGCGACGCGGGATCGCGATTGAACGGCCGCCCGACGAGAAACAATGGCCGCGCCACGCCGGGCGTCCTCCACCCGGCCCAACCGTTCTCCGGCTCCTTGAATCTCAGCTCGAGCCCCAGCATCGGCAGCACGGCCGAATAGAACGCATAAGCGCGCTCGAAATCGGTCGACGCCGACATGGACATGGGAAATCATCGTTCGACCTTAGCCTATGGGCAGAGGCGACGCACGACAGGCGCCAGGTCGTCGGCGAAACGTTTCGCCCCGCGTGCCGAGAAGTGACCCTGGTCGCCGAAGTCGACGCCGACGAACGACGCAGGATCGATGCCGACATAGGTATCGCCCAGCCGGTCTGCTGTCTCCTTCAGGGCCTCGTTGAACCTCTGCTGCATCGGCCACAGGTCGCGATCGCGCACCAACGGCAGCCAGCCGTACTGGCCGTCGCCCGTCAGCCGCTCGCGGTTGAGGAGCTGGCCGACCCAGATCGTGGTCACGCCACGCTGACGGTTGATCGCCGAAATGGCTGCGATGTTGCGCTTGTAGATGGCATTGAGGTTGGGATCGTCGCCGCTCACCGGCGGCTGGCCGTAGGGATCGGCGAAGTAGCGCGCGGTGTCCCAATTGGCGGCGACGAAGCGCATCAGCAACGTCAGCATTGGGGAGAAGGTGACGTGCGCACCGCCGACGCGGCGCACCTTCTGGGAATCGATCTGGCTCGGCAGGTGGAAATCGGCGTAGCCGGGATCGAGCCTGTCGATATGCGCGTTGCGCAGGTCGTTCCAACCGACATAGTAGATGGCGCAGCGCGGCGGCTTGCCGAACCTGGTCTGGTAGAACGCGGTCTGGATCAGGTGCTCAGCCGTGGTGTAGCCCGGCACGCCGTGATTGACGACGAAGTAGCGCCCTTTGTCGTTGCCTTGATCCAGCGCCTGCCCCAGCCGATCGGGCCAGGTCTCGCCCTCGCTGGCACCGATGTCGTAGGTCGTCGATCCACCGAAGGTCGCAACGACGGTCCTGCCCTCGAGGCTGCCCTTGGGATCCCGGCCGCGCGTGCCTTCGCGCGTGTGCTGGATCGCGAGCCCCGTCGAACTGGTGAGCTCGAGCGAGGGGATCGGCACGGCCTGCAGCAGGGGATGCCATTCGAAGCGTTGCGGCTCGAACTTGCCCGGCGGCATCAGCGAAGCGGAGGTGCCCCCCATCCGCTGCAGGGCGAACAGTCCGGCGCCCCAGGCGAAGTCGAAGGCCATCAGCACCAGAAGCAGCCCAGCCAGCCTGGGCCAACGGACCAGCGCCAGGGCCAGCACGAACAGGGTCAACAGATAGAGAAAGTATTCGCCGCGAGGACCGCTGAGTGGCAGTTCGTCGATCGCGCGCATCCATAGGGCGGCCAGCAGGGCGAGCAGCCCCAGCAGGGTCGCCAGGCCGGCCAGGAGGACCCGCTCGAAGCGATACGGGCGGCGGAGGCCGAAATGGTCGAGAAAGATTGTGGCGGAGGGGCTTGGCACTTCTACACTGCTCGCCCCCGATCGTGGCTGAGGCGCTCCGATTTGGAAAGCGCGTAAGGAGCAGGACATGGCCGAGGCAGAGCTTCCTCCACCGGGCGTCGTGATCGTCGAGGACCGCAACATCGGCCCGTTCGCCGAGACCGTGCGAGTCGGCACGCACGTCCTGGCAGCCGACGAGCCGGTCGGAAGCGGCGGCACCAATACCGGCCCCAGCCCCTACGACTACGTGCTGGCGGGACTGGGCGCCTGTACGGCGATGACCTTGCGCATGTATGCCCGGCAGAAGAACTGGCCGCTGCAGAAGGTCCGGGTTTGGCTGAAGCACGACAAGATCCACGCCCAGGACTGCGCCGACTGCGAGACCAGGAAAGGCAAGATCGATCAGATCGATCGGCAGATCGTGCTGGAAGGCCCACTCAGCCAGGACCAACGGGACAGGCTGCTGCAGATCGCCGACAAGTGTCCGGTTCACCGCTCGCTGACGTCGGAGATCAAGATCAGGACGCGGCTGGGCTGAACGTCCGAGCCATCGGGCGAGCGACTCGGGTAGCCGAGGGCTTGACCGAACGACCGACGAAGAAGCCCCAGAGTGGACGGCGCGAGCATCACATCCCCGCGCCGTCCAGATCACCTCTATTCAGGACTCAATAGGTGATCTTGAGCCGGGGCGTGGGGCCTTGAAGTACCGGCTCGCTGAGCAGGATAGCCGAACGATGACGCCCAACGACCGGGATTAGCGAAACCCCGTGCGGGGGGGGGAACTGGGAATAACGAAACCCAATAATGGAGCGAGATCGATCGCGCACCAGAGACTCGATCGCACCCGGCTGACGTCAGAGCCCTGAAGGACCGGGAACCGGCGCGGGCTGGAGATCTCCTTCGGATAGCGGCCGGACAGCTCGCTTCCAAAAGCATGCTCCAAGACCGCTTACCCACAATGCCAAAGCCCGTACGGTACTCACTGAATCCCGATACTGGCCGCCGGGTATCCGCACCGGCTTCGCGCTTCTTCAACTTCGCGCCGGCGGCCAATCCCGGCGGCGTGCCCCTCGGCGTCGCGCGAAAGATCGATCCGTTCATCGTGCCGGAACTGCACGACCTGCCAGGCGGCGGCGGCAGCCTCCCCTTCCGCAATCTCCGCCGGGGCGTGATGCTCGGCCTTCCATCGGGTCAGGACGTCGCGTCGGCCATGAGGATCACCAAGCCGCTGACGCCCGAGGAGATTGCCCAGGGCAGCGACGGCGCCGTGGCGAAGAAGCACGGCCTGCACCTGCAGACGCCGCTCTGGTACTACATCCTCAAGGAGGCGCAGGTGCGCGGCGGCGGCGAGCGGCTCGGTCCGGTCGGCGCGACGCTGCTCGCCGAAGTCTTTATCGGCCTCGTGCACGGCGACCATCAGTCCTATCTGTGGCTGAGGGGGCCGTCGTGGAAGCCGGATCTTCCCTCGCAGAAGGCCGGCACCTTTACGATGGCGGACCTGTTGCGGTTCGTCGGCGACATCAGTCCGATCGACGGCATCACGACGCTCTGAGGGCGCCTCAGAGTGAAGCGGGGGCTACTGG
>JAEZIF010000344.1 GCA_023416135.1 Pseudomonadota bacterium
GGGGCGGGGGGGGGGGCCGCGGCGCCGCCCCCTCGACTCCAGCGCAGGACCCGCTTCGCTCAGCATTCCTTGGGATCGACCATCTTGTCGCTCTGGATGACGTCGTAGCGCGTCTTGCCGGCGTCGACCTTGCACTGGGCGACGTACATGTTCATCTTGCAGTGCATCTTCCCCGGCACCATCTCGGCGCCGCCGCCGGGCCCGTCTGCAATCTTGGCCTTGTCCATCGCCGCCGACACCGCGTCGCGCGACAGGTCGCCGTTGGTCGCCTTGACGGCGGCCTCGTAGAACTTGATGCCGCGATACATGCCCGTCGCCGCCGAGCCGGCAGTGAACAGGTACTTGGTATCGGGGAACTTCTTCATGTAGTCGGCCTGGAGCTGCTTGCTGAACGGGTCGTCGACCGACTGGAAGTAGTCGAGGCAGCTGTACAGGCCCTCCATCTCCTGGGCCGGGTGGTAGTTCAGCAGGTTCTCGTCGTAGTAGACGCAGCTCAGCACGCCGCCGTTCTTCTGGAAGCCCGATTCGTAGAGCTGCTTCACGAAGGGCTGCAGGCCGGGCGGGATCACGGTGTTGAACACGCAGTCTACCTTGCCGTCGCGGATCTTGCCGATGGTCGCGGAGTATTCGGGCTGGTCGAGCGGATAGTACTCCTCGAACACGACCTCGCCGCCATTGGCCTCGATGACCTTGCGGGCGTACTTGTTCAGCAGCTGCGGCCAGACGTAATTGGCCGACGGCATGGCGAACCGCTTCTTGCCCACGGTCTTGATCAGGTACGGAATGAGCTTGTCGCACTGCTGCGCCGGCGTCGGCCCGGTGCAGTAGAGATGCTTGGTGCACTCCTGCCCTTCGTAGAGCTGCGGATAGATATAGAGTGTGCGGCCACGGTTCACGATCGGGTCCTTGATCGCCTGGCGCATCGCCGAGGTGATGCCGCCCAGCACGACGTTCGCCTTGCGCTCCTGGATGAGCTTGCGGACGTTGCCGACCGCGACCTTGGGATCGGACGCGGTGTCCTCGAGATAGAGCTCGATCTGGCGGCCGGCGATGCCGCCCGCCTTGTTGATCTGCTCGACGGTGAACTGCGCCACCTGCCAATTGGCATTGCCCGACGGCGCGATCGCGCCGGTGATGTCGGTGGCGATGCCCATCTTGATCGGGTCGGCGGCGCTGGCCCGCCTGGGCGCCAGCATCCAGCCGCCGCCACCGGCGATCCAGCCGGCGGCAGCGAGGGCGCTGGCGCCCATCAGTCGGCGGCGGCCGAGACGGGGTTGGTCGTTGCGATGCGACTGGTCGGACATGTCAGAGCCTCCCCTGAGTGATGAACCCTTGTGGACGCAGCTTCACGATGATCAGCGCGATCACGAACACCAGCGGATCGGCGAGCACCGGGATGACGAGCCAGGGCAATCCAGCTGCCATGCCGCCGACGGCCGCGGCGCCCAGCACCGGACCTTCGAAGGTGCCGACGCCGCCCAGCATCACCGACAGGAAGGCCTGCACCAGGAAGCGCGTGCCGATGTCGGCGGAGAGTTGATAGAGCGGCACGATCAGCGCGCCGGCGAGGCCCGCCAGCGCGGCGCCGAAGGCGAAGGTGAAGCCATAGAGCGTCGTGGTCGAGATCCCGCAGGCGCGCGCCAAGTTGGGATTCTCGAGCGAGCCGCGGACCTGCAGGCCGACCGAGGTGCGGGCGAGGAAAAGCCATGTGCCGGCGACGACCAGCACGGTGGTGAGCACGATCACGGTTCGCCACGCCGAGAAGTCGACGCCGAACACGGTGATCACGCCGGCGATCGGTTCGGAGATCGACTTGTAGTGCCCGCCGAGCAGCCCGCGGACGATCTCGCGAATGACCAGCCCGATGGCATAGGTGCCGAGCATGGCGATGATGGGGGCGGCATAGAAGCGACGGATCACCAGGCGCTCCAGCAGCAGTCCGATCAGCGCCAGCACGACGGGCGCCGCCAGGATGCCGGCCCAGGCGGTGAGCCCGTTGCTCTCGAACAGGTAGACCGTGTAGGCGCCGAGAAGGACGAACTCGCCGTGGGCAAAATTGAAGATGCCCATCATGCTGGCGATGACACCCAGGCCGAGCACGATCAGCACCATCACTGAGATGAAGGCCAGCACGTCGAACGCAAGCTTGACTTCGATGCCCATCACATCGCACCGCACCGTGACCGGCGCTTCAGCCGGAATGAGGGAGTGGCCGAAGGTTACAGTTGCGTGCCCAACGAGTCAGCCGGCATTTTTCGCTGATCGGAGTCGCACTGGCTGTCACCTGGCGCGGCGGCGGCAACGTCACGCTTGCGGTGCCAACGAGGACTGCCGGCGCGTTCTGCCGCTGGCCAGCAGCGTCAACAGGGCGACCAGGCTGATCGCCGCCGAGACCCAGCCCAGCCTCGCCACCGAACCGTGGGCGATGACGAGCGCGCCCACGGCAGGCGCCCGTCGCGCTGCCAAGGTAGATGGCCGAAGAGTTGAGCGACAGGTTGATCGGCGCCAGATCTGAAGCAATGGCGACCAGCCGCCGTTGCTGCGCTATCACGACCCCCCAACTGGCAAAGCCACATCCAGAATGGCCGGCAGGAGGACCGGCATCGCCGCCCGTGCGGCGGACACCCAAATGGTCGGCCGCCCCGCCGGCAACGCAAGTGCCACCGCACTGGCGATGCCGAACACCAGCACCACCACCGCCAGCTCGCGAGGTATAGATGGTGAACATACCCGCCGGCTGCCGGCACGAAACTGGCGGCAGACAGGGCCAGCAGCAGCTCCAGCCCGGCCGTCAGCACGGCCATGACCGGAGCGCCGATGGCATAGGCAAGCGAGAAGGCGGCGACCAGCTGACCCGCGGCGGACAGGCTCACATCAAGGTCTCGCGCCAGGGCGGGCAGCAGGCCGGCGATCATGAAGCCCTCGGTGCCGATGGCGAACGCGCCGAGGGTCAACCATACGAGTGGGGTCAGCGATCCAGCCATGGCGACGTTTCGTCCGAGACGGCGCGATTGCTATTCGGAATCGGGAAAGGGATCCCGCGATCAGATCGCAGGCGTTGGGAACCACGTAGCCGGGAACGAAGCGTTCACAGACGCCGGAGTTCACGGCGCCGTAGGTGGTGTGAGGCCTGTGCGCAAAGCCCGGCGAAGAAGGCCTTGATGAAGTCGCCCCTGAAGTGTTTGCGCGGGTACCTGGCGACGATCTGTTCCCGCAGGTCGGACGGAAACTGATCGAACCCTCTTCCCAGCACGCCGAGGCCGACGCCTGGGCGAAGTGGCCTCGAGCTCCATGAAAGTGGAAGCGAGCGCCGGGCTCGCCGTCGTGGTCCTGACGCCCAAGGTCGCATCGGACGTGGAGATCGCCTCCCGCGCCCTGCCCTTCGGTCTGGCGCCGGCGGCTCTTTCGCCCTGGCACATGCAGTCTCCACAGCAGGGCCTGTTGCTTGGCGTGACCAATCTCGACGAACGAAGGTTGCCGGCCGACTGTCGCAAGCTGGCGGAACTCACTCGATAGAACGGCCGCTCGACTCTGGCTCCCGCCCGGCAGCCGACGGTGTAGGCAGCAGGCTGCTTCCCTGCAATGTGGCATCGTGCCCTTTGAAACGAGCACCCTCATCGCTTTAGCGTGCCGCGCTCAATCGCGAACGGTCGGATGCGCCGGACGCTTGCCACGGGAGCGGACAATGACAACGACGGACGGCGCGATGCGACACGACTGGACGATCGACGAGATCGTGTCCCTGCATGATTTGCCGTTGCTCGAGCTGATCGGACGGGCGAACGCCGTGCATCGCCGGCACCACGATCCGAACAAGGTCCAGAAGGCGAGCCTGCTGTCCATCAAGACCGGCGGATGCCCGGAGGATTGCGCGTACTGCCCGCAATCGGCCCATCATCGCGAGGTCGACCTGACGCGTGACAGGCTGATGGATCCGCAGAGCGTGATCGGCATGGCGGCCACTGCGAAAGCGGCGGGCGCCGAGCGCTTCTGCATGGGTGCAGCCTGGCGGCAGGTTCGCGACGGCCGGGAGTTCGATGCCGTGGTCGAGATGGTTCGCGGCGTCCGTCAGCTCGGCATGGAGGCCTGTGTCACGCTCGGCATGCTGAAGCCTCATCACGCCGAGCGCCTCGCGGCGGCCGGGCTGACCGCCTACAACCACAACCTCGACACCAGCCCCGAGTTCTACGGGCAGATCATCACCACCCGCACCTACGAAGACCGGCTGGAGACACTGGCGACCGTGCGATCTTACGGCATCGACCTCTGCTGCGGCGGCATCATCGGCATGGGCGAGCAGGTTCGCGACCGGGCCGCGATGCTGCAGGTGCTGGCCGCGATGACCCCGCACCCCGAGAGCGTGCCGATCAATGCGCTCGTACCCGTCGCGGGAACGCCCCTGGCGGACCGGCCGAGGATCGATCCGCTGGAACTGGTCAGGATGGTGGCGACGGCACGCTTGGCTATGCCTTCGTCAATCGTGCGACTCTCCGCCGGCCGATCCGCGCTCAATCGCGAGGCGCAGATTCTCTGCCTCGTGGCCGGCGCCAACTCGCTTTTCTACGGCGATACCTTGCTCACCACGCCGAACGCCGATGTCGGCGAGGACGCCAGCCTGTTCGCCGCGATCGGCGGGCAGGAACGCGCCGACACGACCGTTCCCGAGGCGTGAGTTTTCGAGCCGCAACGGCTACTTGTCCAGCCAGATGTCCTCGAAGCGATAGCTGTTGAACACGCTGTTGACCATGAGCGTGAGCCCTTTGACCGTAGGCCGCCAGCACGACGCATTGCTGGCATAGAAGATGATCGGTCGTCCGGCGTCCTCCGCCAGCTTGCGCTCGAGCGCCCAGACCTGCTGTCTTCGCCGTTGCTCGTCGGTCTCCCTCGATTGCTGCTCGATCATTTTGTCGGCCTCGGGATTGCAGTAGTCATCCCAGTTCAGGCTCGATCCGCAGCCGTAGAAGATGTCGAAGATCGGATCGGGATCAGGGCCGCTGGTCTGGAGGTTGAGGCTGACGGTGTAGTCCTTGCGTCGAATCTTGGGGAAATAGGCGCCGGTCTCGACCGGTTCCAGCTCGCCGTCGATATAGACCTCCTTCAACTGATCGAGCAGGATCACGCTGGGATCGCGATAGAATGAAAGATCGCGTGTGGTGAGCTTGACCTTGAGGCGCTTGGCCGGACCGTAGCCGAGCTTCTCCATGAGGGCGCGGCCCTGCTGGCGGTTCGCCTTCACGTCGGAGCCATATCCCGGCAAGTCCTTCAGCATGTCGGGCGGCATGCCCCAAAGCGCGCCCGGCGGCGGTTGCAGCACCGCGCCGATGTCGCCCTGGCCTTCGGTGAGGATGTCGATGAACGCCTGGCGGTCGAGGGCCAGCGCCATCGCCAGCCGCACATCGCGGTTGTCGAATGGCGGGATGGCACGATTGATGAGGAGGTGGCGGTTGACGGGGCCCGGCGTGATCTCGCACACCGCCGACGGCATCTGCCGCTTGATGTCCTTCATGATCGGGATCGTCACGTTGTAGGGAAACATCAAGTCGAAAGAGCCCGACGTGAAGCCCATCGTCGCCGTCGCCACGCTCTTCAGGATCGTGTACTCGATGCCGTCGAGGTAGGGCCGGCCCGGCTTCCAGTAGTTCAGGTTGCGCGCCACCTTGATGAACTGGTTGGCCTTGTAGTCGACGAACTTGAAGGGCCCGGTGCCGATCGGCTGGCGGCGCATCTTCTCGGGCGAGACATGGCAGGGATAGATCGGCCCGGTGCCGCCCGAGATCAGCATCAGGAAGGCTGGCTGCGGGCGCTTCAGATGGAAGGTCACCTCGAAGTCGCCGTTGGTCGTGAGATGATCGAGGTTCTTGAAGGCCGAAAGCCCTGGATTGATGCGCAGCTTTTCCGCCCCCTTGTCCATCCGCAGATCGTAGGTGCAGACAACGTCCCTGGCGGTGAAGGGCTGGCCGTCATGCCATTTGACGCCTTGGCGCAATTGGAAGGTGAGCCGCGTGCCGTCCTCGCTCCACGCCCAGGCGGTGGCGAGCTCGGGGACGATCGATTGGAGGCTGACCTGCTTAACGTTCTGGTCGAACAAGGTCAGATTATTGAACACCCCCATCATCGGCCCGACGGCGAAGACGGTGGCTTCCTCCAGGATGGACATGGTGGCCGGGCTGTCCGGCAAGTAAACCCTGAGCGTCCCACCGGCCTTTTGCGCCAGGACGGAGCTGCCGGCGGCCATGCCGACCAGAAGCCCAACGACTGACGCCAATACCCGCACGCATCGGATCATCGCGCCCCCCATTGCTGGGTTGTCGGCATCTATAATATCTCAAGCCTTGGCCCATGAATAGCCGGCTATGGCAGCCACGTCATGACGGTGCCCATCAAGGGGAGCGCGTCCATCCTACACAGCCCTCGCCAAGGTCCGACAAGCGCGCTTTACTCGCCGGCCATGATCCGCCCGCGCATTGTTTCCAGAGAAGCTGCCAAAAGGAGATGAGCGATGATCAAGGTCAGCGTCATGTATCCCAATACGCCTGGAGCGCGCTTCAATCACGAATACTACCGGGACAAACACATGCCGCTCGTCAAGGCTCGGCTGGGTGATGCCTGCAAGTACTATACGGTTGACAAGGGTCTCGCCGGCGGTGCGCCTGGCGCACCAGCGACCTACGTTGGAATGTGCCACATTTTCTGCGACTCGATTGAGGCGTTTCAGGCCGGCTTCGGACCTCACGCGCAGGAGATCATGGGGGACATCCCGAACTACACCGACCAGACTCCGATCATCCAGATCAGTGAGGTGGTGGTAGGCTGAGCGATGTGAACGCGGCCATCGGCGGATCGAAGGTGCCGCGCCGCCTGGATCCTGGAGCGTCAGGATCCAAAAGCGTTCATGACGGCACGCGCGCCGTCGACGCCGATCGGCGGCAGCAAGATGGGAAGATCGAGGCCGGCGGCCTTGAATTCGGCGAGTCGCTCCCGGCAGCGAGAGGCAGGACCGATCAGGCACACCGCGTCGAGAAACCGATCGCTGAGCGAGTCCGCACCGGCGCCCTGCCTTGCTTTCTCGGCTTCGGCGGTGAATCCGCTGACCTGCAGGAGATGCTGGAAGAACGGCAGTGTCGTGTAGAGACCGAGGTTGGCACGTGCCTCGGCCATCAAGGCGTTCATGTCGCCGCCGACGAACGTCGGCAGTCCCAGCGTCATCTCGAACTTCGGCTGCCCGGGACGCCTGGCGCGGCCGCGCGCCACCCAGGCCCGGCTGCGGGCGATGCGCTCGGCGGACCATAGGAACGGCATTACGCCGTCGGCCAGTTCGCCGGCCAGCTCGACCGTGGCGGAAGTCAGCGCGCCGAGAAAGATCGGCACCGGCTGGGCGGCGGGCTGTTGCGGCAGGTGGGTCGCCGGCCCTTCACCGCGCAGCCAGCTCGCGACGTCGGTCGTGTACTGGTGCAATGCCTTGAGCGGCGCCGGCATGTCGATCCCCAGGGCGCGATTGACCGGCTGATGATTGATGCCAAGGCCGAGGATCATCCGGCCTTCCGTCGCATCCGCGATCAGGGCCGCACCCTTGGCGCAGGTGTAGGATTGGCGCAGATAGATGTTGGCGACAAAGGTTCCGACCTTGATCGACCTGGTGGCCTCACCCATCAGCTGGGCGGTCGCCAGCACGTCGTTGTTGACCTCGGCACTGAAGATCGCCTCGAAGCCGGAGGCCTCGGCCTCGCGGGCCACGGCGCGAATCTCCGCCGCTCGCCAGCCGACACCCGGGATAACCGCAATAGCAAGGCGTTCCACGATCGGCTTCCTCCCCCTCCCGAGATCGGTTGGCTGCTCGGCAGCTCTTCGCACTACTCCAGGCGTTCGAACGTGAAGGTCGCGACGGCATCCTTGCCATCGGCGGACTTGAGCGGTCCCGATGTCCAGGTCAGCGTCTTGCCGGAGACCTCCATGGTCTGCATACGCTCCACGCCGGTCCATGCCTGGTTGGCCGAGTTGGCGTAAAGCAAGGTTACCTTGTCGCCTGCGATCCTGAAGGTACCGCCCCCGAAGAAGCTGGTGCTGAAGAGGGCAATGCGCTCGGGGTCGGTCGGCGGCAAGCTGGCCGGGGACTTGCGACCGTCGGCGATGAGGATGAAGGTGAAGTGCCCGCCGCGAGTGAAGATCGCCATGCCGCCGGGCTTGTCGCCCATCGGCTTGCTGGTCTCACCGGTCGCCACGATCTTCTGCACGTGGTCGGTGCGCTTCCAGACACCTGGCAGCTGAGACGCGAGATGGTCCGCAGCCGAAAGGGACGAGGAGACCGACATCGCCGCAAACGCGGCTGCCGCGATGAGCCTGGATGTCATGTGTGTGCCTCTTGCACTTGTCGATGAACGCGAATGCGACGCAGACTTCGGCAGCAGGCGCACGCATGCTACCGCGGCGACCATCTCGCGCCTTGATCTTCGTCAAGGTCGCGCACAGTTCGCGAACTGCGCGAATGTCTGATGCCTTGCTTCATGCCAGGCAGCTGGTGGTGCAGGCTCCATATCGACGCTTGATGCAGGCATCACCACAAACGCGGCATGAACCCGGATATTGTTGCATGCTGCAGCCGCAACGCATGCACGCAAGCGCTCAATCCCTTGTGCCTTTCCAAGGATCGAATAGGCTCCTTCGGAAAAGCAGGGACTGCGAAGCCGAGTCCCAAGCTGCGCGCGTTCGCGTACGTCTCTTGGTATTGACGAAAACTGGTGTTGGGTCCGTCCAAGCACGGTGTCTTGGACGACAGTGAAAACCTGTCGCCGACTGCCGCATCGCGTGCGCAATGCCTGGCGCACGCGAGACCGCGCAACAACCGACGACAAACGTTGCCCGGAGAAGCCTCATGATCGCGAAAATTGTCCTCGGATTGCTGACCGCCCTTGCGGTGGCGTGCGCCGCTTCGGCGCAGACCGTGCCTTTGGTCACCGAAGAGATGATGGTGAGGGCCGCCGACCCCGGCATCGACATTTTCGTACGCAACAGGCGACCGGCGTCGATGACTGCGTTTCGTCCCGAACGGACGGTGTTGTTCGTGCATGGCGCGACGTACCCCGCCCACACCACGTTCGACATGAGGCTCGATGGCCAATCGTGGATGGAATACATCGCCGCGCGCGGCTACGACGTCTGGCTCCTCGACATCCGCGGCTACGGCAAGTCGACACGGCCGCAGGAGATGTCGGAAGACGCTCAGAAGAATCCGCCCATCGTGCGCGGCGAGACCGCGGTGAAGGACATCGGCTCGGTCGTCGATTTCATTCTCGCGCGCCGCAACATCGCGCGCCTCAACCTGCTCGGCCATTCGTGGGGCTCGACGCTGATGGCTACCTACACCACGCAGAACGCGACAAAGGTGGAACGGCTGGCGCTCTACGCACCTCCCTGGATTCGACAGACCCCCTCGCTCGTGCAGGCTGGCCCCGGGCCGCTTGCCGCCTACCGCGCAGTTCGCCGCGAGCAGGCGCTGGAGCGATGGATGACCGGTGTGCCCGAGCCGAAGAAGGCCGGCCTCATCCCTGCCGGCTGGTTCGACGCCTGGGCTGACGCGGCCTTCGCGAGCGACCCGGACGGCGCGAAGATGAACCCGCCGGTCCTGCGTGCGCCCAACGGCGTGGTGCAGGATGGCCTGGAGTTTTTCGGTGCCGGCAAGCCCTACTACGATCCGGCGAAGATCACGGTGCCGACCCTGCTCGTCCTCGCCGAATGGGATCGCGACACGCCGACCTACATGGCGCAGACGCTGTTCCCGCTGTTGGTGAACGCCCCCGGCAAGCGCATGGTCACCCTCGCGGAAGGCACGCATTCGATCGTGATGGAAAGAAACCGCATGGAGTTGTTCCGCGCGGTCCAGGCCTTCTTCGACGAAGCAAGCGGCTCGTAGACCACGACGGCGCACCGCGTCGGGAAGCTCTATGAATCAGCCAGTCGTCCCGGGAAGTGGCAGGCGACGCGCTGACCTGGGGCTGCTTCCAGGAGCGGCGGCTCCTCCCGGGCACAACGCTCCTCGGCGATCGGGCAGCGCGTGCGGAAGCGGCAGCCGCTTGGCGGGTTCAGCGCGCTCGGCGGTTCGCCCTTCATCGGCACGTGCCGGCGCGCGCGCTCCACGCGCGGATCGGGCACCGGGGCGGCGGAGATCAGGGTGCGCGTATAGGGATGCAGCGGCCGCGAGAACAATGCCGCGGCCGAGCCCACCTCCATGATCTTGCCGAGATAGAGCACCGCGATGCGGTCGCAGACATGGCGCACCACCGCGAGATCGTGCGCGATGAACAGATAGGTCAGGCCCAGCCGTTCCTGCAGGTCGACCATCAGGTTGATGATCTGTGCCTGGATGTTGACGTCGAGCGCCGAGATCGGTTCGTCTGCGACGACGAAATCCGGGCCGACCGCCAGGGCACGCGCGATCGAGATGCGCTGCCGCTGGCCGCCCGAGAATTCATGCGGATAGCGTTGTACCGACTGGCTGGGCAGGCCGACGAGGTCGAGCAGTTCGGCCACGCGCGTACGGGCCGCCGCCGCGTCCCCGGCGATGCCGTGCAGAATCAGCGGACCGGCCAGGATCTCGCCGATCGTCATGCGCGGATTGAGTGACGCATACGGGTCCTGGAAGATCATCTGCATGCGTCGCCGCAGGGGACGGATCGTCGAAGGGCTGGCATGAGTGATGTCGGTGCCGGCAAAGACGATCTTGCCGTCCGTCGGCTCGTGCAGCCGCGTGACCAGCCGCGCCAACGTCGACTTGCCGCAACCCGATTCGCCCACCAGTCCGACGGTCTCGCCGGCAAAGACCTGCAGGTCAACGCCATCGACGGCGCGCAGCACGCGCTGGCGCTCGAAGAAGGCCTCCTTCGGTAGCGGAAAATGCTTCTGCAGTCCCGAGACCTCGAGAATCGGGACCGCTGGTGTCGGATCGGCGGCCGCGGCAGCCGCCGCTCGAGGGCGTTCGGGGGTGTGCAGCGCGCCGCCCTCCTGCGTCACCCAGCACCGCGCGGCACGGCCGGCGGCCACCGGCAGCAGCTCGGGATGCTCGGCGCATTTCTCGACGGCAAACGGGCAGCGCGCCCGGAAGCGGCAGCCGGATGGCCAGGCGCGCGGATCCGGCGGCTGGCCCTCGATGGTGATCAGCCGGCGATCCTCGCCTTGCGCATCGATCCGCGGCGCGGCGTGCAGCAGCGCCCAGGTGTAAGGATGGCGCGGATCGGTCAGCAGCTCCTCGGGCGCGCCTTCCTCGACCACCTCGCCGGCATACATCACCAGCACGCGCGAGCAGATGTTGGCGATCACGCCGAGGTCGTGGCTGATCAGGATGACGGCCGTGCCGAGGTCGTGGTTCAGGCCGCGCAGCAGGTCCAGGATCTGCGCCTGGATCGTCACGTCGAGCGCCGTGGTCGGTTCGTCCGCGATGAGCAGGGAAGGCCCGTTGGAGAAGCCCATGGCCAGCATGACGCGCTGGCGCATGCCGCCGGAGAATTGATGGGGAAACGAATTCACCGTGCGGTCGGCCGAGGCCACGCCCATGCGCCGCAGCAGGTCGATGGCGCGGCTGCGCGCCGCCGTCGCGGTGAAGCGGC
>JAEZIF010000352.1 GCA_023416135.1 Pseudomonadota bacterium
GTCGAGATAGCGCGACTTGTGGCCGATCGCGCCGTCGGCGTGGCCGCCGCGCGAGGTGAAGTCGTCGGCGCAGACGATGCAGGGCCTGCTGTCGATGCGGCCCTGGCCGCCGACGTGGCTGGCCGGCGTGAACTCGGCAACGTTGCCGTCCTCGTCGAAGGTGGCGAATCCGGCCAGGCTGCCGATCTCGCGGAAGCTGCCGGGATCGAGCAGCCCGTCGATGCGTTCGCGGCAGGTGAGCTTGCGGCGATTGCGTTGGCGCACAACGCCGGGATCGGTCGAGCCGGGCGCCAGCCGCTTGTGCGCGATCGCCTGCAGGGCCGAGACCTTGTCCAGCATCGGTTGCCAGCCTTCGTCCCCCGTCGTCGCTGGAGTGGCCCTGGCGGCGCCAGCGGCCGGCTTGATCACGGCGAGGACTTGGCCGCCGTCGACGGCGTCACCGACTGACAGCGATGCCAGCGTGGTCACGGTGCCGGAGCAAGGCGCTGCGACGGAGGTCTCCATCTTCATGGCGCTGACGACGAACAGCAGGTCGCCCGCCTTCACCTCGGCGCCTTCGTGCGGCTTGATGTCGACGACTGAGCCCGCGTGCGGGCTTTCGATGGCTTCGTGCCCGGTCGGCACGGGCAAGGGCCGGGGAGGGGGCGCGCCGGCGCCGCGCACGCGGCCCAGGCCCGCGACCTGCTGGTCGAGAAACTTCAGCGCGCCCGTCTTCGGTTTCGCAGGCTCGATCGCCTCGGCGAGCAACGTCGTCCGCGCGTTGCCGGCGCGGAACTGCGGATGCGCCAGGATCGCGCGCAGCTGGTCGCCGTTGGTCGGCACGCCGACGATGTGGAATTCATCGAGCGCGCGGCGCGTGCGGTCGACAGCCGATTCGAAGCAGCCCGAGGAGCCGGACTGGCATATGAGCTTGGCGAGCAGGGGATCGAACTGGGGCGGCGGCGCCAGGCCGACATAGCCGCAGGCATCGACTCGCACGCCCGGGCCGGACGGCTCGCGATAGGCGCTGAGCGTTCCGGTGCCCTGCGCCACCACGCGCGCCTGGATGGCAAAGCCGCGCGGCGTGCCGACGGCCTTCTGGTCCACGAGGCCCAATTCGGCCAAGGACGCGCCGGCGGCGATGCTGAACTGCGCCTCGACCAGGTCGAAGCCCATGACCTGCTCGGTGATCGTGTGCTCGACCTGGATGCGCGGATTGCACTCGATGAAGAAGTGCTCGCCGGTTTCGGGATTGACCAGGAACTCGACGGTGCCGGCGTTCTCGTAGCGCGCGGCACGGGCGAGCTTCACGGCATCGTCGAGGATGCGCTGACGCAGGCCGGCGTCGAGGTTGGGTGCGGGCGCCACCTCGACGACCTTCTGATTGCGCAATTGCACCGAGCAGTCGCGTTCGAACAGGTGAACGACGTTGCCCTTCCCGTCGCCCAGCACCTGGACCTCGATGTGGCGCGGCCTGGGCACGATCTTCTCCAGGAACACTGCGCGGTCGCCGAAGGTGGCCTCGGCCTCGCTCTGGCAGCGAGCGAAGGCATCGTCCATCTCCTCTGGCCTGGCCACGGCGCGCATGCCGCGCCCGCCGCCGCCGGCCGACGCTTTCAGCATCACTGGATAGCCGATCGCCTTTGCCTTCGCCTTGGCGTCGTCGGCCGAGGCGAGCTTGGGGGCACCGGGTATGACGGGAATGCCCTGCGCCTCGGCAAAGGCCCGGGCCGCGACCTTGTCGCCGAACAGTGCCAGGCTCTTGGGTGAGGGACCGATGAAGCGCAGCCCCTCTGCCTGACAGCGCTCTGCGAAGACCGTGTTCTCCGACAGGAAGCCGTAGCCGGGATGGACGCAATCGCAGCTGCTTGCCTTCGCGGCGGCGATGATCGCCTCGGTATCGAGATAGCCGCGTATCGCATCGCCGCCGATCTCGCACGCCGAGCCCGCCAGCCTGGTATGCAATGACATCGAATCGGGCTGGGTGAAGATCGCCACCGAATCGACCTCGAGCGACGCTGCGGCTCGGGCGATGCGGATCGCGATCTCGCCGCGATTGGCGATCAGGACGCGCTTGAACATCGGTTCCTCGCTAAGACAGGCGGTACACGCGTTTGGCCGTGCCGCTGAACAGGGCGGTCTTCTCTGCCGCCGACGCGCCTGCGGCCATCAGCTTGAAGGCATTCCACAGCGTGGCGTAGCCGTTGGAGACCTTGTCGACCGGAAAGTTGCTTTCGAACATGCAGCGGTCGGCACCGAAGGCGTCGATGCAGGTCTTGATCCATGGCCCCCAGGCGTCGGCAATGTCCTGCGAGGAGGGCGGCGCGGGGCGCTGCATGTGCTCGACGAACGGGCCGATATCCATGCCGAGCCCGCCCAGCTTCACCACGACATTGGGACACCGCGCGAGTTCGGTCATGTCCGCCTTCCAGCTCGCGAACACCGCATCCGTCTTGCCGGCATAGGGTCCTATCCCCAGCGGCCCGCCGCAGTGATTCAGGATCATGGTGGTGCCCGGCACGGCCTTGGCCAGCGCCGTCACTTCCTTGACCTGCGGATGGTACTGCCAGGCCTCGTAGGTCAGCCCGAGCTTGCCGAGCTCGGCGACGCCGGCGCGGTAGTCGGCCTGGGCGTAGAGGCCTTGCGGCGGATTGGTGGGGGCGTTGCGCACGTCGGGGCTGGGATCCCAGCCGCCGGAATGGCGGATGCCGCGGAAGCGGCCGTTGCCTGCTGCGACGTGCGCCTCGAGCACCTCACGGGCGCGCGCGCCCAAGGTCATGTCGACATAGGAGATGATGCCCGCGCAGGCCCGCGTCGGCCCGTAGATGCCGCTGGCGCTCATGGCGGCGATGCCGTTGACGAACTCGGTCTCGCCGACCGGCTTCATCTCCTTCGGCCCGTCGGCACGGTACATCGAGCGGCAGTCGATATAGACCGTGTGTGTGATGTTGTGGCCGGTGCCGGTATCGGTCAGCAGCTCGTCCAGCAGGTAGCGATGGTTGGCGTGGTCCCACAGGTGATGGTGCGGGTCGACGATCGGCAGGTCGGGCTCGAGGATCGGCTCCGTCCGCTTGGCCAGCCAGTCGTCGTTGGGCACGAAGGCGCGGCGCTGGCGCTCGACGGAGGGGGCGTTGGCCATCAGGGCAACCTCGGTTGATGGAACTTGTAGGGCGGGTAGTCCTTGTTGATGTCGGACACGACCTCGACCACGGCCGGTGAATCGGCGGCCAGCGCTTCGCGCAGGGCACCGCGGAAGGCGTCGGCCGTTTCGACCCGCCAGGCCGGCACGCCGAACGAGCGGGCATAGGCCTGGAAGTCGGGATTGTGCAGCACCGCGCCGGAGTGGCGGCCCTCGTAGAGCCGTTCCTGGTCGCGCTTCACGTTGCCGTAGGAGGCGTTGTTCACGACCACCGTCACCAGGTTGATGCCGAACTGCATGGCGGTGGAGAGATCGGAGCCGCCGAACAGGAAGCCGCCGTCGCCGGTCACCGACACGACCGGCCGGTCGGGGTTCGCTACCTTGACGCCCAGCGCCGTCGGGAAGCCGTAGCCCAGCGTGCCGGAGAAGCCGGAGCTCACCAGCCGGCGCGGCTGGTGCACGGGATAGCCGTACCAGATGACGTAGCCGAGCTGCGTGACCTCATCGACGACGATGCCGTCGTCGGGCAGCGTCTCGCGGATCACCTTCATGTAGGAGTACTGCGGATCGGCCTTGGCGATCGCGGCCTCGGCCGCTTCCCTGGCTGCGGCAATGGCGGCCCGCCAGTCCTTGCCGTCCTTGGGCGCCACCGCTGCGGTGAGCGCCCGTGCGCCATCGGCTGCGTCGGCGACGATCGCGACGTTGACGGCGAGCCGGCGGTGCTCGGCCGGGTCTAGGTCGATGCGCGCAGTCTTGAGGCCGGCCGGGGCGGGGGCCCAGCGCGCGATCGGCGTGTCGAGGCGCGTGCCGATGCCGATCAGAAGGTCGGACTTGTCCCATAGCTCGAAGCCGCCGACCGTGTTCAGCGACAGCGGATGGCGTGAATCGAGCACGCCCTTGCCCATGCGGAATGACACGACCGGCGCGCCGATTCTTTCCGCCAGCGCCAGGATCTCCGGGCCGGCATCGACTGCGCCACCGCCCACCCAGATCATCGGTGCCTTGGCCGCGTCCACGAGCTTGGCGAGGGCCGCAATCTTGTCGGGATCGGGTTCGGGGTTCGGGCGCTTGCCCAACGGATCGACCGGGGCGACGTCGGCCGTCGCCGGGAACATGTCCCACGGCATCTCGACGGCGACCGGTCCGGGCCGACCCGAGGTCATCGCCTGGAAGGCGCGCGCCATGACCTGCGGCGCCTCGGTGGGATGTTCGATGCGCTCGGCGAACTTCACCAGCGTCTTGAGCGTGGCGAGCTGGTCCGGCATCTCGTGCAGCTGGCCACGACCGCGCCCGATCATGGCGCTCGGCACTTGGCCGGTGATGCACATCACCGGGGCATTGACGCCCCACGCCGTGGTCAGCGCGCCCATGGTGTTCATCACGCCGGGACCGGGCACGACCGTAAAGGCCGAGGGCTTGCCGGAGGACTGGGCATAGCCCAACGCCATGTATGCCGTGGTCTGCTCATGGCGCGCGTTGATCACCTTCAGCCGGTTGGCGTTGCGTGCGAAGGCGTCGAACAGGCCGTACATCTGCACGCCGGGCAGGCCGAAGATGGTGTCGATGCCGTGCCGCAACAGGGAATCGACGATGGCGTCGCCGCCGGTCATGCGTGGCATGAATGATCCTTTCGTTTACGCGGTCTTGCTGCGGATGAAGCTGCCGATCTCGATGCAGCCGTCGCGGCCCTCCGACAGCACCGGCGCGAACAGCGGGAAGACGTGCAGCATATTGGGCCAGATCGCGAGCCGCGCATCGACCCCGGCGGCATGCATCTTCTCGGCGATGCGGATGGCGTCGTCGAGCAGCGTCTCGGCACTGCCCACCTGGATCAGCACCGGCGGCAGGTCTTTCATGGCGGCGTGCAATGGCGCCGCGAGCGGCGTCCTGGGATCTTTGCCGTTGAGATACAGCTTGGCCATCCACAGCAGGCCGTCTTTCTGCACCATCGGATCCTGGGCAGCGCGCGTCGTGATGCTGTTGCCCAGCCCTTCGAGGTCGACCCAGGGGGAGAGCGCGACGGCGCAGGCCGGCAGGCCGAGCTTCTTGTCGCGCAGGTTCACCAGCGTCGCGATCGTGAGCCCGCCGCCTGCCGAATCGCCCGCGATCGCGAGACGGTTGGTGGCGAAGCCCTGCTGCAGCAGCCAGCGCCACGCCGCCGCCGCATCGTCGACGGCGGCGGGAAATGGATGCTCGGGCGCAAGACGATAGTCGATCAGCAGGACCTTCGCTGCGGATGCAGCCGAGATGTCGTAGGCGAGCCGGCGATGCGTGTTGAGCGAGCCGATGGCGTAGCCGCCGCCATGCAGGTAGAGAATCGCCCGTCCGGTGTCGCAACCCGGCGCCATCACCCATTCGGCCGGCACGCCGCCGGCATCGACCTTCTCGCACTTGGCGTCCGGCGCGCCGCCCAGGAAGACCGCGGTCTTCTCGAAGCGGGCGCGCGATTGCGCCACGTCGTAGTCGGGCGGAGCCGCGCGCGAACGCAGCAGGGTGACGAGGCCGTCGAGCTGAGAGGCGGTCATTGAGCGTTCCTCGTGGCTGTGGTTGGAGCAACCGTCCGACAATGGCCGCGCCACTTCAAGACAGGATCCGGCTGGTTCGGATGCTCGGTCCGACCCGTGAAACTGGCGCGGGATGAATCTCCCGCTAGGATACGGCCAGCATGCCCACCGCTTCCTCGTCCAGCCCGCTCGCGAACCGGTGGCTGCAGCCTACGGCCGGCGTCGTCTGCATGGTGATGATCTCGAGCCTTCAGCACGGCTGGACGCCGTTGGGGGCCGCGGCCGGTGCGGATGGCGCTGCTCAGGTAAGTTCCCGTCGCCCAATAGCCGGAGGTCCGTCATGTCTGCCAGCAAACTCTCCCTGCTCGACGAGGTAAAATTGCAGGCCGAGGTGATCCTGCCAATCCTGCGTTCGCTGCGCGCCGAGATCGGCAAGGAGAAGGCCGACCGCATGGTCGGCGAATCGCTGCGCAAATGGGCGCGGGATCTCTACCATCGCATCGGTGAGAGCAAGCCCGGCACGCCGCGACAGAAATGGGACGCGGTGTGGGCCGAAGACATGCGGCCACGCATCGGTGATGCCGTCGACCGGGAGATGCTGAAGGACGACGGCACGGTGCGCGAATACAATATCACGCGCTGCCAGTACGCCGAATTCTTTCGCGCACTGGGCGAACCCGAGCTGGGCGGCATCCTGCTCTGCGATTCGGACTTTCACATCGCCGACGTCGGCGGCGCCAGCGTCGAGTTCAAGCGCACCCAGACGATCATGCAGGGCGCCGCGTACTGCGACTTCCGTTACCGCTTCAGGTGAGACGACGAGTCGTGGAGACCTACGACTATATCGTTGTCGGCGCGGGCTCGGCCGGCGCCGTGGTGGCCAGCCGGCTGTCGGCCGATCCGCGCCACCGCGTGCTGCTGCTCGAAGCCGGTCCCGCCGGTAATCCATGGTCGCGCATTCCGATCGGCTACGCCAAGCTCATCAACAATCCGGCAGCCAATTGGCTCTACAGCGCCGAACCCGAGGCCAACACCAACGGCCGGCGCCTGGCGGTGCCGCGCGGCCGTTTGCTGGGTGGCTCGAGCGCCATCAACGGCCAGGCCTTCGTCCGTGGCCAAGCCCAGGATTTCGATTCCTGGGCGCAGATGGGTAATCGCGGCTGGAGCTACAGCGACGTGCTGCCGTTCTTCAAGAAGATGGAGAGCTACGAGGGGGGCGGCGACGATGCCTTCCGCGGCCGCGACGGTCCGTTGCGGGTCACCGATCCCGACTGGCGCGATCCGCTGTTCTCGGCGCTGATCGAGGCGGCGGGCCAGGTCGGCGTCCGGCACAATCCCGACTATAACGGCGCCCAGCAGGACGGCATCGCCATGAGCCAGGCGACGATCGCGTCGCGCCAGCGCATGAGCACCGCGCGCTGC
Organism: Pseudomonadota bacterium; assembly: GCA_023416135.1. GTDB lineage: Bacteria > Pseudomonadota > Alphaproteobacteria > Reyranellales > Reyranellaceae > Reyranella. Next base: position 7,045 of record JAEZIF010000352.1, read on the forward strand.
TATCTCGATCCCGCCCGCGGTCGGCCGAACCTGCGCATCGTGACCGACGCTCTGACCGAGGGGCTGGTGCTCGACGGCAAGCGTTGCGTCGGTGTCCGCTTTTCCATCGCCGGGGCGGCGCACGAAGCCCGGGCGGCGCGCGAGGTCGTGGTCAGTGCCGGGTCGATCAATTCGCCGCAGCTCCTCGAACTGTCGGGGATCGGCCAGCCGGATCGCCTGCAGGCGCTCGGCATCGCCGTGCATCATGCGCTGCCGGGGGTGGGTGAGAACCTGCGCGACCACTATGCGCCGCGCACGCGCTGGTCCATCGGCGCCAAGGGCTTCACCTTCAATCATCGCGGCCGTGGGCTCGGCATGGTGTATCAGGCGATGCGCTACACCTTGTTCGGCGACGGCCTGCTGTCGATGGTCGCCGCGCCCATCCGCGCCTTCGTCCGTTCGCGCGAGGGGCTTGCGGCGCCCGACCTGCTGCTGGGCTGGGTGCCGATGCTGACCGAGCCCGGCGCCAAGGGACTGCGCATCGCCCGGCAATCGGGCATGACCTGCTACGCGCATCCGATGCGGCCGGAGAGCAGGGGACACATTCACATCGTGTCGTCCGCCCCCAGGAAGCCGCCCGCGATCAATTTCAATTTCCTGTCGGCGCCGGCCGACGCCGAGCTCACGGTGCGGGCCGTGCGCATCGCCTGCTCGATCATGCGCGCGCCGGCGCTCGCCCATCTGCAGATTGGCGAGATCGCGCCCGGGCCGGAGCGAAAGACCGACGACGAGATCATCGGCTGGGTCAAGCAGGCCGCCGAAACGACCTATCACCCCGTCGGCACCTGCAAGATGGGCTCGGACGCCCAGGCCGTCGTCGACGCCCGACTGCGGGTGCACGGTATCGCGGGCCTGCGCGTCGCCGATGCCTCGATCATGCCGACGCTCACCTCGGGCAACACCAACGCCCCCTCGATCATGATCGGCGAGAAGGCGGCAGCGATGGTGCTGGAGGACGCCGCTTGACGATGGGCGAGCCCGGTCCGGCCTCGTTCGCGGCGCTTCGTGATGCTGTCCTCAAGGGCCACGAGCCTCCGCCATTGGAGGCCGCCACCCGCCTTGCGTGGTATCCCTGGGCCGTCGTCGGCACGGTATGCATCGGCGCCTTCATGGGCCAGGTCGACGCCAGCCTGACGCAGATGCTGCTGCCCCGGCTCGAGCGCGACTTCCACGCCCCGCTCAGCACCGTGAGCTGGGTGGCGGTGGGCTATATCCTGACGATGGCGTCGTTCATGCCGATCTTCGGGCGGCTGGCCGACATGGTCGGCCGCAAGCTGCTCTACACCGGCGCCTTCCTGATCTTCGTCATCGGCTCCGGCCTGTGCGGCTTCGCACCGGACCTGCCGACGCTGATCGGCTTCCGCATCATCCAGGGCATCGGTGCCGCGCTGCTCACAGCCAACAGCATCGCCATCGTCGTCCTGGCCGCCGGTGCCGAGCATCGTGGCCGCGCGCTCGGCCTGCAGTCGGCGGCGCAGGCGATCGGGCTCGGTGTGGGGCCGGCGGTGGGTGGCCTGGTGGTCGATACCTTGGGTTGG
>JAEZIF010000364.1 GCA_023416135.1 Pseudomonadota bacterium
TCGGCATCACTTTTCCTTGGCGACATAAACTCCCGTCCAGTCGGGCGGCGAGTCGTCGATCAGGCCGTCAACGCGCGCACGCATGATCTCGTAGTAACCCTGGTTCCAACCCAGCGCGTCGGCCGCCTCCTGGCAACCGGGAATCAGCTCCAACGCCTCGGCGAACGCCGCCGCCCGGTAATGGGCCAGGAATTCCGCCTGCCGCCGCACCAGTTCCTGATAGGCGGGTGTCTCGGCCATGGCAACGCCGCCCAACAGCGCATGGGCGCGCTCCGGCTCGGTCTTGCCCTTGAGCATGATGAGGTCGAGCTCGAGAGTGGCGTAACCCTCGGCCTGCTGTCGCGTCTTGTCGCCGACGACGATGCCGACGCGGTAGGTCTTGCACTGGCCCTCCAACCGCGAAGCGAGGTTCACGTCGTTGCCCAGGCACGAATAGGTCAGGCGCTGCGCCGAGCCGAAGTTGCCGACCGAGGCCAGGCCGGTGTTGAGACCGATGCCGATCGCCAGCGGGATATGCTCGCGGCCGGCCGCCGCAGCCTCGGCGCGCAATTCCTCGTTCAGCACGTGCAGCTGCTCCTGCATGGCGAGCGCGGTGTCGCAGGCGCGCGCCGCATGCCCCTGCACGGCGAGCGGCGCGTTCCAGAACGCCATGATCGCATCGCCCATGTACTTGTCGATGGTGCCCCGGTTGCTCATCACCAGGTCGGTCATCGGCGTCAGGAACCGGTTCATGAACCGCGTCAGCCCTTGCGGATCGAACTGTTCGGAGATGCGCGTGAAGCCGCGCACATCGGTGAACATCACGGTGATCTCGCGCTGCTCGCCGCCGAGCTGCAGCAGCTCGGGATGACGCGCCACCTGCTCGACCACGTCGGGCGACAGGTAGAGGCCGAAGGCGCCGCGGATGGCCGCACGTTCGCGCTCGGTGCGCATGAAAGCGAGCGCCGTGCCGCTGACGTAGATCGCCGCCAGCGTGAGCGGCGGATAGATCGGATCGAACAGCAGATGGTATTCCGAGAAGGCGAACCACGGCACGATAAAGCCGATGCCGATGAAGACGGCCGCCACGACCGCCGTCCGGCCGGCCGAAAGGCGCGGCAGCAGCAGCACGAGCAGGGCACCGATCAGCGCCAGATAGAGGAATTCCGCGCCGTCGGCGAAGTCCGGCCGTGCGAGGAAGTTCTGCGTCAGCATCTGCTCGGCGCGCTGGGCATGGACCTCGACGCCGGGCACGGCATCGTTGACGGGGGTGCTGCGCACGTCCTTCAGCCCGATGGCGCTGGTGCCGATGAAGACGACCTGGCCGTCGAGCTTGTCGGCCGGCGCCGTTCCCTTCAGCACGGCGGCGGCCGAGACGTAGCGCTCTTCGCGATGGCCGGAATCGTAGAGAAGCATGCGCCCGCGGGCGTCGGTGCGCACTTCCAGGTCGCCCGTCTTGATGGCGACGATGCCGCTCTGGGTGCCGAACGCCTCCTCCTGGTTGGCGCCCGACGACTTGATCACGTAGCTGTTGGCGCCCTGCGCCACGCGCATCGCCTCGATCGACAGGGCAGGAAAGACGCCTTCCTGCTCGGCCAGCCGGAACAGCATGGGCACGCGGCGGATCACGACCGTTTCCACGTCGGTGTTCACGCTGCCGTTGCCCTTGGCCGCCGCCTCCAGGAGCGGAATGGCCTTCACCGTCCCCTGCTGGACGGGCAGGAACTGCACGGGATTGTCGCCGGCGAAGGCCATGCCGTGGAAGCGCTTGGGCGGCGTCTGGCCGCCCTTGAGGTCGAAGCCGAAGCCCAGCACCACGCGCGATTGGGCCATCGCATCGGCCAGGACCTGATCGTTGTCCTGCACCGCCGCGGCGAGCTTCCGCACCGTCTCGGGATCGGTATAGGCCACGAGATCGCGCACCATGCGGCTGATCGACGACCGGTCGGCTTCGGCGAACACCACGTCGAAGGCGATCACCACGGCCCCCTGCTCCGTGAGCTTGTCGACCAGTCGGGCCACGACGGTGCGCGGCCACGGCCATTGGCCGAACTCGGCAAGCGCCGCCTCGTCGATATCGACGATGCGCACCGGCACGGCCGGATCGTAGACGCGCGGCTTCAACCGCTGGTAGCTGTCGAAGGCGAAGTCGCGCAGGCGCGACAGCTCCGGCGGGTCGATGCCGCGCAGCAGGAGCGCGCTGATCAGCACGAGGACGGCGACGATCCACGGCGCGCGCGTATTGCCTCGGCCAAACAACCATCTCATGCGCATTCCGCAGTAGTCCCCCTGCAGCCGTCACTTTACTAAGGATGCCGCCCGAGCCAAATAGCGCACCTTGCCGATCATCCCCAAACACGCCGAGCTTCTGGGAATCTACCTGAAGGTCGCCTCGCTCGTTCTGTTCTGCACCATGGACGCCATGGTGAAGGCGCTGGGCGGCACCTACGACGCCTTCCAGCTGATGCTGTTCAGGAGCGCCATCGCCCTGCTTCCGGTCGCCGTCATCATCTGGCGGGCCGGCGGTCTCGGATCGGTGCGCCCGAACCGGCCGTGGATGCAGGCGCTGCGCATCGTCGTGGCCTTCGGCAGCACGCTGGGCTTCTTCTACGTCTTTCCGCGCATGCCGCTGGTCGATGCCTACGCGATCTCCTACGCAGCACCGCTGTTCATGGTGGCGCTGTCGGTCCCCATGCTGGGTGAGCCCGTGGGCTGGCGGCGCTGGACGGCGGTCGTTGTCGGCTTCGTCGGCGTGCTGATCATGCTCGATCCCTGGGGCATCGAGTTCCATGTCATGTCGCTGATCGTGCTCGGCGCCACCTTCTGCTATGCGCTCTCGACGGTGATGCTGCGTCTGCTCAGCCGGCACGATTCGGACGTGGTGGCATTGTTCTGGCTGTCGCTTGCCACCAGCGCCGCATCTCTGGTCGGCGCTATCCCCGTGTGGGTCTGGCCCACGCCGCTCGACTGGGTATGGCTGGTCGTGATGGGCCTCCTGGGCGGCATCGCGCAGATCCTGAACACGCGGGCCTGGCGGCTGGCGACAACGGCGGTGCTGGCGCCCTTCGATTACACGTCCATCGTGCTGGCCGTCCTGTTCGGCTATCTCTGGTTCAAGGAAGAGCCGTCGTGGATGGTCTGGTTCGGGCTGCCGCTGGTGATCGGGTCAGGCCTCTACATCCTGCACCGCGAGCGCATCCGGGCACGTCAGCAGGCCCTGGTTTCCCTGCCGTGACGACAGCCGAGCCCTTGCGGGCTCGCGTCTATTGTCCGCAGGCGATGTACGGGCATTTCCAGCGGAGCATTGACGAAGCCGCTCGCCGACCACATCTTGTAGGCATGACCGAGACCACCTTTTCCGTGACCGAGAACGCGGCCAAGCGGATCGCCTTCCTAGCCTCCAAGGAGGCCAAGCCTGTCATGATGCGGGGGGCGGTGCTGGGCGGCGGCTGTTCGGGCTTCCAGTACAACTTCTCGTTCGAGGACCAGCGCAGCGACGACGACCTGGTGATCGAGCGCAACGGCGCCTCGGTCCTGGTCGACAGCACGTCGCTCGAGCTGCTCAAGGGCAGCGAGCTCGACTATGGCGAGGAGATGGTCGGCGCATCCTTCCAGGTGAAGAACCCCAACGCCACCGCATCGTGCGGCTGCGGCAACTCCTTCAGCGTCTGATCGGCGGCGATGAAAGTCGCTACCTGTGCATTTGTATAACTATCCAGCTCTCAGGGCCAATACTCCTAGCGACCCAAGGGCAAGCGAAGAAAACTAGAGGTATCGTT
>JAEZIF010000382.1 GCA_023416135.1 Pseudomonadota bacterium
TGGGGAAGCTGATCGAGGTGATCAGCTCACCCTCGCTCAGCGCCGTCTCGAACAGGCCCTTGAAGAAGCCGTCGGCCGAGTGCTTGCCGGTGTTGGTCGTGATGGTGGCGCCGAGCGCCAGCACCGCCGACGGATAATCGGCTGCCGGATCGTTGTTGGCGACCGAGCCGCCCATGGTGCCGCGGTTGCGCACCGCCGGATCGCCGATGTGGCCGGCGAGGTACGCCAGTGCGGGGATCGCCGCCCTGACCTCGGCCGAGCTCGCGACGTCGGCGTGGCGTGTCATGCCGCCGATCACCACGTTGTTGCCCTCGACCTTGATGCCGGCCAGTTCCTTGATGCCGCCGAGATCGACGACGTCGGAGGGCTTGGCGAGCCGCTGCTTCAGCGTCGGGATCAGGGTCATGCCGCCCGACATCGGACGGGCCTCGTCCTTGCCCTTCAAAAGGTTGACCGCGTCGGTCAGCGTCTTCGGGCGATGGTAGTGGAAATCGTACATCTCTGATCCTCCCGTTATTCGGCCGCCGCGCGCGCGCCATGGATGGCCTGCCACACGTTGAGCGGCGTGGCGGGCATCTCGACATGCGTGACGCCAACCGGCGCCAGCGCGTCGTGGACGGCATTCATCACGGCCGCGGGTGCGGCGATCGCACCGGCCTCGCCGCATCCCTTGACGCCCAGCGGATTGTGCGGACAGGGCGTGACCTTGTAGCCGAGCTTGAACGACGGCACGTCGTCGGCGCGCGGCATGGTGTAGTCCATGTACGAGCCGCTCACGAGCTGGCCCGTCTCCTTGTCGTAGACGGCATTCTCGAGCAGAGCCTGGCCGACACCCTGGACGATGCCGCCATGCACCTGACCCTCGACGATCATCGGGTTGATGATGTTGCCGAAGTCGTCGACCGCGGTGTGGTTGACGACCTCGACGACGCCGGTCTCGGGATCGATCTCGACCTCGCAGATCTGCGTGCCCGCCGGATAGACGAAGTTGGCCGGATCGTAGAAGGCGTTCTCGTCCATGCCGGGCTCGAGCTCGGTCAGCGGATAGTTGTGCGGCACGTAGGCGGCAAATACCGCCTGGCCGAGCGGCACCGCCTTGTCGGTGCCCGCTACCTTGAAGGTGCCGTTCTCGAACACGACGTCGGCCGCCGACGCCTCCATCAGATGAGCGGCGATCTTCTTGCCCTTGGCGATGATCTTGTCGGCCGCCTTCATGATGGCCGAGCCGCCGACTGCCAGCGAGCGGCTGCCATAGCTCCCCATGCCGAACGGCGTCGTCGCCGTGTCGCCATGGACGACCTCAATCTGCTCGATCGGGACGCCGAGCTTGTCCGACACGATCTGGGCGAAGGTCGTCTCGTGGCTCTGGCCGTGGCTGTGCGCGCCGGTCATGACCTGGACGTTGCCCGTCGGGTTGAACTTGATCTGCGCCGACTCCCATTGCCCGACGCCGCCGCCGAGCTGACCGATCACCTGCGAAGGCGCCAGCCCGCAGGCCTCGATGTAGGACGAGGAGCCGATGCCGCGCAGCTTGCCGCGTGACTTGGCCTCGGCGCGGCGCGCCTCGAAGCCCTTGTAGTCGGCGATCTTGATCGCCTCGTCGATGATCGGCGGGTAGTTGCCCGAGTCGTACTGAAGCGCCACCGGCGTCTGGTAAGGGAAGGCTGTCGACGGAATGAAGTTCCTCCGGCGCAGCTCCGCCGGATCCATCTTCAGCTCCTTGGCCGCCTTGCTGACGATCGTCTCGACGACGAACGTCGCTTCCGGCCGTCCGGCGCCGCGATAGGCATCGACCGGGGCGGTGTTGGTGAGCGCCGCCTTCACGTTGGCGTAGATCACCGGCGTGGTATACTGGCCGGCCAGCAGCGTCGCGTAGAGGTACGTCGGCACCGCGGTCGAGAAGGTCGAGAGATACGCGCCCATGTTGGCGATGGTCTCGACCTTCAGCGCAAGGAACTTGCCGTCCTTGTCGAGCGCCAGCTCGGCATGGGTGACATGGTCGCGGCCGTGCGCATCGGTCTGGAACGACTCGGCGCGCTCTGCCGTCCACTTGATCGGACGACCGACACGGCTCGCTGCCCAGGTGACCATCGTCTCCTCGTTGTAGCAGAAGATCTTGCTGCCGAAGCCTCCGCCCACGTCGGGAGCGACGACACGCAGTTTGTGCTCGGGAATACCCAGCACGAAGGCCGAGAGAATCAGCCGCAGCACATGCGGATTCTGCGACGTCGACCAGAGCGTGTAGTTGCCGGTGCCCTTGTCGTACTCCGCCGCCGCGGCGCGCGGCTCCATGGCGTTGGGGATCAGGCGGTTGTTGACCAGGTCGAGCTTGGTGACGTGTGCGGCCTTGGCGAAGGCGGCATCGACGTCGGCCTTCACGCCGATCTCCCAGTCGTAGATCAGGTTGCCGGGCGCTTCGCCGTGGACCTCGGGCGCACCCTTGTCGAGCGCCTTGGCGAGATCGACGTTCGCCGGCAGGACGTCGTAGTCGATCTTGATCGCCTCGGCGGCGTCCTTGGCCTCGTCCTGGCTGTTGGCCACGACCATCGCCACCGGGTCCCCGACATAGCGCACGGTGTCGACCGCCATGACCGGATGCGGCGGCGCCTTGTGCGGCTGGCCGTGCTTGTCCTTGACCACCCAGCCGCAGATCAGGCCGCCGACCTTGGCGTCGGCCGTATCCTTGCCGGTGAAGATCGAAACAACGCCGGGCATGCCGGCGGCCGCCGTTGTGTCGATGCTCTTGATCTTGGCGTGAGCGTGCGGCGAGCGCACGAAGTAGGCGTAGGTCGCGCGCGCGAGCGGCAGGTCGTCGACGTAACGGCCCGTCCCGGTCAGGAAGCGCTGGTCTTCCTTCCGCTTGACCCGGGCGCCAATTCCGGTTTGCGCAGTCATGGCTACACCCCCGCAGACTTCATGGCGGGCGCTGCCGCCAGGATGGCCTTCACGATGTTGTGGTAGCCGGTGCAGCGGCAGAGGTTGCCCTCGAGTTCACGGCGCACCGTCGCTTCGTCGAGCTGGTAGTTGTGGCGCTTCACCATGTCGATGGCGCTCATTACCATGCCCGGGGTGCAGAAGCCGCACTGCAGGGCGTGGTTCTCGCGGAAGGCCTCCTGCATGGGATGCAGCTTCTCGGCGCTCTCGGCCAGGCCCTCGATGGTCGTGACCTTGGCGCCCTCGGCCTGGACGGCGAGCATGGTGCAGGACTTCACCGACTTGCCGTCGACATCCACGACGCAGGCACCGCACTGGCTGGTGTCACAGCCGACGTGGGTGCCGGTCATGCCGAGATGCTCACGCAGGAATTGAACCAACAGCGTGCGCGCCTCGACCTTTCCCGAGACGGGCTTGCCGTTGACGGTCATGGCGACGGGAATGGTCATCTACTCTTCTCCCTCTCATTGTTGGTTCGCGAAGACGTGCCAATGCACGCCCGCAAGGCGTTGAAACGACTCTCGCAAGCCGTCAAGGCGCCGGTCAAGCGAATTGCGGATGGCTACCGACCGAAGACCGGCGGCTGCTAACGACTCGCAAGAAAGATCAGAATCAGCACGGCTGCGCCGATGCCGATCACGGTCCAGTGCCGATAGCCACGCTGCACTGCGTCAGACGGCGGCACCGGGAGGACGCTGCTGCTCGGCACGCCGGCTACGGCCGCCGGGGACGGATTGTTGATGGTGTTGGCGAACTTTCCGAAGAACTCGTCGGCCAGTTTCTTCGCGGTACCTGTGATCAGCCGCGCGCCGACCTGGGCGATCTTGCCGCCGACCTGGGCGTCGACGTCGTAGTTCAGGATCGTCTCGCTGCCCTCTTCGCGCAGCGCCACGACCGCACCGCCCTTGGCGAACCCTGCGACGCCGCCCTGCCCTTCGCCGCTGATCCTGTAGCCGTTGGGCGGGTCGATGTCCGAAAGCGTCACCTTGCCCGAGAAGCTGGCGCTGACCGGGCCGATGCGCAGCCGCACCTTGGCGGTCATCTCGGTGTCGGAAAGCTTCTCCAGGGACTCGCAGCCCGGAATGCAGGCCTTCAGGATCGATGCATCGTTGAGCGCCGCGAACACCTTCTCGCGCGGAGCCACGATCCTGTATTCACCCTTGATTTCCATACGATAACTCCTGGCTGACGGCTCGCCCCTACCACTTGCTGGTATAGGAGTCCGGCGGCGGTTCTGCCAGTGGCTCGCGCAGCGACACGTAGATGGTCGCCAGGTACGGTACGGCCATCAGGATCGCCAAAGCGCCGAACCAGTCCGCCTGCGTGTTCCAGAACAACGTGCCGATCACCCAGCGGCCGCCATCGACGGCGACGAAGCCGCCGGCCCCGCCATCATGCAGCTTGATGGCGCCTTCGGTGACCACCATGACGATGGCCCAGAAGATCAGCAGGAACGAAAGGGCAATCTCCGGCAGAATCGGCCGGATGCGGCTGTACGAGCGATCCATGCGCACGAAGCCCTTGCTGCCGTCGTAGCCCAGCAGGCGCCCGAACGACAGCGCCTTGGCCCAGCGGTCCGCCCGCGACACCGGCTCGCGCCTCAGGATGGTCAGGGTCTTCCAGGCCATCAGCACGATCGAGGGAATGACGAAGCTCCAGATCGGGAAATCGCGGTAGCGGCCGTCGATGGCGATCTGGCGGTAGAAGGTCTCGCTGAGGCGGATGACACCGTCATACCAGTCGATGCTGATGACGATCAGGTAGAAGATGCAGATCACCGTCAGCACCAGGTAGAGGATCTGCAGCATCAGGTCGGCCCGGTTCACGATCTGGTAGCGCGGCAGCGCGCGCCAGGCGCGCCATGCCTCGCGCACACGCGCGCCGTAGAGCGAGGGATCGGCCATTTTGCCGGTCAGGCTGTCGGCGATGCCTCGCAACAGGGCGTAGCTGAAGAACCCCAGCAGGACGGCCCAGAAGACCAGGCCCACCATCTTCTCGAAGTAGAAGGTGCGGGAAAGGTCGATCCAGGTCGCCTGCACGTAGCAGGTCGCGACGACCTGGGCGAAGACCGCGAAAATAGCGATCGCCTTGCCGCGCGCCCCGCGGCGCATGACGACGAAGCCACCCAGGATCAGGCCGCCCGCCAAGGTCGAGAGGATGAACAGGATCCGCCAGTGCGGCTCCGCCGATACCGGCTTGCCGAGTTCGAACTTGTCGTGACGCTGGGCGTCCAGCAGGCCCCAGGCGGCCCCCACCGTGCCCTCCTGGCGGGCCTTCCAGTACTGGTCGAAGGCTTCGACGATGTTGTAGTCGAACTTCTCGCGGTCGGCGATCGAGCGGAAGGTCGAGAAGTAGCGCACCTGCTCGACGCGGCCCGGCCGCGCGTCGGATCGCATGCGGCCGTCGCTCGGCCAGCCGGTTTCGCCGATCACGATCGTCTTGCCCGGAAAGCGCTCCTGCACTTTCTTGTAGATGTCGACGATGTGCTTTTCGATGCTGGGCTTGCCGTCGGGCTCGCGGCGATCCAGCCCGACCGGCACGTCCTCCCAGTACGGCAGGATATGGATCGTGATGAAGTCGACCTCGTCGGCCAGCGACGGGTTGCGCATCCAGAATTCCCAGACGTCGGCATAGGTCACCGGCTGCGACACCCGCTGCTTGACCTGGCGGATGTAGCGGCGAAGCTGGTTGGCGGTCAGTTCCTTGCGCAGCAGCACCTCGTTGCCGACGATCACCCGTTCGACCGTGTCCTTGTACTTGTTGGCATGGTCGATCAGCAGGTTGATCTGCTCGAGATTCTCCTTGTCGTTGTCGTTCAGCCAGGCGCCGTGCCACACCTTCAGCCCGTACTTGCCGGCACGCTGCGGCACGGTCTCGAGGTTCTCGCCCGTCGAATAGGTCCGGACAGCGCGGACCTTGCCCTGCAGGCGGCGCAAATCCTCCTCGATCTGGTCGGGCGTCGGGAAGGTGCGGGTGAGTGGGCTCTGGCCTGGCCGGTAGGGTGCGAAAGACACACTCTGCAAGGGTGAATTGGTCCAGCCGGCGATCTCGACCGGCCTGTTGGGCCACCACCACCACAAAAGATTGAGCGCGGCGACAGCCACAAAGGCGATCAGCGCCACCAGAACACGCATGGGAGGCTTGTAGCAGGATCGATTGCTGGGCGTGTGGCTTTTCGCGGGCGGTTTGTCCCCAGAATGTTCTCAATGGGCGGCTGACTTCAGGCTCCGCCGCCCATGAGATCAGAGGGCGCCGCGCTGTACCCCTGCAATGGCCTGGCGAACCATCTGGTGGCCGCGGAAAAGGACCGCTTCCTTCCAGTCGTCGGTCTCGGGATAGAACTGCCGGCGCATCGCCGCCCGCACCGGTGCCGCCTCCTTGCCCAGCGGATCGCCGTACTTGTGCAGCCAGTGATCCGCCCGAAAGGCTTTCTGGCCGCTTTCGCGATCGAACGTGCCGTATTCCAGGGTGCACATCGTGAGCCTCGTCTCGGGCTCGGTCAGGACGCGGTTGAGGCCGTAATGGCCCAGACCGTCGCGCGCCTGCGACGCCGTCTGGCCGCGCTTGGATTCCGTCACGGACTCACCCCAGAAAGCGCGCACCCGACGTGAGGCTGGCGTGTTGATGTCGTAGTGCGTGATTGGCTCGCCGTAGCCGTAGGGACCGAGGCCGGTATGGAAATCGATGACCGCCACGTCCTGGCGGCCTTTCAGGAAGCGGTCGGTGACGGCGTGCAGTGTGCGGTTCGACCAGGCGGGTCCGCCGCCGCCGAAGAACATGCCGTCGGGATGGCTGTACTGTCCGCCAGACACCGCGCGGAAATAGGCGATGTCGCCGACCTTCTTGCGATAGACGGCAAGCTTGGCGTCGGCGGCGTCGAGTGTGGCCTGATCGAGGTCGCGCGGCACCAGGAAGTCGGCGATCTCGAGATAGCCCTCGTTCACCGGGTAGGGCCTGCTGTGGTCGACGTAGTTCCGGTTGAGGTCATTGCCCTCCTCCGTCACCCGCCGCGTCCAGGCAAAACCATAGGGATTGATTGCGTGCACGAACACTGCCGCCGTGTCCTTGGGCAGGCCGGCGGCCCCGACGCTCGCGAGCCAGTCGACCTGAAAACCCGAGCCGCAATAACCCTCCACGCCGTGCGTGCTGGAGATCGTCACCACCACGCGTGAGGCGTCGTCCGGCCCCAGCCGTGCCACGTCGGTCGACAAGGACTCGCCCTTGGGCCCCTTGCTCGGATTGTCGTAGCGATAGGTCGTGGCGCCGGCGACGCGCGCGGCCGCCAGAAACTTGTCACGCGCCTCGCTGTAGCTGGCGGCAAAGGAATGGATGTTGGTCATGTCAATGCTCAGGTACGCAAGGTGAGTCCGCCGTCGACCACCAGCTCGTGGCCGGTGATGAAGTCGGCCTCGTCGGATGCCAGCAGGAGGGCGCCGCGGGCAATATCGATCGGCTGCCCGAGCCGGCGCAAGGCCGCCTTCTTCTCCCAGACCGCGCGGATCTCGGGATTGTCGAAGTTGGTACGCGTCATACCGGTATAGATCGCTCCAGGACAGACATAGTTGGCGGTGATGTTGAACTTGCCGAGCTCGAGCGCCAGCGTGCGCGTCAGCCCGCCGACGCCCGCCTTCGAAGCGCAGTAGGCGGCCAGCCCATAGTCGGTGTCGAAGGCCATCACCGAGGCGGTATTGACGATGCGCGCCCGGCCCTTCTCCCTGGCACGCGCCTTGAGCGCCGGAATGGCCTCCCGGCACATCCGGAACATCGCGCGCACGTTGACGCCGTTGACGTGGTCCCACTGCGCGTCGGTCATCTCCTCGACGAAGGCCCGCCCGCTGACGCCGGCATTGTTGAACAGGATGTCGAGAGCGCCGAACTTGGCCAGCGCCGCGGCCACGATCTTCCTCGGCGCATCGTCGCCCGTGATGTCGCAGCCGAAGGCGGCGATGGCTTTGTTGCCCGCATGGGCCTGGTCGATCGCCGATTCCGGCCGGTCGACCGCCAGCACCTGTGCGCCTTCGTCGGCGAAGAGCTTTGCCGATGCCGCGCCGATGCCGGAGGCGGCTCCGGTCACGATCGCAATCTTGCCTGCAAGTCTGGTCACGGTTCTCTCCTATCCGTCATCTTGGCCGGAGCCGCCCAACGGCCGGGGGACGACGATGTCCTCGATCATTCCACCTTCACGTCCGACGCATGCGCCACGCGCTGCCACAGCGCCAAGTCCCTCTCCAGCACCTCGGCGAACGCCTTGGCGCCTCCGCCGACAGGATCGGCGCCAAACACGACCAGGCGTTCGCGCGTCTCCGGCGTCAGGGAGGCCTCGACGAAGGCCCGTTCGAGCTGGCGGACGACGACACGCGGCGTGCCGGCCGGCGCCATGATGCCGGCCCAGACCATGACCTCGGCGGTCGGCCAGCCAGCTTCGGCCATGGTCGGCACGTCGGGCAGCAACGGTGAGCGCGTCTTCGTCGTCACCGCCAGCGGACGGAACTTGCCCGACGACACCATCGGCGCGGCCGAGGCCGTGCTGGTGAACATCGCCTGCACCTGGCCGGCATGCAGGTCGGCCATCGCCGGCGCGGCGCCGCGATAGGGCACATGGACGACGTCGATATCGGCCGCGAGCTTCAGGCTCTCCATGACAAGCTGCGAGATCGTGCCGACGCCGGTCGAGGCGTAGTTGAGACCGCCGCGATTGGCCCGCGCCATGGTGACAAAGTCGTTCACAGTCAGAGCCTTGGAACTCGACGCGACGATCAGCACCATCGGCGTATCGGCCAGGTGCGCCACCGGCACCAGGTCGCGCGGCGGATCGAAGGACAGGGACCGGTTGACCCAGGGCGGGATCGTCACCTGGGCGGCCGACGCCATCAGCAGCGTGTAGCCGTCGGGCTCGGCCTTGGCGACCGCTGCCGCCGCGATGAGCCCGCCGGCGCCGCTGCGATTGTCGATCACGATCGGCTGGCCCAGTGTTGCCGAAGCCTGCTGGGCGACAAGGCGAGCCAGCATGTCGATCGAACCGCCCGGGGTGAACGGCACCACGACGGTGATCGGCTTGACCGGGAAATCGTCGGCGCGGCCCACCGTCGGCAGGAGGGCCGCGCCCAGGAAGGCGGTGAGCCGGCGCCGGCCGATCATCGTCGGCCTCACGCCATGGTCAGGACGACCTTGCCCGTCGCCTTGCGCGAAAGCAGCGCATTCATGGCCTCGGCCCCCTTCTCCAGCGGGAAGCGCATGGAGATGTGCGGCTTGAGCTTGCCCTCCCCGTACCACTTCAACAGCTCCTCGAAGTTCTTTCGCGCCTCATCGGGCTCGCGGCCGCGCCAGGCTCCATAGAACACGCCGCGCACGTCGCAGCTCTTCAGTAGCGCGAGATTGGCCGGCAGCGACGGGATTCGCCCGGCGGCGAAGCCCACCACCAGCAGTCGGCCGTACCAGGCGATGCAGCGGATCGACTCGTCGAAGGCATCGCCGCCGACGGCGTCGTAGATGATGTCCGCGCCGTTGCCGCCGGTCAGCTCCTTGACCTTGTCGCGCATCTTCTCCTTGGCATAGTTCACGAACATCGTGGCGCCGTACTTCCTGCAGATCTCCATCTTCTCGTCCGAGCCGACGGCTGCGATCACTTTCAGCCCCATGAGCGCGCCGAGCTCGACCGCGGTCAGGCCGACGCCGCCGGAGGCGCCGGTCACCAGCAGCGTCTCGCCCGGCTTGTAGTCGCTCCTCTGCTTCAGCGCGTAGTAGGATGTGCCGTAGGTCATGGTGAAGGCCGAGCCGTCCTCGTAGCTCATGTTCGGCGGCATCGGCAGCAGCGCCCCCTGGTCGACGACCGCCTCCGTGGCGTAACCGCCGTGGCCGATCATGCCGATGACGCGATCGCCCTTCTTGTAGCCGCCGACACCCTCACCGATCTCGGTGATGTCGCCTGCGATCTCGTGGCCCGGCGCGAACGGACGCGGCGGCTTGAACTGGTACTTGTCGGCGATGATCAACGTGTCGGGGAAGTTGACGCCGGCAGCCTTGACGGCAACTCGGACCTGGCCCTTGCCCAGCGGCTTGGAGGGCAGTTCCATGAGCTTCAGGCTCTCCGGCCCGCCCGGCGTTTCGCTCATCATTGCGCGCATCGGTTACGCTCCGTATTCGATGTTTCGACCTGTGGCCGCATTGATACGATGGTGGGCCGGGCAGCGTCCATCCGTGCTAGAAGGGTCCGTTCGCGGGGAGGAAGATGGCAGGTCTTTATTACGAGGAATTCACGGTGGGCCGGGTGTTCGATCATGCCTGGACGCGCACGGTCACTGAAATGGACAACGTGCTGTACAGTTCGCTGACGATGAACGTTCAGCCCCTGCACCTCGACGAGGAGTTCGCCTCCAAGACCGAGTTCGGCCAGCGCATCGTCAACAGCCTCTTCACCCTGGGCCTGATGATCGGCATCACGGTCAACGACACCACGCTCGGCACGACCGTCGCCAATCTCGGCATGACCGACGTGAAGTTTCCCAAGCCCGTCTTCCACGGCGATACGCTGCGCGTGAAGACCACCGTGGTGGGCGTACGCGAGAGCAAGTCGCGGCCCGATGCCGGCATCGTCGAGTTCAGCCACGTCGCCATCAACCAGCGCGGCGAGATCGTCGCGCAGTGCACGCGCCAGGCGCTGATGCGCAAGAAGCCGAAGGAATCCTGAGCCACATGCGTTCGTTCCTGTTCGTTCCCGGCGATTCCGAGCGCAAGCTCGCCAAGGGCCCCTCTTCCGGTCCCGACGGCCTGATTCTCGATCTCGAGGACTCGGTCGCCGCCGACCGCAAGGAGATCGCCCGCGACATGGTGCTGGCCTATCTGAAGTCGGCCGACCGCTCCGGGCCCAGGCTCTATGTTCGCGTGAATGCGCTCGACACCGGCCTGACGCTGGGCGACCTCGCCGTCGTCATGCAGGGCAGGCCCGACGGCATCGTATTTCCCAAGTGCGTCGGCCAGGCCAACGTGGACCTGCTGGCAACCTACCTCGACGCGCTCGAGGCACGCGAAGGCATCCACGCCGGCGCCACCCGGATCCTGACCATCGCCACCGAAAGCGCCGCCGCCGTTCTCGCCCTGACGGCCGCGCCCGCGAAGCACGCCCGGCTGATCGGCCATTCGTGGGGCGGCGAGGACCTGATGGCCGATCTCGGCGCGCTGGCCAAGGGCGCCGCGCCGGGCGAGTACGACGACACTTTCAGGCTGGCGCGCACCGTCAACCTGATGGCGTCCGTGGCGGCCGGCATCACTGCCTACGACACCGTCTATCCCGACATCAAGAACGCCGCCGGCCTGCGCACCGAGGCGATGGATGCGCGGCGCATGGGCTACGGCGGCAAGATCGCCATCCATCCCGATCAGGTCGCGGTGATCCACGAGGTGTTCACGCCAACCCCACAGGAAGTCGATTGGGCGAAGCGGGTCGTCGAGACGTTCGAAAGCAATCCGGGGTCGGGGGTACTCACGCTCGACGGCAAGATGCTGGACAAGCCGCATCTCGTGCTCGCCCGTCGCCTGCTCGGCCGGACGGGTGGATGAAGGACAATTTCGGTCTTCTGCAGACACTCGAAGAGCTCTTCGCGGGTGACCGGAAGTCGTTACTGACCCTCGGCGAATTCCTCGGCGGGCTGCACGGCCGGTCCTACGCCTTCGCGATCGCGGCGCTCAACGTTCCGAACTGCATCCCGACGGGCATCCCCTGGCTCTCCACCATTACCGGCATGCCGATGGTGTTCCTGCTGGTGCAGTTCTTCGCCGGCCGCGAAGTGCCGAGGCTGCCCGCGCTGGTCAGCCGCCGCGGACTGCAGCGCGGCAAGCTGCAGACCTTCCTCGGCCGCGCGCGCCGCTTCATCCAGTGGCTCGAGGAGACCGTGCACGCGCGCCGTGAATGGTGGGTCAACGGCATGCCGCGTCGCGTCCTGCTCGTGGCGTGGGCCGCCAACATCGTGACCCTGGCGTTGCCGATCCCGTTCGACAACCTGTTCCCGGCATGGGCGATCATGTTCTTCTGCCTCGCTTTGATCGAAGATGACGGCGTGATGGCCATGCTCGGCTGGCTGCTCACCGCCATGAGTGCAATATGGACAGTTTTCCTGCTGATGGTCGGGCACGCCGCGGTCATGATGGCGATCGCCACGGTCAAGAATGCACTCTTTCAGGACTGACAAATGACGCCCACTGCCCATGGTCCGGCCGACCTGCTGGCGGCACTCGACCGCGGCGAATCGCTGCCGGCTAGCTTTTACACCAATCCGTCGATCCTCGAGCAAGAGATGGTGCAGGTCTTTCGCAAGAGCTGGAATTATGTCGGGCCGCTTGCCGAACTCGCCAAGGTCGGCGACTACGTCACCGGCCATGCCGGCAACGTGCCGGTCGTGGTCGTGCGCAACGACAAGGGGCTGGCGGGCTTCGTCAATGTCTGCCGCCATCGCCGCCACCTCGTGATGAAGGGCCGCGGCAACGCCGCGCTGATGCAATGCGGCTATCATGCCTGGACCTACGACCTCACGGGAGGATTGCGGCGCGCACCGCGCTCCAACGCCGAGCCGGGCTTCCGCGTGGAAGACTTTCCGCTTCTGCCGATCCGGGTCGAAGCGCTCGGGCCGTTCGTGTTCGTCAACCTCGATGCCGGCGCGCCCACGGCGCAGGACTGTTACGGGCCGGTGCTCGACATCATCGCCAAGAGCGGCATCGATCTCGGCACCCTCACGCTGCACAGCCGCAGCGACTGGCAGGCGCGTGCGAACTGGAAGGCGATGCTGGAGAACTACCTCGAATGCTATCACTGTGCCGTCGCCCATCCCGGCTTCAGCGCGGCGATCGACGTGCGTCCCGACGTCTACACGCTCGCCTCACACGGATGGTTCTCCAGCCAGGCCGGCCGCGTCCGGCCCGCCGCCCTCGAAGGCAAGACCAAGGTCGAACTCTACGACGTGCGCGGCGAGGTCGCCGAATCGCAGTACCACTTCCTGTGGCCCAACCTCACCATCAACATTAATCCGGGCTTTCCCAATCTCTCGGTCGATGTCTGGCTGCCCGACGGCCCCAACGCAACGCGGGGCTTCTCCGAGCAGTTCTTCGGGCCGGGCGTCGATGAGACCTTCGCGCAGTCCCTGATCGCCTTCAACAAGCAGGTCGCCCAGGAGGACGACGACCTCACCGATTCGGTGCAGCACGGCCTGGCCGGCGGCCTGCCCGACCGGGGCCAATTCCTCACCAAGAGCGAGCAGTTGGTGATCCAGTTCCAGAAGATGATCGTGCGCGCGCTGGACGGCCAGTCGCCGATTTAGGTCTCTTGCCGGCCCGCGGTCCGGCGAAACCTAATACGACCGCGGCAGATCGAGCACGTGCTCGGAGATGAAGTTCAGGATCATGTTGGTCGAGATCGGCGCCACCATGTAGAGCCGCGTCTCGCGGAACTTGCGCTCGATGTCGTATTCCTCGGCGAAGCCGAAGCCGCCATGGGTCTGCACGCACATGTCCGCGGCGGCCCATGCCGCTTCCGAGCCCAGCATCTTGGCCATGTTGGCCTCTGCGCCGCACGGCAGGCCCGCTTCGTAGAGCGCGGCGGCCTTGCGCACCATCAGGTCGGCCGCCTCGGTCTGGGCGTAGGCCCGCGCGATCGGGAACTGCACGCCCTGGTTCTGGCCGATCGGGCGGCCGAACAGGTTGCGGCCCTTGGCGTAGTCCGTCGCCTTCTCGATGAACCAGCGTGAATCGCCGATGGTCTCGGCGGCGATCAGCACACGCTCGGCGTTCATGCCGCTCAGGATGTAGCGGAAGCCCTGCCCTTCCTCGCCGATCAGGTTCTCCGCCGGCACTTCCATGTTGTCGAAGAACACTTCGGTGCTGTTGTGGTTCATCATCGTGCGGATCGCCTTGATGGTGAGTCCCTTGCCCAGGGTCTCGCGCATGTCGACCAGGAACACCGACAGGCCCTCGGTGCGCTTCTTCGTCTGGTCGCGCGGCGTGGTGCGCGCCAGGAGCAGCATCAGGTCCGAATGCTCGGCGCGGCTGGTCCACACCTTCTGGCCATTGACCAGGTAGGTGCTGTTGTCCTTCTTCACCGCCGTCGTGCGCAGGGCCAGCGTGTCGGTGCCGCTGGTCGGCTCGGTGACGCCGAATGCCTGCAGGCGCAGCTCGCCGCTGGCGATCTTGGGCAGGTACTTTTCCTTCTGCTCCTTGCTGCCGTGCCTGAGCAGCGTGCCCATGATGTACATCTGCGCGTGGCAGGCCGCGCCATTGCAGCCGGCACGCTGCACCTCCTCCAGCACAGCCGCCGCAGCCGAGATGCCGAGGCCCGAGCCGCCGTACTCCTCGGGGATCAGGATTGCTAGCCAGCCGGCCTCGGTCAGCGCCTGAACGAACTCCGTCGGATAGCCGCGGTCGCGATCGAGCTTGCGCCAATAGGCGCCGTCGAACTTGAGACAGAGCTGGCGGACCGCATCGCGGATTTCAGGATGTGTCGGAGCGTAGGGATTTTCCATGGCGCCGGAAACTAGTCCGCCGCCTGTCCCCGTGCAATGCGACCGAGTTCGTCGATCAGCGGCCCGTGGATCTCAGGCCCGAAGCCATCGACCGTCGCCTCGCGGCGCGCCGTCACCCCGTCGACGGCGCCCGCCTTGTCGACGACGGCGCGCGTCACCGCGAGGTCGCGTTCCGCCGTAAGGAAGCGCGCGATGGTCGGCGACCAATCGGGGCGCACGACGGCGAGCGCCGCCATCAAGCCGTAGGCGCCCCAGTTCGAGACGCCGGCCACGACGAGATGATCGCAGGAGGTGACGCAGGCGATGCTGGCGCCGTTCGGCACGAAGCGCGCGATCAGGCCGTCGGGCAGCTTACCCATGCCGATCTCGTTGCCGCCGTCGCCGACCGCGAGCTTGCGCCATGGCCCGCCCAGGAACAGGTCATCGAGCGGTGCCGTCCAGGCCGAGACATCGACGCCGCGCATGTTGCGCGGCCGGCCGTCGGGGCTGCGGCCGCAGCGCTCGATCGCGACGGCATGGCTGACGCCGCCGTTCCGCCAACGCGCCACGAGGCCGTCGAGCCCCAACCGATCCTCGACCCCGATCTCGTCGACATCCACGCCTTCGCCGGCCTCGGTGACGGCGGCCCGCACGGCACCTGCGCAGGGCGTGTCGACCGCGATGCGCGTCCGCACGCCGCAGGACGCAAGCGCAGCCGCGAGCAGTGCCGTGCCGACCGGGCCGTCGGTCTCGGGGGCGGCAACCTCGCCGCGCGGCACGAAGAAACCGGTGATCAGACCCACGCTCGTGGCGCGTGCCAGCGTCTGCGCTGCAGCGGCGAGCTCTCCCCCACTGGCGGCGATCAGCTCTGCTGTCTTGCGGCCGACATCGCGGCAGACCAGCGCCTCGATGGCTTCGATCCGGTCGGCATCACTTTTCCTTGGCGACATAAACTCCCGTCCAGTCGGGCGGCGAGTCGTCGATCAGGCCGTCAACGCGCGCACGCATGATCTCGTAGTAACCCTGGTTCCAACCC
>JAEZIF010000392.1 GCA_023416135.1 Pseudomonadota bacterium
TTCCGATAGCCCGGCCGAACGTCGTCGCAGCTTCGGCCGACCTTTGGATCCGCGGCCACCGCATCGGCTGCCGCTTTGATGAGTCGAGTGTAGATTTCCGCCTGTCGTACGCCCCTCTGCCATCAAGATCGGATTGAGCGCGCGGAGAAAGAATGGGCCGCATTCTCGAGCTCTCATTGCTTGCGCCGCTTGCGCTTCTTCGCAATGAAGGCTTCGAAATCAAAAGGCGTCGCCGGACCGCTTGCTTCACCCTCGTCAAGTGCGGCGCGCAACGCCGTCAGCCTAGCTTCCTGCTCTTCCAGCAGCCGCAAACCCGCC
Source organism: Pseudomonadota bacterium (assembly GCA_023416135.1). Classification (GTDB taxonomy): domain Bacteria; phylum Pseudomonadota; class Alphaproteobacteria; order Reyranellales; family Reyranellaceae; genus Reyranella. Next base: position 319 of record JAEZIF010000392.1, read on the forward strand.
CGAACAACATCGCTGGCGGAACCATAACGGCCCTGCTCCACCTTTTCGTCGATGAAATTGCTGAAGTGCTCGCCGAGGCTGAAGGACGTGTTCTTGGGCATACCCATCTCCCCTCTGATACCAATATTTGGTATCAGGCTGATTTGATCCTTTCGAGGCCGGCTGGCGCATCGACCTGCCACTGTCCGTGCAGAGATAACGCGGCACCCTCGATCAGGCCGCAAAGACGCAGCCGACGTGCTTCGGCCACCCCCCGATCCAGTGCTTCAGCGATTGCCGCGCCTGAAAGCGGTCCAACGGCAACAGTGACCGGCAGCTCGCCGAGGTCGCTGTCGGGATCGAGATCGCGCGCCGGGCGGCGCTCGATGGCAGGATGATCGAGGTTCACCGCATTGGCGATCAGCGTCGCTGCGGCGTCGGCAGCAGCGGCCGTTGCCGCCAGCACCGTCGCCGAATCGGCGATGCCCAGCGAGAACGAACGACCGCCGCGGCCCGATGTGGCGATGCCGCGCGCGGGTTGATCGCAGGTCAGTCGTGCCACCCCGTCGAGCGCGGTTGCGAAGATGCCGGCGCGCAGCTCATGGTCCGGCGTCAGGTGGATGGCGATGTCGCCGCCGTCGTTGACATAGGCCTTGTCGAGCGTGCGGCCGCGTACCAGCGCCTGCAGCATTTCGTCGGCGACGGCTCCGGCGACGGCCGCCATGGGCGTGATGTAGACGGCGCGGTGCGGCCACACCGCCTCGGCCATGCGGCGCGCCACCGGGCCCTGCAGCAGCGGATAGGCGTCGCCGACCGGACGGCGCAGCGTCGGAAGCTCACGCACCAGCGTGGGCAGGATCTCGCCAAAGTGCTCGATCGCCTGCGCATAGGCCCGTTCGACTTCCGCCGCCACACCGAACGCTTCGACTACGAGGTCGATCGGCCCGTGCTGCAGATGCAGACGGCCGTCGGGGAACCGGGCAGCAACGGCGCTCATTGGCCCTCGTCGAGCCGCACCTTGTGGGCCCGCAGGACATCGTCGAGGGTGACGGCGCGCGAGGCGTAGCCGCCCAGCGCCGCATAGTCGGTGGCGCACAGGGTGAATTCGATGGGCGCCACCAGCGCCGGCGTCGGCACATAGCCGAACGACTTCTCCGGCATCTTCGAGACGTCGACCATCAGGGTGATGCCCCCGCCCGGCCAGACATAGGCCGGCACGCCGCCCAGCGTGACCTTGGTCAGCGCATCGCGGACCGAGCGGGTCAGCCGCACGGGATTCTCGGTGACGCCGGCGCGTAGCGAGCCGCCGGCGCCGGCCATGAACATCACGGTGCAGAGCGCGGGCTCGCAGTTCTCGGCAATGCGCTCGACGACATGGCGCACCGGCGCCGGCATGTCGGCCGGCCTGGGCTTCAGATCCTGGTCGAGTTCGAACCAGGCCGAATGCTCTCCGGTGGTCGAGACCATCAGGAGCTTCAGGCCGGGCCAGGCCTGCTTGGGATCGAACTTTTCGATGATCTCCAGCGGATCCGAGACGTTGGTGCCACCCCAGCCCAGCCCGGGCTCGGCGACCTGGAAGTAGCGGCCCGGCGTCGACTTGCGGCCGCGCACGCGAATGCCGGCGGGCTTCATGTCGAGGAAGCGACCGCCCTGGTGCTCGCTCAGAACGCCGGTGATGTGGTCGTCGACCACGATCACCTCGTCGACATGGCCCTGCCATTGCGGCGCAAACATGCCGATGGCGGCCGAGCCGCAGCCGACGCGCATGCGCTCCTCGCGCGTGCCGTTGACCACCGGCGGCCGGTCGGCCTGCACCAGCACGGTCGAGCCGTCGTCGATCGCGAGCTCGACCGGCTCGCGGTTGCACAGTGCCAAAAGGGCCTCGCAGGTGACGCCGCCTTCCTTCTTGCTGCCGCCGGTCAGGTGGTGCACGCCACCCAGCGACAGCATCTGCGAGCCGTACTCCGCCGTGGTGACATGGCCGACCGCCTCGCCCCTGACACGCACAGCCGCCTGCTCGGGGCCGAGATAGCGGTCGGTGTCGATCTTCACCTTGACGCCGCAGTAGCTGAAGATGCCCTCGGTCACGACCGTGACCATGTCGACGCCCTCGTGCCGGGACGAGACGATGAAGGGGGCGGGCTTGTAGTCGGGATAGGTCGTGGTGGCGCCGATGCCGGTGACGAAGGCGCCTTCCCCCCTGCCCAGCTCGCCGCGCCAGGAATCGCTGCCTTCGACGAAGGCGACGCGCGCCAGGTCGGGCCTGGCCAGCAACACGAGCGGATCGACGCGCACCAGCTTGCCGTCCTCGTTGGCGTAGCGGTCGCAGGCGCCGGCGCGGCCCGGGCGGATGCGGCACAGCACCGGGCAGGCATCGCAGCGCACGATGCCGGCCTTGGTCTCGGCTTCGGTGAGCGTGATGTCGTCGCTCATCCACCCCTCCCCGCGGCAACGATGGCCTCGCGCAGGCGATGCGGCAACAGCGGCACGCGCCTGGTACGCACGCCGGCGGCGTGATGGACCGCGCCCAGGATCGCCGGCGCCGTCGGCACCAGGCCGGGCTCGCCGACGCCCTTGGCGCCCGACGGCCCGAGCGGCTCGCGATCCTCGATCAGGATGCATTCGATCTCGGGCACGTCGCCGATGGTGGGGATGAGATAGTCGTGCAGGTTCTCGGTGCGGCCGGGGAGATATTCCTCCATCAGCGCGAGCCCCAGGCCCTGGGCGATGCCGCCTTCGATCTGGCCCTCGACCAGAGTCGGATTGATGGCCTTGCCGACATCGTGGGCCGCGACCATGCGCAGCACCTTCACCGTGCCCAGCTCGATGTCGACCTCGACGACGGCGATCTGTGCGGCGAAGGCGTAGGTCGCATAGGGGATGCCCTGGCCGTCGGCGTCGAGCGGCGTGGTTGGCGGATCGAAGCTGCCCTCGCCCATCAACGGACCCGCGGTGGCGAGATCAATCACGCGCACCTCGTCGCCGTCGCGCACCGCGAGATTCGCGCCGTCGAGCGACAGGGTGGCCTCCGGCCCGGCATTGGCCAGGCGCAGGATCTGGGAGCGCAGGTCGCGGCCGGCGCGCTCGGCCGCCTGGCCCGACACGAAGGTCTGGCGCGACGCCGAGGTCTTGCCGGCATCGGCCGTGAGATCGGTGTCGCCCGCCACGAGGGCGAACTGTCCTGCCGGCAGGCCGAGCGCATCGGCCGCGATCTGGGTCATGATGGTGTTGGAGCCCTGACCGACATCGACGGCGCCGCTGTAGAGCGTCAGCGTGCCGGCCGGCGACAGGCCGACCCGCATGCGCGACGGATTCGACATCGAGGTGTTGCCGATACCGTACCACATGCAGCCCACGCCCACTCCCCGCCGCTTCGGGCCGCCGGCGGCATTGAACGCGGCGATCTCATCGTGCGCCTTGCGCCAATGCGGCCGCAGCGCGTCCAGGCACTGCGCGAGGCCGGCGGAATGTGACAGCGTCTGGCCGGTCGCCGTGGTGTCGCCGATACGCAACGCGTTGCGACGGCGAAACTCCAGGCGGTCGATGCCGAGCGTGTCGGCCAGTTCGTCCATCATCGCCTCATGGGCGATGGCGACCTGCGGCACACCGAAGCCGCGGAAGGCGCCCGACGGCGAGGCGTTGGTGAACCAGGCGTTGCCCCAGGTGCGCACGTTGGGCACGCGGTACGGGCCCATGGCGTGCACCGGCACGCGGTTGGCGACGGTCGGCCCCCACGAAGCATAGGCGCCGGTGTCGAAGCTTGCCGTCACCTCGCAAGCGAGCAGCCTGCCCTCGGCGTCGCAGCCGAACTTCGCGGCAATACGCGCCGGATGGCGCTTGGTTGACGCAGCCATGCTTTCCGGCCGCGTGTAGACCAGGGCGACCGGCCGCCGGAGCTTCCATGCAGCCAGCGCCACCAGCGGCTGGACCGAGAGATCGAGCTTGCCGCCAAAGCCACCGCCGCAGGCCGTCGGAACGATACGCACCGCCTCGGGCCTGAGCCGCATGACGATCGCCACCTCGTCGCGGTCCATGTAGGGCGTCTGGGTCGAGACATGGATTTCGATGCGATCGCCGACGCGCTCGGCCCAACCGGCCTCCGGCTCGATGTAGGCATGCTCGACGAACGCCGTCTCGAACACACCCTCGGCCACGGCGGCCGACATCGCGAAGGCTTCGTCGGTCTTGCCGCGCTTCACGCCGCCTTCCAGCAGGAGGTTGCGCGGCCTGTCGGCCTGCACCAGAGGTGCTTCAACCGCGGTCGCGGCATCGATGCCCACGACCGGCGGCTGCGGGCTCCAGGTGATCGGCACCTCTTCGTCGCGGATCGCCATGACGGCCTCGCGCTCGCCGACCAGCGCGACGACCGCTTCGCCGCGATAGCGCACCTCGCCGTCGGCCAGCACCGGCTGGTCCTTGATGTCGGCATAGATGCCGAAGCCGTTCGAGGGCACGTCGGCCGCGGTCAGCACGGCGGCCAACCGCCGGCGCAAAGGCCCGAGATCGCCCAGTTCGAAACGCGCCCGCGCATGCGGCGAGCGCACGACACGGATCCAGAGGACGTCGGCGGGAATATCGTCGGCGCCGAACTTCTCGCGGCCCGCGATCTTGGCGGCACCGTCGACCCGCGGCAGTCGAGCACCGACGGCACCGCCGGCTTGTGGTGCGCTCGGCAACGAAGCCGTCGCATCCATGACGGCATCGACGATCTTGACGTAGCCGGTGCAGCGGCAGAGCACCCCGCCCAGCGCATCCTCGACGTCGCCGCGCGTCGGCCGCGCGGTCTTGCCCAAGAGTTCCTGGGCCGCCATCAGCATGCCGGGCGTGCAGATACCGCACTGCGCCGCGCCATGGGCGAGGAACGACGTCTGCAGGGCGGCCAGCGTGCCGTTGCCGTCGCCCAAGCCTTCGACGGTTTCGACGGTGCGGCCGGCGACCTGTCCCATCGCCACGAGGCAGGCGCAGACCTGCCGACCGTCGAGCAGCACGGTGCAGGCGCCGCAGTCTCCCGCGTCGCAGCCGACCTTGGTGCCTGTGTGGCCGAGGTCGGAGCGCAATGCCATCGCAAGCCGCGTGATCGGCGGCCCCTCCCAGGCGGCCGACTGGCCGTTCAGGGTGAAGTCGATCTTCATCGGGCGAAGCCTGCCAGCAGGCGGCGCAGCAGGGTGATCACCGCGCCCTGACGATAGGGGGCGCTGCCGCGCACGTCGTCGATCGGTGACAGCGGCGCGAGCTGCGCGATGTCGACGCAGTCGGCCAATCGATCGCGCGCTGCGCCGACCAGTGCGGCCTCCAGCGCGGGCAGCCGCTCGGCGACCGGCGAGCAGGCGCCGACGGCGACGCGGGCCGCGGCGACACGGCCCTCGGTGAATTCCACGGCCGCGGCCACCATGGCGATCGAGATCACGAGGTAGCGCCGCGCACCCAGCTTCAGGAATGCGCTCTCTGCCTCATGCCGCGGCCGCGGGACGTGAATCGCCACCACCAGTTCGCCCGGCGCCAGCACGGTGCGGCGGACGCCGGTGATGAACTGGCGGAGCGGCAGGCGACGGTTCGCGGGTCCCGCGATCTCGACCTCGGCGTCGAGCACCAGCAGGCAAGGCACGCCGTCGGCCGCCGGCGAGGCGTTGCAGATGTTGCCGGCCAGGGTGCCTGCGTTCTGGATCTGGCGTCCGCCGACCTCGCGAGCGGCCTGTCTCAGGCCGTCGAACAGAGGTGGCAGAGCGGCTTCGGCAAGCTCGCTCCAGGTCGTGGTGGCGCCCAGCCGCCAGCCCGCCGCATCGGCCGTGATGCCACGCAAGACTTCGATGCCGCCGATATCGAGCACGTCCTCATCGATCGCCCGGCCGACCCGCGCCGGGTAGAAGTCGGTGCCGCCGGCCAGCACGGTATGCGGCCGCGCCAGCGCCCTCAATGCCTCTTCCAGGCGGCATGGACGAAGGTAGACACCCATTTCGTTCGTGTACGTACGATGACGATGAGCGCAATACGAGTCAAACGGAGCGAGACGTCGATGTCCGCTCATATTCTCTCACCCGAGAACGAAGGTGCGGACCCAGGGGGCCCGCGCTCCGATGGTCAGATGATCTTCGAAAGCAGCTCGAGAAGCTGACGCTGCTCCTGGTTGTTGAGCGGCTTCAGCGTCTCGCGCGACACGGCGGGACCGTTGACCAGCAGCTTGGCGATCAGGCGCTGACCGTCGGTGGTGAGGCTGAGCAGCGTGCGGCGCGCGTCTCCCGGATGCGGACGCGAATCGACCAAGCGACGTTCCTTCAGCCGACGCACAACGCCCTGCATCGTCGCCTTGTCCATGCCGACGAGACGACCGAGATGATTCTGCGAGAGTTCGGTGTACTCGTGCAGCTTCACCATGCTCGAGTACTGCGTCGGCGTGATGTTGGGATCGCCGATCGTCACCTGGAAGATGGAGGAGGCCCGTTGATGCGCTCGTCGCAGCAGATAACCGACTTGCTCTTCGATGCGGTAGGGGCGTGATGCCGGGCTTGAAGCCGGCCTGCTCTCTTGTTGTCGTCTTGCGACGTTGCTTCGCATCGCCCCCGCCTTTGTTGGTCCTTGGCTACACCGACAACGCGCGCAGCACAACGGTCTCATAACACCCAGCGCGTGCGGTGAAATGAGCGGGCCGCTTGACTCGCTCACGCAGGCGTGCCGCGCGTCGTCAATCGGCCATGACCCGTGCTTGCGACCGATCCAGAACAGCTCGCGCAAGGGATTGCGGCGCAGCACGACCTTGTCGGGCGCATGCAGTTGCCGAGATGAACGGAGCGCCCGGCCGGTTCCTTCTCCGCGACTGATGCTTTGTCGTTCACGCGCACCATCGCGTCCCGCGTCTCCGGATGGCAGCGATCACGATCTCCGTCGTTGGCGTGGTCAAACTTGTACATTGGTCACGGAAGTACAAATAGCCGACGGCATCGCGGCGACGATCGCCGGTTTTCAACTGCCATTGACGATGCATTCACGGTCGCCTCTTCGCACTTGGCGATGATTCTCGCCCGTCTCGCTGGCCTGGGCTCGTTTTGCTCGTCTCCCATCTGCAATTCGGCCGAGGGCAGCAACCAGCGCAGGCCTGACGGAGGCTGTGACCTCGAGAGGCGGGCGCGCGACCCATCTTCGCAATAGGTAGTAGCTCGGTTCGCCCGTAGGCCTGATAGATGGCGTGCCCGCAGATCGCCCGAGCATTGATCGCGATCTGGCCTGGATTTCTCGATCATGAAACTCGGGAACGCCAATCACGTTGGTCGATGAAGTCCAATAGGAAGTCCATTGGCATGCGCGCGTCGAGGCGCCGTGCACGGGAGCACGCGTCCATTCGTCTCCTCCGGCATTTTGCGTCGCAGTGCCGAGGCCCGTGACGACGCATCATGGCAGTGGCAGGCTCGTACCGTTCACTGTTGAGAGAGGGCAATGCCGGGCGCACTCGAAGGCATTAGGATCGTCGACCTGACCAACATCATCCTCGGCCCCTACGGCACTATGCTGTTGGCCGACCAGGGCGCCGACGTGATCAAGGTAGAGGCGCCGGAAGGCGACGCGGTGCGCCACATCGGCAAGCCGGCCAGGACGCCGGGCATGGGGCCGACCTATCTCTACGTCAATCGCAACAAGCGCTCGCTCTGCCTCGACCTCAAGAACAAGGCCGCACGGGCAGCGCTGCTCAAGCTCGTGGCCACGGCCGATGCTTTCGTGCATGCGCTCCGACCTCAGGCCATCGAAGGATTGGGGTTGGGCTACGAGGCGATCCGCAAGATCAAGCCCGATATCGTCTATGTGGGCGCCTACGGTTATTCGTCCGACGGCCCCTACGGCAAGCTGCCGGCCTACGACGACGCCATCCAGGCGCGCTTCGGCATTGCCGACCTGATGGGACGCGCAGCCGGCGACGACGTTCCGCGCTATCCCCCGACCATCATCGCCGACAAGACCGTCGGGCTCACCTTCGCCTTCGCCACTCTTTCAGCCCTTATGCATAAGCAGCGCACCGGCGAGGGTCAGTTCGTCGAGGTGCCGATGTTCGAGACCATGGCCGCCTGGCTGATGGTCGAGCATCTGTGGGAACGGACCTTCTCCGATGAGGGCGAGGTCGGCTATACGCGCCTGCTCGCCCGCACCCGCAAGCCGTTCCGCACCCTCGATGGCTGGATGGCGATCCTGCCCTACAACGACAAGCATTGGCGCAACTTCTTCGAGATCGTCGGCCGGCAGGAGGTGCTGAAGGATCCGCGCTATTCGACGCTGAACGCCCGGTCCCTGCACATCAACGACATGTATTCCATGGTCGAGGCGCTGGCGCCGACCAGGACCACGGCCGAATGGGTGAAGCTCCTGGACGACGCGCAGATCCCCAATGCACCCGTGTCCAAACCGAGCGATCTGTTCGAGGACCCGCATCTGGTCTGGCGGCAACTCTTCAAGAAGTACCCTCACCCCAGCGAGGGCGAGATCATGATGGTCGAGCCGCCGATGCGCATGAGCCGCACCCCGCCCGCGATCCGCCGGATGGCGCCGCTGCAGGGAGCCGATTCGCGTGCGGTGCTGGCGGAAGCCGGCCTGAGCACCGCCGAGATCGAAGCGCTGAAGAAGGCCGGTGCGCTTATCGAGCCGTAGCAGCCGTGAACGCCAGTTCGGCTGCGGCCATCCTCCAGCGCGTCGCCGACCGACTTGAACAGGGTGATCGACGTGGCGTCACCCGGCAGACGCCCTGTCTTCTGGCCGCGCGCGAGTTCGAACAGGTCGGCGATGACGTGACCTTCTCCGATCGATCCGTTGGCCAGCGATAGCGCGACGTCGCCGCCCTCCTTCATGGCGCCTGCCCGGGTTTCGACGTAGACCCAGGCGCGTTGCACCGCCCTGTCGTCGCTTTCGCGCATCTGGAGCGAATAGGCCCCCACCAGATCGAGATGCTGGCCCGCGCCTAGCCAATCGCGCTCGACCAGGGGAGTCTTCGAAAGCGTGGTGCAGGAAAAGATGTCGGCCGCGGTTACGGCGTCCCGGCGATCGGAAACGGCGCGGACGGCGATCGGGCGGCCGAGGGCGTTTGGCAGCGACTGCGCGAGTTCGTGGGCGAGTTCCTGCGCCCGATCGGGCCGGCGGCCCCAGATGGTAACCTCCTGAATCGGACCTTGGCGTGCACGCGAATGAGCTGGGGCGCCAGCGCCCCCGTGCCGATCATCAGCAACCGCCGGGAGTCGGGACGCGACAGGTAGCGTGAGGCAAGCCCCGAGACACAGGCAGTACGTCGCTTGGTCAGCGTGGTGCCGTCCATCAGGGCGAGAGACGCGCCGGTGGTGCCGTCGAGCAGGAGATAATGGCCGTAGATACAGGCAGTCCACGCTTGCCGTTGTCTGGGAAGGCGGTGACGACCTTGATGCCGATGAGGCTCGAAGCCCCGCGCGTCCAGGCCGGCATCAGCAGTATGACGGCATCCGCCGAACCGGGCCCGGTGGGCTCAACCAGGGTATGGTGATGCCGTGGCGGCATCTCGCAGCCGGCGCGGAACAGCGCTTCCAGGCGGTCGATCAGCGCCAGATCGTCGAGATCGGCGTCGACCTCGGCGGCCGAAGGAACTTCATGCGAAGGGGCCGCGCGTTCCGGACGGCGTGGAGAGTTCAGCCGAGACCAGGGCCGCTTGCCGTTCGATCGCCCTCTGGTCGCGTGGCGCCGGCGCGGTCGATGCTGGAGCGGTTGGTGCCTGAGCGGTCGACGCGGCAGCCTCGCGCAGGCGCTGCAGCTCGCGATCCAGCCGGGCGGCCTCGCCGCTCGCTTCCCGGGCACGCCGGCGATAATGACGGCCAGCCCACCAGCCCATGCCGAGCCCCGCCAGCACCCCCAGCAGCAGCACCCCGATCACCAGCAGATAGACCGGCATGACGACGAGATGCGGCAGTGGCCACAGGGCGAGCTGCACTGGCTGGCGATTGCTGACCGCGATCAGCACGCCGATCAGGATGAAGAGGATGAACAGAGCGCGGACGAGAAGCTTCATGGGCGGGCGAGCATGGCACAGCGAAGCTGGGAGATGCGAGAATCATCGGACCGCGAAGCTGGAGGCTCGCGGTCCCATGACGGCTACTTCTCTTCGGTCGGCGGCTCGGGCGGTGCCAGGCCAGCAGCCTTCACCGCTTCCTTGTTCAGGCGGTCGCGCAGATCCTTGCCGGTCTTGAAGTAGGGCACACGCTTGGAGGCCACGGCCACCTGCTCGCCGGTGCGCGGATTGCGGCCGGTGCGAGGTTCGCGTTTCTTCACCGAGAACGCGCCAAAGCCGCGCAATTCGACGCGATGTCCGACGGCCAGGGCCTTGGAGATTTCGTCGAAGACCGTCGCCACGATCCGCTCGACATCCCTTTGATAGAGATGGGGATTCCGGGCCGCCAGGCGGGCAATCAGCTCCGACTTGGTCATTGCCACGACAATAAAGGAAAAAAAGGCTTCCTTCAAGCCTAAGCCATTGAATCACAAAGGAAAGCGGCCCGAAGGGGGCTAAAGCAGGCGCAATGCTACTTTTTCCCAAGAAAAAGGGCCGGCTCTCGCGAGCCGGCCCCTTCCGCAGGTCCCCGGACGGTGAACCTTACTTATCCTCTTCTTCTTTCCTCTGGGCGCGGCTTAGGGCCGCCCCGAGAATGTCGCCCAGGCTGGCGCCGGAATCGGACGAGCCGAAGTCGGCCATCGCCTTCTTCTCTTCGTCGAGCTCGCGGGCCTTGACTGACAGCACGACCCGGCGCGAAGCACGGTCGATGTTGGTGATCTTGGCGTCGAGCTTGTCGCCGATGGCGTAACGGTCGGGGCGCTGCTCGGAACGGTCGCGGCTCAGCTCCGACTTGCGGATGAAGCCCGGAATACCGTCCTGCACCGTGACGTCGATGCCGTTGTCCTGGATGCCGGCCACGATGACGGTGACCACGTCGCCCTTCTTGGCGACCGAGCCCACCTTCTCGAACGGATCGTTGGCCAGCTGCTTGATGCCGA
>JAEZIF010000395.1 GCA_023416135.1 Pseudomonadota bacterium
CCTTCACCCGCCGCCGCAAGAGCTGCCCGTTCTCCGGCGCCAACGCGCCGAAGATCGACTACAAGGACGTGCGCCTGCTGCAGCGCTTCGTCTCTGAGCGCGGCAAGATCGTGCCGAGCCGCATCTCGGCCGTGTCGTCCAAGAAGCAGCGCGAGCTCGCCCAGGCGATCAAGCGCGCGCGTTTCCTGGCGCTGCTGCCCTACCTCATCGCCTAAGCGGAGGACGCAATCATGCCGATGAACGTCATCCTGCTGGAGCGCGTGCCCAAGCTCGGTCAGATGGGCGATGTCGTGAAGGTGAAGCCGGGCTTCGCCCGCAACTTCCTGCTGCCGCAGAAGAAGGCCCTGCGCGCCACCAAGGACAACATCCCCTACTTCGAATCGCAGCGTAAGACGCTGGAGGCACAGAACCTTGAGCGCCGCAAGGACGCCGAGGCGGTGGCGGCCAAGATGGCCGACCTCAAGGTCACGCTGATCCGTCAGGCTTCCGAGGCCCTCCAGCTCTACGGCTCGGTGACCTCTCGCGATATCGCCGACGGCGCCGCCGCCCAAGGCGTCAAGATCGAGCGCGGCCAGGTCGAGCTCGACAAGCCGATCAAGGCGCTGGGGACGCACAAGATCAAGGTCCACCTCCATCCGGAGGTCGCGGTCGAGATCAGCGTGCTGGTGGCGCGTTCGCCCGACGAGGCGGACTTCCTCGCCAAGGGCGGCACGCTTGTTGCCGAGACCGAGCGTGCGGCGCTCGAGGCGGCGGAAGCTGCGCAGCGCGCCGCCGCGCAGGCCGCGGCCCTGTTCGAGGCCAAGTCCGCCGAAGGCGAGGCTGCCGCCGAGACGCCGGCCGAGGCCGAGGAAGCGCCGGCCGACAAGCAGTAACGAGCGCCTCGTGCCCTCGTTCTGGCGCATGCCACCGGACACCGGTGGCATGCGTTTTTCTTTGGCCTTCCTGTTTTCCCGCAGCGCACCGCATGAGAAGCCGCGCAACGGCGTGGCGCGCTCCCAGCCATGATCTGGCGTATCGGTGCGCTCGTCATCGCGGGCATTGTGGCGCTGCCGATGCTGGGCGTCGCGTCGAGCCTGTTTACGCCGCAGGGTGAGCTGTGGAGGCATCTCGCCGATACCCAGCTCGTCGACATCTTCTTCAACACGCTGGTGCTGCTGGTCATCGTCGGCCTCGGCACCACCATCATCGGTGCGGGCACCGCGTGGCTGGTGACGATGTGCAGCTTTCCCGGCAGCCGCCTGCTGCAATGGGCGCTGCTGCTGCCGTTGGTCCTGCCGACCTATATCATCGGCTATGCCTATGCCGACCTTCTGGCCTTCGCCGGCCCCGTGCAGGCCGCTCTGCGCGACATCACCGGCTGGAGCCGCAACGACTACTGGTTTCCCGATCTCGGCTCCGCGGGCGGCGTCGCCCTCCTCTTCACGCTGGTCCTCTATCCCTACGTCTATCTCGCCGCGCGCACCGCTTTCCTTGCGCAGTCGCATGCCCTGATCGAGGCGAGCCGTATCCTGGGTCACGGCCCGTGGCGCACTTTCTTCGGCGTCGGCCTGCCGCTGGCCCGTCCCGCGATCGCCGCCGGCGTCGTGCTGGCGCTGCTGGAGGCGCTGGCCGACTTCGGCACCGTCCAGTATTACGGCGTGCAGACGCTGACGACGGCGATCTATCGGACCTGGTACGGGCTCGGCAATCGCGAAGGCGCAGCGCAGATCGCGCTGGTGCTGATCGCCATCGCCGGCCTCCTGATCCTGCTCGAGCGCCATTCTCGCGGCCGCGCGCGCTATAACATCGCCTCCAACCTGCGCCACCAGGGCGAGCCCGCCGCGCTTGCGTCCTGGCAGGCGGTCGGCGCGATCGCGGCCTGCGCGCTGCCCATCATCCTCGGCTTCATCATACCGACGATTCATCTGGCGCAGCTCGCGTGGCGGTCGGGCGCGGTGGCGATCGAATCGCATTTCCTGCGCGATGCTGCCAACAGCCTCGGCCTCGCCACGGCGGCTGCCGCGATCATCGTGGCGCTCGCCTTGTTCCTGAGCTACGCCGGCCGCTTGGTGCGCCGCCGCGCGCTCAACCGGTTGATCGAGTTCTCCGCGTCGGGCTACGCCATTCCGGGCGCCGTCATCGCCGTCGGCATCCTGCTGCCGCTGGCGCTCGCCGATCACGGCATCGACCGGCTGAGCCGCGCCCTGCTCGGCCTGCCGAGCGGCTTGCTGCTGAGCGGCACGGCCTTCGCGCTCCTGCTCGCCTACACGGTGCGCTTCCTTGCCGTCGGCCTCGCCAACATCGCGCCCGGTCTCGCCACCATCGACCCGGCGATGGATGCCAGCGCCCGCGTTCTGGGCGCCGGCCCGCGCGAGGTGCTGCGGCGTATCCATCTGCCGCTGCTGCGCGGACCGATGCTGACGGCAGCCATCGTGGCCTTCGTCGAGGTGATGAAGGAGTTGCCGGCGACGCTGCTGATCCGGCCGTTCAATCTCGACACGCTGGCGATCGGCGTCTACCGCTTCGCCTCCGACGAGAGGTTGGCCCAGGCCGCGGTGGGCTCGATCGTGATCGTCGCGGTGTCGCTCGCCCCGGTGATCGTGCTCAGCCGCGCGATTGCTGGTGGTCGTCTTGCCAGACCGCGGGCCTCCAGCCCCGCCTCATGAACAGCGCGCACGTCGTGGCGCGCTTCGAAGAGTATCGGCAGGCCAGGAGGCGCGCGGTCCCGGAAGACTATTTCCAACCCGCGCGGTCCATGAGCTTCAGCGCTTCGGCGTTGTTCTGCGCGAAGACGCGGGCGTTGAGCTGGTCTTCCTTGAAGGTGCCGAGCGACTGGAGCTCCGCCGAGAGGGCGACGCTGGCGACCACCGGGTATTCCGAGTTGCCCTCGGCGAAGTACTTCTGGGCCTGCGGCGACACCAGGTATTCCAGGAACTTCACCGCCACCGCCTTGTTGGGCGCATGGCGGGCGATGGCGCCGCCGCTGATGTTGACGTGCGTGCCGCGATTGGCCTGATTGGGGAACACCACGGCCACCTTTGCCGCGACCTCACGGTCCTCCGGCTTCTTGGAGCGCATGAGGTTGACGTAGTAATAGGTGTTGGAGACGCAGATCTCGGCCTCGCCCGCGGCAACGCCCTTGATCTGGTCGGTGTCGCCGCCGCGCGGCGGACGCGCCAGGTTGGCGGCGACGCCCTTGGCCCACGCCTCGGTCTTCTCCGGCCCATTGGCCGCAAGCAGCGAGCCCACCAGCGACTGGTTGTAGATGTGGCCCGACGCGCGGATCAGCAGCTTCCCCTTCCACTTGGGATCGGCGAGATCCTCGTAGTTCTTGGGCGCCTCGGCGGCCGGGACCTTCTCCTTGTTGTACATGATCACGCGCGCGCGCTTGGAGAAGCCGAACCAGTTGTTGTCGGGGTCGCGCAGGTGCGCCGGCACCGACTTTGTCAGCACTTCCGACGTCACCGGCTGCAGCAGGCCCATTTGGCGGGCGCGCTCGATACGACCGGCGTCCGTCGTGATGAGCACATCGCACGGGCTCTTGTCGCCCTCGGCCTTGAGCCGCTCGACCAGCGGATCGGGCTCGGCGTCGATGCGGTTGATCTTCACACCGCTCAGGTCGGCGAAATTGCCGTAGAGCGCCTCGTCAGTGTTGTAGTGGCGCGCCGAATAGAGGTTGAGGGTGGCGCCTTGCGCCTCCGCGCGACGGAGGATGAGGACGCCTGCACCGAAGGCCATTCCGGTCTTGAGGGCTGCACGACGTTTCACGGGACTCTCCCTTCTGCACTGCAGGCTTGTCTGCGAGTAATTCTCAGTATCGAGCTTCTAACACCCGTGCAGATGTGATGCAATTGCCGTTAAAGTGATTTTCACACTCATTCGCAGGCCATATGAGAGCTTTGCCTTGAAATTGCCATCTGGATTAACATTTCGAGTGAGTACATCGAACACCCCGAAGGTACGGCAATGTTGTTGGCTCGGGTTCTTGCCCGCGTCGTAGGCGAAGGCCAGCTCACCATCATCGATCCAGCCGGCAGGCAGCATCGACTTGAGGGGACGCGGCCCGGGCCCGACGTCACTTTTCGCGTTCACACCCGGTGGACCGGCATCAGGCTGGCTCTGAGGCCGCGGCTTGCGCTCGGCGAAAGCTACATGGACGGTACGCTGACGGTCGAAAAGGGCGACATCTACGACCTTCTCGACCTGCTCGGCCGCAATATCGCGGCCCTCGAAGCGACGCCGATGGTGAAGTGGTCGTATATTCTGCAGCGTTGGCTGCGCGTCCTGCAGCAGTACAATCCAGTCGGCAAGGCCGAGCGCAATGTCGCTCACCATTACGACCTCAAGGACCAGCTCTACGACTTCTTCCTCGACCGCGACCGCCAGTATTCCTGCGCCTACTTCAAGACCGGCGAAGAGCCGCTGGAGCAGGCGCAGCTCGACAAGAAGCAGCACATCGCCGCCAAGCTGCTGCTGCAGCCGGGCCACAAGGTCCTGGACATCGGCTCGGGCTGGGGCGGCATGGCGCTGTTCCTCAGCCAGCAGTTCGGCGTCGACGTGACGGGTGTTACCCTCTCCAAGGAGCAGCACGCTGTCTCGAGCCGTCGCGCGCTCGAGGGCGGCGTAGCTGACCGCGTGCGCTTCAAGCTGCTGGACTATCGCCAGGAGCCCGATCGCTACGACCGCATCGTCTCGGTGGGCATGTTCGAGCACGTCGGCTCCGCTCACTACGTCGAGTTCTTCACCAAGGTGAAGGAGCTTCTCGCCGACGACGGCGTCATGCTGCTGCACGCGATCGGCCGCATGGAGCCGCCGGGCGGCACCAACACCTGGCTGCGCAAGTACATCTTCCCGGGCGGCTACACCCCTGCCCTGTCCGAAGTCCTGGCGGCGATCGAAAAGGTCGGACTCTGGGTCACCGACATGGAGATTCTGCGCCTGCACTATGCCGAGACCCTGCGCCACTGGCGCCACCGCTTCCTCGCCAACCGCGAGCGCATCAAGCAGGTCGCGGGCTACGACGACCGCTTCTGCCGTATGTGGGAATTCTACCTCGCCGGCTGTGAGGTGGCGTTCCGGTACATGAACCAGATGGTCTTCCAGATGCAGCTCGCGCGGAAGCAGGACGCCGTGCCGCCGACGCGCGACTACATGCTGGACGCCGAGAAGGGCGTCACGGTCAAGCGCTCGATGGCGGCCGAATAGAGCGCTCGGCGCCGGTCGGCAAAGCCGCCAACTCCACCGGATCGCAGCGAAGCCGATCGGCACCTGAGTTGCGACTCGCTCTCCCTGCGAATCGCTCGCGCCCTCGCGTGAGCCGCATCGAGAATGCCAATTGCCGTTTGGCTTACGCTGCAATTCGACTTCAACTGCAGCAGCATTGAACAATCCCGATCGAACGGCAACGCGCAGTCAGTGTGCTCGCATTCCCGTGAACGGTGGCGACGAACGTCCTGGCGAGTCAGAGCGTCGTAAGGCGCGTGATCAAAGTGTGTTGGTGCAACCAGGAATATCACCGATCATGGAATCTGTGGTCGAATGCAGCTTCCAGGCCGCAGGTGTGGGAACCGTTACGCGGCAAGAGGGGTGGACATGGACGCTCTGGAAAAATGTGCCGAGAGCTCAGAAGCCAAGTCAGTTGGCTCTCCTGCCGCGAGGTTGCGGATACTGGCGATCGATGACGACGACATCTTTCGCAACGTGTTGACAGCCGAGCTCGAGGAACAAGGCTTCTCGGTCATCGCCTTTTCCGATGGCAGAGCCCTTCTCCAATCGCCGCAAGTTGCAAATGACGCCGACATCATCCTGCTCGAGTGGGGCCTGCCCTATATCGCCGGCATTGATCTTCTGCCGCGGCTTCGCAAGCTGGGCATCAACGTGCCGGTGGTGTTCCTCACCAGACACCCCCTGACGATCAACGAGGCCGTGGCCTTCGACCGGGGTGCCCTCGACTTTATCGACAAGTCGCGAGGCATCTCGATCCTCGTCCATAGGCTGCGTGCGGTGGCCAGAGCAAAGCGATCCCAGGCCTTGAGCGAAAGCAGCTACGTGTGTGGGCGGCTCGTGCTCAAGCCGCACGTCAGCCGCGCCTATTGGAACGACACCGACATCGACCTCACGGTCAGCGAATTTCGCGTCGTTCACCTCCTCGCGAGAAACGTGGGGCGGCATGTGGGCTATCGCGAGATCTACGACACGGTGCGATATCGCGGCTTCGTCGGCGGTAGCGGCGAGAGCGGATACAGGACCAACGTCCGCTCGGCGATCAAACGCATCCGCCGCAAGTTCCGCGCATGCGACCCGTCCTTTGCCGAGATTGAGAATTTCGCCGCTTTCGGGTATGTTTGGGGACGCGGCCACCGGTTCGACGCCGCCGCCAAGGAGCGGACATCCCTCGAAGCCAACCCGCACTCGTCGGTTGCGATCGGGTCTTGACGTTGGAGGATCCCGGCCCGGGAGGAGCGGCAATCAAGAGGGCATCTCATGCCGTCGCTCGGGACGCTGACGATTGACGCACTCGTCGACAAGAGCGGCGTCGAGGCCGAGGATATCGAGTCTTATCGCCGCCTCGGCCTGCTGCTGAAGCCAAGACGTACCGTCGAGGGCCTGCTGCTCTATCCGCCCGACGAGGTCGGTCGGGTCGTCTTCATAAGGCGCGCACTGGACCTTGGCTTCTCCTCGCTGGCGATCCGGGAGATGCTCGGCCTGGGCTGCCGGAAGCAGCCGACCTGCCGCGAGATCCGCGACGTTGTGGAGCGACAGCTGGCGGATGTTCGCCGGCGCCGCGCCGATCTGGCGCGCATCGAACAGGTGCTGGCGACGCTGATCGAGAACTGCCCTCGCTCGGATGCC
>JAEZIF010000439.1 GCA_023416135.1 Pseudomonadota bacterium
GTGATCGTCCTGGTCATGTTCCTGGCCGGGGCGCTGGCCCCCTGGATCTCGCCCTTCGATCCCGAGGAGAACGACTTCAGCGCCATGATGGAGGCGCCGAACCTGGTCCACTGGCTGGGCACCGACCAGTTCGGCCGGGACATCTTCTCCCGGCTGGTGTTCGGCGCGCGCACGGCGCTGATCGTGGGCTTCAGCTCGGCCGTGCTGGGCGGCGTCATCGGCCTGGTGATGGGCGTGGCCAGCGCCTATTTCGGCGGCTGGTTCGACCTCGTCTTCCAGCGCGTGCTCGACGTGCTGATGGCCTTTCCGCTGATCATCCTGGCCTTGGCGGTGGTGGCGGTGTTCGGCACCGGCGTGTTCAACGTCATCATCGCCATCACCATCCCGCTGGTCCCGCGCTGCGGCCGCGTCGTGCGGGCAAGCGCGCTCGCCGTGCGCGAGGTGCCCTACGTCGACGCGGCCCGCGCGCTGGGCTTCAGCCACACCCGCATCGTGCTGCGCCACATGGTGCCCAACGTCGTCGCGCCCTTCCTGATCCTGCTCTCGGCCTTCGTCGGCCAGGCGATCCTGGCCGAGGCCTCGCTCTCCTATCTCGGCCTCGGCGTGCAGGAGCCGGTGCCGGCCTGGGGCCTGATGCTGCAGGGCGGGGCGGAGGAATACGCCACGACGGCGCCGTGGATCGCGGTCTTCCCGGGCGTGGCGATCATGCTGACGGTGCTGGGCATCAGCCTGTTCGGCGATGCGCTGCGCGACGCGATCGATCCCAAGCTCAGGGATAGGTAGGTAAGATCCATCCTCACGAACCGGCAGGCGATGTGGCTGCCAAAGAAGGAGGCTGTGCCATGGTGCGTGGCAGTGCTCCCGAGGCGATGGCTTTCACATTGCAAAAGAGGTGGTGTGCATATCAGCGGGATCGTCGCCTACAGTGATGCGAGGCACGGACGGAGTACTGGAATGAATTCTCGCTTACTGCCGCGACCGTTGATGGACCCGTCATGGATCGGGCAACGCGCATGAGCCAGGCCGTCCGCATCGACCCGAAAACCGGCCGCAAGCTGTTCGCCACGCGCGCGGCCAAGGCGACCGACAAGATCGCCGGCAAGGGGTACTCGATCGTCGAGAACGAGGCCCTCAAAACGCTGCCGCCGCCGCCGCGCGGCGCCGTCTTCAATGCCGAGGAGCAGGCGAAGTACCGGAAGTTCAAGGAAGCACGCGCCGGTGCGGCTCACTACATCCGCCTGGAAGGCGAATTCGCCACGTATCTGGAGGATGTCTATTCCGAAGCGCCGATACCGCGCGATGCCCTGGACGACGAATGCGAAATCATGGTGATCGGGGCCGGCTTCGGGGCGCTTCTCCTGTGGTATCGGCTGATGAAGGCGGGCTTCACCGATGTGCGGTTCTGCGAGAAGGGCGGCGACGTCGGTGGCACCTGGTATTGGAACCGCTATCCCGGCATCGCCTGCGACGTCGAGAGCTATAGCTACTTGCCTCTCCTCGAGGAGATGGGCCACGTCCCCTCCATGAAGTTCGCATCGGGCTTCGAGATCCTGGAATACTGCCAGTCGATGGCGGAGCGATTTGGCTTCTACGAGCGCTGCCTGTTCCACACGACGGTCGAGGCGACGGTGTGGGACGACGCGGCCAGGCGCTGGACTGTCAAGACCGATCGGGGCGATGCCATGCGCGCCCGCTTCGTCGTGCTGGCGAACGGCATCCTGACGACACCACGCCTCGCCAAGATCGAGGGCATGGAGACCTTCAAGGGCAAGGCCTTCCACACCTCGCGCTGGAACTACAACGTGGACCTGGAAGGCAAACGGGTCGGCATCATCGGAACCGGTGCGACGGCGGTGCAGGTCGTGCCCGAG
Organism: Pseudomonadota bacterium; assembly: GCA_023416135.1. GTDB lineage: Bacteria > Pseudomonadota > Alphaproteobacteria > Reyranellales > Reyranellaceae > Reyranella. The sequence goes on from JAEZIF010000439.1 coordinate 1,872, forward strand.
ATCGCGAAAGTGGTGAAGGCGCTCTACGTCTTCCAGCGTACGCCCTCGTCCATCGACGTGCGCGATCAGCGCGCCACGACGGAGGAGGAATACGCCACCTGGCCGCATGAGCGGGACTGGGCCGTCAAGAGGCGGGAGCGCCTCGCCCTCATTTCCGCCGGGCGCACCGCGTTGCAGGGTAACGACGACTTCCTATCCGGCAAGGTCGAGGCCTACAAGCAGCAGAAGGTGTACGATCGCGAGCTGACACCGAAGGAGATGATCGACGCCCAGCTCAACAGCAACTTCCGCGTCATGGAGCAGATACGCGCTCGCGTGGACTCCGTGGTGACGAGCCCGAAGACCGCGGCGGCGCTGAAGCCCTATTATCCCTACGGCTGCAAACGGCCGACGTTCCACGACGAGTTCCTGCCGACCTTCAACTTGCCCCATGTCCACCTCGTCGACACGGCGCCCACGGGGGTGCAGCTGATCAACGAACGAGGCATCGTTCACGACGGCGTGGAATATCCCCTTGATGTCCTGATCTACGCGACCGGTTTCGAATGGATGGGCACCGGCTCCTTCAACATGATCCAGGGCCGGGGAGGGCGGACACTGAGGGAGAAGTGGGAAAGCGAAGGCACGAAGACCTTCCTGGGCATGCACTCGGCCGGCTTTCCGAACCTCTTCATCATGAACGGCCCTCAAGGTGGCGGCGGTCAGTTCAATTTCACCCGTGTTGCCGAAATGCACGCCCACTATGTCGTCTGGGCCTTGCAGACAGTCAGGGCCCGCGGCGCCGCGACCATCGACGTGACCGGGGAAGCCGAAGACGAGTACGCCCGGCATTGCGCCGAGATGGACGTGCTGTCGGCGCCGTTGCGGGACTGCCTCTCCTACTACAACGGCGATGGCACGGCGAAGCCGGGAAGCCTCGCCTACTACGGTGGCGGCAAGCGCTGGCACGACAGGCGGGAGGCGGCGCAGATGTCGATGTCGCCCTATCGGCTCGAGTAAGACACTTCTGCTGGATCGACGCGTTTCCGATGGGAGCGAGCAAGGCGGACATGGCGGAACTGGAAGGCAAGGTGGCGGTGATCACCGGCGGCGCCAGTGGAATTGGCGAGGCGACGGTTCGTCTCTTCGTGAAGGAGGGCGCTCGCGTCGTCATCGCCGACATGCAGCGCGAGCGGGGAGAGGCCCTGGCTGGCGAGCTTGGCGCCGCCGCAACCTTTGTCGCCTGCGAGGTGCGCCAGGAAAACCAGGTGAAGATGGCGGTCGATACGGCCGTCGGACACTGGGGGCGGCTCGACTGCATCTTCAACAACGCGGGCTTCGGCGGCGCGCTCGGCCCGATCGAGGATATTCCGGCGGACGAGTTCGACCTGACTTTCGATGTCCTGGTCAAAGGCGTTTTCCTGGGCATGAAGCACGCGATACCGGCGTTGCGGAAGCAAGGCGGCGGCTCGATCATCAACACCGGCTCGATCGCCGGAGTTGTCGCCGGGCGAGGGCCAATCGTCTACTCCTCGGCCAAGGCCGCCGTGGGCCACATGACCAAGGCGGTTGCGATGCAACTTGGACAGGATTCTATCCGGGTCAACTGCATCTGCCCGGGAGCCATCGCGACGCCGCTTTCCGCCAACACTGTGGGTCGGCCGGATGCCCTGATCGAGGAACGCCTCTCGGACTACGCCGGTCTCCAACCCATACCCCGGGCCGGTCTTCCGGATGACATCGCGCAAATGGCCCTTTTCCTGGCGAGCGACCGCTCCACCTTCGTCACCGGCCAGGCCATTGTCGTTGATGGCGGCGGCGCCACGGGCGTCATGTGGGACAATCAGAAGGCCGCCTACAAAACCCATCGGCCGATAAGGGTCTACAACCCCGATCAACGATGAGGGGAGGGCGGCCGGCCATGCTCCATGCAAGGGCTCCGCTTATGCCACCCGGCACGGCACGGCAGGCTCTGCCGTAAATAGCCCATGCCATTTCCTGATGCTGCAGGGCGGGACTGCCGTCTTTCGCCGGCTACCCTTCCCCCACTCAAGGCTTGCGAGCACAGATGAACGTGGGAGAAAAATTTGGAGAGGCCGACGGCAGGAAGGCCGTCTCATTGGTCGCGAGCTCGCATGCCGCCTTGTCCTTGTAGTCGCCGACGTGGATCACGCTCTGTGTCCATCCGACCTGCTGACTGCCGATCGCAACGATTATGTACAGTGCAAACATTCGTCTCCCCCCGCCCGGTATGGGTCGAGGCTACACTAGACCACAACCCTTGAACCCGCGATGTGTGTCAGGCGGCGGCGGAACGAACCGATTGTGGGGTGGCGTCGGGGGAAGTCCCCGCCAAGGCGCGACGTCTGTTCGACAACCGCACTCTGTGGACCCCGTGCCTACGCCGCCGCTGCCAATGGCTGCGAGCCGCAACGCACTTTCATCTGGCCGCGTTGAACCGCCGGCGAAAAGGAGATGGCGGTCATGGGTTTGCTCGACATTCTTGGCGGACAGCGCGCTGTGGGCGGGCGGGTTCCCCCGATCGCCGTGGCGCTGCCCGGCCTTCTTGCCTAAAGCAAGCTGAAGAAGCCGGTGGGGCGACGTCCAGGCCCGCGACACCAGTGCCGGCGATGCCAAGGAAGGGTCAGGACGCGGGCTGGGCCGAACGCCTGGAAGGCTTCTTCAAGCCGTCAGCCAGCGGCGGCCCGACGGTAAAGGGCGTGTTGGTCGGCTGCGGTCCCAACCGGGCCGTGTCGACCAATGACCTCTCCAAGGTTTTGACCGAGGACCAGATCGCCTTCCTGGTCGACCGTACCGGGATGTCGACCAGTTGACGCCGGAAGGCCACATGCCCACGACCGCAGAGGTCGAGCGAGGGATCATAGGCGGCACCGGCCTCTTGCCCGTGCCGGAATGCGACGTTCAGGCGGCCGCCTTTGGTTGCCCGGTGCTTTCCGCAACCAAGGCGTCATGGCGCTGTCGGCCGAGCGATGTGAGTTGCCAACGCCAGCCGGTCCATTCGATCAGGCCGAGCTTCAGCAGGCGTCGGACGTGCACGGGGTCGAGTGTTCCCTCGCTGCCGAACGCGATCCGGCGCAAGGTGGTCTCTTCGTGCGGGCTGAGCAGTGCGAGCATGCCCCTCATGATGCTCCTCCACTTCCAGGGAAACGCTAGCCCTACGGCCGTCGTGTTTCAACGGGAAGTCGGTCCCGCTTTCTGAACTGGTTGGCAGGTCTTCCACCGGCACGCGGAACGCGTGCGTTCGCGAGCTGTCAGGGTGGGGGAGAAGAAGTGGAGCGCGGCCGCAACCACGACGCTGCCACGCTCCCCCCTTATGTACGCTGCTAGAGCACATTCCGTTCGGCTGGAATCAGCCGAACGGAATGTGCCCCAGAAACACCCTCGCGCGCATTTCCGATCTAATGGAACCGCTCGCGGTTCCATCGCTCTAGCGCGTATAAACCGTCGTCGCCGTGGCCGGCGCGGGCGACGTCACGGTCGTGGTTCCAGTGGGCGTGGAGTAGGTTGTCGAGGTCGCGGCTGGAACGGGCGTGGTCACGGTGGTGGAGGGCGCCGGGGCTCGCTGTACCGTCTCGGACTTGTATGAACAGGCGGCGGCGGTGAGGGCGACGAGCGCCAAACCGACAATCGAACGATGCATATGAGCCTCCATGTTTGCGTGCCTCAATGGCACCGATGTTTGCGTGCCTCAATGGCACCGATGCAAACGCGTGGCCCATGCATCTCGTTGCGCTGCCGGTCCTTCGCCGTGGCATGTGACAGGAGCGTTGTCGAGCCGATGCATCCGGAAGGGGACTCGAACGTTGATGTCGGTCGCAATCCCCTCTGGGTGGGCAACCCCCGAAGGAGTTCATCGTGGCCGAATCAGCCCAGGCTTCGCGCCGCGCATCCGGCACCAGGATGTCATGACGATCGGCACCGTCCTGGGCGACGCCCGGTTCACCGACCGGGCGGACGAGTAGGAGAGGGTGGTGGAGGCGCCGCGCCTGGAGCGCAAGCTGGTCGCCATCCTGGCGGCCGACGTCGAGGGCTACAGCCGGCACATGGAGCGCGATGAGGCGGCGACGCTCGCCACGCTGTCGAGCCATCGCCTGATCTTCGACGAGCTGATCGCCACGCACAACGGGCGCATCACCGGCACCGCGGGCGACAGCGTCCTGGCCGAGTTCGCGAGCGTCGTCGATGCGCTCGATTGCTCCCTGAAGGTCCAGGAGCGGCTCGCCGCGGCCAATGCCGGCCTCGAGCCCGAGCATCGGCTGTCGTTCCGCATCGGCCTCAATGTCGGCGACGTCATGGTCAAGGACGGCGACATCTTCGGCGATGGCGTCAACATCGCGGCGCGCCTCGAGAGCCTGGCGACGCCGGGCGGCGTCTGCATCTCGCGCGGCGTACGGGACCACGTGCGCAAGATGGGCCGCTATGCCTTCGAGGATCTGGGTGAGCAGGGCGTCAAGAACATTGCCCAACCGATCCGCGCCTTCCGCGTTCGCCTGTCCGATGCTCCTGTCCCGGCCGAGGAAGAGCAGCCGGTCGGGCTCGACCCTCACGATCGGCCCGCCGCCCCGGCTGCCGCCGTTGCGCCGGCCGCCGAGGACTCGCCGGAGTTCGAGCTGGCGTTCTGGGAAGCCATGAAGGACAGCCGCGATCCGGCCGAGTTCACCGCCTATCTCGAGCAATACCCGCAGGGCGCCTTCAAAGCGCTGGCCGAGGCCCGCCTCGAGGCGCTGCAGGAGGAAGCCGAGGCGCCCGCCGAGCCGCAAGCCGATGCCGTCGAGCTCGCCTACTGGGATACTGTGAAGGACAGCGACAACCCCGAGATGTTCCGGGCCTACCTCGAGCGCTATCCGGAGGGCGCCTTCGCGCCGCTGGCTAAGGTAAGGCTGGACGAGCTGGACGCACCCGCCGCCTGACCCGGCGGTGCCCGAGAGGATCCGCATGCGACTGTTCACCTGCCAGGCCTGCCGGCAGACCCTGCATTTCGAGAACACCCTCTGCGAGAAATGCTCGCATCGCCTGGGCTACCTGCCGGCGACGGCGACCCTGTCGGCCGTCGAGCCCGATGGCGACGCTTGGAGGGCGTTGGCCTCGCCCGGAACCGTCTACCGCTTTTGCGCCAACGCGCAGTACGATGCCTGCAACTGGCTGGTCGAGGCGTCGCCGCCGGAGACGCTCTGCCTGTGCTGTCGGCACAACCGGACCATTCCCGATGTCACGCAGGATGCCAACGTCGCGGCATGGCGCAGGATCGAGCGGGCCAAGCACCGGATGTTCTATTCCCTGCTGAGGCTCGGGCTGCCGCTGGCGACGCAGGTCGAGAGCAAGGAGACCGGCCTTGCCTTCGACGTCCTGGCCGATCCGCCGCAGCCGCACGGACCCAAGGTGATGACGGGGCACGACAATGGCCTGATCACCATCGCGCTGACCGAGGCCGACGACGCCGAGCGCGAGAAGATTCGTGTGGCCATGCGCGAGCCCTACCGCACGCTGCTCGGCCATTTCCGGCACGAGATCGGGCATTATTTCTGGGATCGACTGGTTCGGGACGGAAACCAGGTGAAGGCTTTCCGTGCGCTGTTCGGCGACGAGAGCGCCGACTACGGCCAGGCACTGCAGCGCCACTACGAGCGGGGTGCACCGGCCGACTGGCAATCGAGCTTCGTCACGGCTTACGCCACGATGCATCCATGGGAGGATTTCGCCGAGACCTGGGCACACTACCTGCACATCGTCGACACGCTGGAAACCGCCGGTGCCTTCGGCCTGTCGACCCGTCCGAAGGTGACGCAGGGCGACGAGCTGGACGCATCGGTCGACTTCGATCCCTACCGCGCGAGGGCCATGGACCAGTTGACCGAAAGCTGGCTGCCGCTCACTGTTGCCCTCAACAGCCTGAACCGCTCGATGGGCCAGCCCGATCTCTATCCCTTCGTGCTGTCGACGCCGGCGCTGGAGAAGCTCGCCTTCGTCCATGCTCTCGTGCATCCGGTGAGACCGTCATGAGGCTTCCGGCCCTGGCCGCGGCCGGCGACACGCGGCTCTTCCGCGTCTCCGCCTTCGTGTTCCTGGCGGCGATCGCGATCCTGACGCTCTATTTCGGGCGCGAGGTGCTGATCCCGACGGCGGTCGCCGTGCTGTTGGCCTTCATCCTCAATCCCGTGGTGAGCTGGCTGAACCGGCTGCTTGTTCTGCCGCTGGCCGTGACGTTCGCCGTGTTGGGGGCGCTTGCCTTCATCGGCGTGCTGGCCGTGCTGGTGATGACCCAGCTTGCCGAGGTCGCCGGCAGCCTTGCCGCCTACCAGGCCAACCTGCACCAGAAAATCCAGGACGTGCGCCATCTGTCGGAGGGCGGCGGACCGCTCGGCCGCTTCATCGCCATGACGGCGGCGCTGGCGCAGGACTTCTCGCCCGAGGCCGGCGCTACCGTACCGGCGGTGCGTGTGCAGACGAGCGATTCGAGCCTCGCCTCCATCGCCAGCTTCGTGGCGCCGCTGCTGCTCCCGCTGCTTTCGATCGGCATCGTCATCATCCTGGCGCTGTTCATCCTGCTCGACCGCGATCACCTCAGCGACAAGTTCGTCCGCCTGCTGGGGGCCGACGTGTATGCGACCTCGGAAGCGGTGGGCGACGCCGCGGTGCGAATCGCTCGCGTGTTGTCGCTGCAGCTTCTGACCAATTTCGGCTTCGCGGTGGCGGTCGGCGTCAGCCTGTTCGCGCTGGGCATGCCCAACGCCCTGTTGTGGGGCTTGCTGGCCGGCGCGTTCCGCTTCGTGCCCTACATCGGCGCCATCCTGGGGGCGCTGCTGCCGACGCTGATCGCGCTCGCCGTAATGCCGGGCTGGCTGCAGCCGATGCTGGTGCTGGCCGTCATCGTCGCCCTCGACATCGTGACCGGCCAGGTCGTCGAGCCGCTGCTGTTCGGCGAGCAGACCGGCGTCACGCCGCTGGCCCTGATCCTGTCGGCGATTTTCTGGGGCACCCTATGGGGGCCGATCGGGCTGCTGCTGTCGACGCCGCTCACCATCTGCCTGCTGGTGCTGGGAACGCATGTGCCGCACCTGCAGTTCCTGCGCGTACTGCTGGGCGACGAGCCGGCGCTGCTGCCCTACCAGCAGATCTATCGCCGGCTGATCCGCAAGGCGGTGGCCGAAGCCTCGGCCGTGGCGCTGGAAGAGATCGAGGAAAAGGGCCGCGAGCGTGGCCTCGACGATTCGCTCGGTCGCATGATCGTGCTGGCCGAGAGCGATCGCGCGCTCGGCCGCCTGACCGCCGAGCAGACCGTTGCCATCGTCGACGGCACCGACCAGGTGCTGGAGTTTCTCGCCGCCGAGGCCGATCAGGAAGCCGGGACCGAGTCGACGGCCGCCGAGGCGGGCTCGACGTCACGGATCGAGGGGCCGGTCTTCCACTGTATCGGTGGGCGCGGCGAGATCGACGATGCGGCCGCCGCGGTGATCGCTTTCGCGCTGCGCCAGCGCGGCCTCGCTGCCGAGGAAACTCGGCGCGCCGACGCAGCCGGCGCGGAAGGGAACACGGTCGCCCTGCCGCTGATCTGCTACGCCTCGCATCCGTCGGACGCCGTGCGGCGCTACAACCTGCGCAAGTTGCGCGCCGGGGGCGGCCGCGCCCGCCACGCGGTCATCGACTACGAGGTCGCGGCGGCGGTGGCGCTCCCGCCGGGCGTCGGCACCGCCTCGGCCCAGCAGATGCTGGTCGGCGATATCGCTGCGATTTGCCGGCTCGCGGCGCAGCATGCGCTGGAAGCCATGAAGGCCGCGGCAAAACCGGATTCTAAGCCAGCCGGCGCAGCGGCAGGACCGCCCGCACGTTCGCGTCCCTGAGGAACAAGCCCAGCCACGCCACGACTCCGATCGCCAGGCTGATGAGCTGCGGCGGGCTGCCGATCTCGCCCATGCGGAGATGGAGGCAAATGGCGCCGCCAAAGAAGCCGGTCACGAGGATGGCGCCAAGAACGGACGTAGGCGGATAGGCGTAGGCGGCTGCACACAGCAGCATCACCGCGGCCAGGATGGGCGCCAGCTCGACGGGGAAGCCCGAGGCCGACATCTCTGCCTTGAGGAGCTGCGGCGCGAACAGATTCACCACGGCGTCCGCGAGCAGGATGACCACCACCAGGGCGCTGAGAATGCGGCCCGCCCAGACGCTGATGGTCGCCGGCTGTCTCTCGATCATTGTTTGGCTCCGTATCTGAGGGCAAAGCGTGCGCAGCAAGGGGATGGCTGTTTATCGTCCCGAGGTGGCTGGCGTATGTCGCGGTGGGACGGGTTTGTGTCGTCTGTATCGCAGCACCGGCTTGGCTGTGGCGAGCAGGCAGCTTGCCTGCAGTGCTGGCACCGACGCTCGACCCCCGAACGAATTTTGGCGCTCTATGGTCCACCAAAAATGGAACTGCAGTGGACTTGTATGAGCACCTTAGTTATATTGTCGGGGCGCTCGCCTCCCGGCGGCTCTGCTCTTTGCATCGTTCATCCGCTATCATCGCGCCCGGCTGCAGCCGGGCCGAGGCTGCTTGGGCAGGCGAAAAACCAACCTCTGAACTTGCGTCGCTATTGGATTCGCCGGCAAGCCCCATTCCTGGTGGGTCGGCTCCCGACGCACCGCTACGCTCCCTGCCGGAAATGCCGGGAATGCCGCAAAATTGATTCGCCGTGGCGGGGCGCTCATTGCGGCGCGAGGTCCCGTGCACGCAGACCGGCTTCGGTTTTCTGTCGAATAGGCGCTGCGGCAGGCCGCGCGGCCGGGCTGCTCACGAAGGAAGTCGGAAGGCGAGCCCGCGCTGCAAGGATAGGCGTCGGTCGCCATCCGGTCGATGCTACCGCGGGTTCAGCCACAGATCGTCGGCACCATGGAGTTGGCGAAGGCCTTCAGGTCGCTGGCCTTGGCGCCCAGCCGCGCGCGGATGGCGATGGCGTACATGATGGCGCCTGCCATGCGTGCGCGGGCGGCGGGCGTCGGCTTCTGCGGCAGGTCGCTCGCCGCGAAGGCGCGCTCCAGGCTCTTCTCGATCGCAGCCAGCAGCTCGGCGGCGGCGGCGCCGATCTTGGGATAGGTCGGCGCTTCGACGGCGGCGGTGCCGACGATCATGCAGCCCGGCCGATGCGGCGGCGCAGTGTAGAGATCTATCGCCGCCGAGTAGACGCGGGCGAGGCGCTGCTGGATCGTCCCGGGACCGGCGAGGATCGCGTCGAGGCCCTCGATGCTCCTGGTCCCGTAGAAGCGCAGCGTGGCGATGTAGAGCTGCTCCTTGTCGCCGAATGCGGCGTAGAGGCTCGGCCGGTTCAGGCCGGCCGCCGCGGCCAGCTCGTCGAGCGACGCGCCGGTGAACCCCTTGGCCATGAACACGGCGCGGACCTTCTCGAGGACCTCCTCGGCATCGAAGCCGCGGGGCCGGCCGCGGGAACGTTTCGTTGTTTCTGTACCGGTTCGCATAATTTGCCTTGACGCGGCCCGTCGGCCGTATTTCTGTACCGTATCGCATAAAACCCAGGAGGACGCGATGGAACTGTTCGCCTCACCCATGGCCTGCTCTCTCGCCTCGCATATCACGGCGGTGGAAGCGGGTCTGCCCGTCAAGGTCCGCTTCATCGAGAACAAGAAGACCGACGACGGCGGCGACTACTTTCAGATCTCGCCCAATGGCTACGTGCCGGCGCTCCGGCTGGACGACGGCCGCGTCCTGAACGAAGGTCCGTCGGTGCTGCAATACCTGGCCGATCGCAAACCCGAGGCGGGCCTGGCGCCGGCCTGGGGCACGGTCGAGCGCTACCAGCTCATCGACATGCTGAACTACCTGTCGACCGAGCTGCACAAGCGCGTCTTCTACAACGTGTTCAATCCCAAGGCCGCGGACGTGACCAAGCAGGCCGCCCGCGAGCTGCTCGAGCCGACCTTCGACTACCTGTCCAGGAAGCTCGGGACCGGCGACTATCTGGTCGGCAACACGTTCAGCGTGGCCGATGCGTATCTCGTCACCATGCTGAACTGGGCGGTGTTCCTGAAGATCGATCTCGCCAAGTGGCCGGCCATCGCCGCCTACCACCAGAAGCACCTAAAACGTCCGTCGGTCGTGAAGGCGATGGGCGTGGAGATGGCGGAGCGGCAGCGGCGCGCAGCCTGACGTCATCCTTCGCTGACGCTCAGGACGACACGGCCTTCTTGTTCAGCACCGCGAACCGGTCCTTCGGCGCCTTCTCCCGCGCCGCCGGACCGTAGGTGCCCATCTCCATGCGATGCGGGATGGTGAGCATGTAGTTCTTGAATGCGTTCTCCATCGCCGCCTTGAAGCCCTGGGCATCGAGCGTCTCGTTGCCCGACGCCTTGGCGAGCTTCATCGCATAGGGATCGCGCTGGGCGATGTCCTGTGCGAGCGCCATGGTCTCCTCCTCGAGCTTCGCCCGCGGCACGACGCGATTGACCAGCCCGGCGCGCTCGGCCTCGGCGGCGCCGATGAAGCGGCCGGTGAAGAGATACTCCTTGGTCTTGCGCGGCCCGAAGTCCCACGGCATCGAGAAGTACTGCACGTGGCTGCCGCCCCACTTCACGGCGCGGTCGGCGAACTGCGCATCTTCGCTGGCGATGATGAGGTCGCAGGCCGAGGCGATCATCAAGCCGCCCATGATGCAGTAGCCTTGGACCTGGGCGATGGTGGGCTTAGGCAGGTCGCGCCAGCGCATGGTGTTCTCGAAGAAGCGCTCCCAGAGGCGCCGGTACTCGCCCTTGAAGCCGGGTTCCAGCGGCGTCATCTTCTGGGCCTCCATCTCCAGCGGGCTGCCGAGATCGTGGCCGGCCGAGAAATGCTTGCCGGCGCCCGCCAGGATGACGACGCGCACCGCGTCGTCGTCGACGGCGCGCCGGAAGGCATCGTCGAGTTCCTCGAGCAGGATGCGGCTCTGCGCGTTCAGCACTTCCGGCCGGTTGGCCGTGATTTTCAGAACGGCGCCGGTCCGCTCGGTCAACAGGGTCGAATACTTGCTCATGCCAGTCCTGCTCCCATCAGGTCGACGAAGTTGTCGCAATAGAAGCGCTGCTTCTGCGGCTCGCTGATGCCGGCCGCCTCCATCGAGGCCTCGAAGCGCTTGATCGGGTTGCGCCCGCCCTCGACGTGCGGGTAGTCCGACGAGAACAGGCAGACCTCGTCGCCCGCGTTGGCGATGATCCAGCCGGCATCCTCGTGCGGATAGGGCGTGACGCGCACCTGGCGTTTCACGAACTCGCTGGGCTTGAGCGACATCTTCTGCAGCCGCTCCTCGTTCCTGTAGAAGGCGCTGTGCGCCGAATCCATGTTGCGCATCCAGCCCGGCACCCACGAGGCACCCTGCTCGATGACGCCGAACTTCAGGCGCGGGAAGCGGTCGAGCACGCGGTCGACGACCAGCGCGGTCAGCGCCTTCATCGGCGGATAGGCGATGGCCATGTAGTCGATCGACTTGAAATTGTCGTCGCCGCCGTGGAAATCGGGCACCGGCGGCAGCCCGTTGTTGAAGTAGGCGTCCTCCAGCAGCTTGCCGCCGCCGCCGACGTGGAAAACGATCGGCAGGCCGGCTTCCTGGGCGATCGCCCACAAGGGATCGAAGCCGATGTGGCTCGGCGAATGGTTGTCGGGGCAGCGCGAGGGGATCATCAGCGCCTTGGCGCCGAGCTCGATCGCCTCCTTTGCCGCCTTGGCGGTGCGCGCAAAATCGACCAGCGGCACGTAGCCCGTGGGCAGCAGGCGCCGGTCGACCGAGCAGAACTCGACCATGTGCCGCGTATGGGCGCGCGCCACGGCATAGGTGAGGTCGGGATCGCCACCGCCTTCGAGCACGGACGAGTAGTTCAGCAGCGCCGTGGTGAACATGAGCTGGTTGGAAAAGCCCAGGAGGTCGATCGAGCGCGGGCGGTCGTGGCGGGTGGAAGAACCGAGTGCCGCCCAGTTCTTGGCGAGCATGATCCGGCTTTCGTCGAAGTCGTGTCCGCCGCGCGCATCCTTGAGATGGCTGTGGAAGCCCTCGCGCCTCGGAAACAGCACGTCGTCGCCGACGCGATCGCGGTACCTCGTCTCGAGATGATCCGCGAGGAAGCCCGGCAGCTCCATGATGTGCGCATCGGCATCGTGAATGACGCGCCCGCTGGCGTAGGGCATTGTTCCTCCGTTTGTTTCCTGCTTCAGGGGAGCTTAGCATGACGCTCGAGATTTCCCACGCCGTGTGCGGCCTCCTGGAAGCGCGCCGCACCGGCACCCAGATGGCGCCGCCCTTCGCGTTGCCGCACCGCGATGCGGTCTATGCCATCCAGGACGGCGTTGTGAACGCGACAGGTCCGGCCGCCGGCTGGAAGGTCGGCGCGCGCACGCCGACGGCCGACCCCAATCCCGCGCCGTTGCTCGCGGGTGCGCTGGTGAAGTCGCCAGCGCGGTTCAACGGCAAGACGATGTACATGATCGGCGTGGAGATCGAGATCTCCTTCCATGTCGTGCGCGACATCGCGGCACGCAGCGAGCCTGTCTATCGCGACGAAGCGCTCGCCGCCGTGGGGGACGCCTTCGTCGGCATGGAAGTGGTCGACACCCGTCTCGCGAATTTCCAGCAGGCCGATCCCGAATGGCTGCTGGCCGACAACCAGATGAATCATGCATTGGTCATCGGCGATTCGATCGAGAACTGGAAAAGCCTCGACTGGGCGAACCTGCCCGTGAGGCTCGTGATCGACGACAAGGTGGTGGTGGATCAGAAGGGCGGGCTGGGAGCGGTCGATCCGCTGCGGCCTCTTGCCTGGATGATCGATCACGCGGTGCGCCGGCGCGGCGGCCTTCGCAACGGCCAAGTCATCACCACGGGTTCGTGGACCGGACTTCGCTACTTTCCGCCGGGAACTCGCGCTCGTGGCGAGTTCCCCGGACTGGGCTCCGTAGAGGCGTCGGTCTGACGGTTGTTCTTATTAATT
>JAEZIF010000473.1 GCA_023416135.1 Pseudomonadota bacterium
TTGCTTATTGATTTGGCTTCCCCGCCGACGACGCCCGCCCAGATGACGCCGAGCGCAATCGACAGCAGGATCACCACCAGGGCACCGGCGCAGGGCGCGATGCCGGCCGCCGTCAGCAGCAGCCAGCCGGCCAGCGTGCGCTGCCTGGTGTCGTGGTGATGATGATCGTGATCGTGGTGATCATGGTCATGTCCTTGACCATGGCCGTGATGATGCTCGTGCAGGCGGCCGGTGATGCCGGCCCACAGCCGCCAGATGCCGATCGCCAGGATCAGCAGATACGACACGATCTCGACGTTGCGCACTTCGCGCAGCGCGCCCAAGAGCCCGACCGTGCCCAAGAGCTTCAACACACCCGCGAGCAGCAGCGCGGCCAGGGTATGGGTGAAGGCGATCCAGGCGCCGGCAAAGACGCCTTCGATCCAGGCGCGCGGCCGCGTGCTGTCGAGGAAATAGGCCACGACCACCGCCTTGCCGTGCCCCGGCCCCAGCGTGTGGACCACGCCGTAGCCGAAGCAGACGGTAGCGAGCGTCCACAGGGCCAGCGAGCCCGAGCCGCTCTTGATGTCCCGCAACGACCCCGAGAGGGTCTGCTGGATGCGCCGCTGGTACTCGGCCGAGAAGCGCGCCAAGTCGGCGACGCTGTCGCTGAACACCAGGGCGCCGACCAGCGCCAGCAGCAACAGCAGGCCGACCCACAGGAACGGCGAGCGCAGGATCGCGCCCCCCGTCGCGGCGGTCTTCACGGAAGCTGGCATGTCACGGTGTCGGCGAAAACGGGATAGCCGCGCACGAACTCGGCCTTGTAGGTCGTGCTCTTGGCCAGCGCGCAGCCGGCCGCGATCTGGTCCTTGTTGATCTCGATGCGGATGAAATCATCGGGGTCGAAGGTAGTGATCGAGAACGTCCTGGCGGGCTGCGGCAAGTCGAAGCGCATGACGTAGACCAGGTTGCGTGGTCCCGTGGCACGCGGCCCGGTCGGCTGGCTGGCGCGCTTGTTGTCCGGCATCGGCGTCCCGGCGTTGTCGCCGGCCGAGCGATCCCAGTCGGGCAAGGTGAAGCTCGCGGGGTCGTCGATGCGCGCGGTGAAGACCGGCGGCTTGGCCGGGCGCACGTCCTTGGCTCCCGCATTGAGCCAGGTCAGGAAGCCGTAGTCTTTCAATTCCGGCATCATGTCGCCCTCCAGCGCCTTGATCTCGGCGGCCGAGAACCTGCCGTCCTTGTCCTCGTCGATCAGCGGGATCTCGATCTCGCTGGCGAACGGGTCGAAGCGCCATTCGATCTCGACATGGGTGTACTTGCCGTCCTTGGCGACAGGACGAACGACCTGCTGGATCCAGATGTGCGGATGCGCCATGGCCAGGCCCGGAGCGAGCAGCGTGGCCACGGAAAGCACCAGGGCAATGACGGGCTTCATGTCGTTGCCACCGCCGATTCAGCCTTCGGGACCGGCCGCGGCTTGCCCTCGTCGTCGATTGCGACGAACACGAACGTGCCGTGCGTCACGCGCCGCTCGACACTCTCGTGGCGACGCTGCACCAAGGTCTCGAGGTCGATGGTGATCGAGGTCCGGCCGACCTTGCTGACCTCGCCATAGATCGACACCCAGTCGCCGACCTTGATCGGCTCGACGAAGGTCATGGCGGTGATGGCGACGGTGGCGACCCGTCCCTTGGCGACACGCCCGGCGAGCGCCCCACCCGCCGTGTCCATCTGCGACAGCACCCAGCCGCCGAAGATATCGCCATTGCCGTTCATGTCCGAAGGGTGAGGCACCGTCCTGACGATCGGGTCGCGGTGGTCGGCCATTGGGTCTCCAGAGGGGGCTGTGGCAAGGAATTGTTGATTTTTCGGGGTTTTCCTACCATATCGATGACGTACCGGCCAACCAGCGACCCCCTCGCGCGGCCGAGGAAGACAAGAAGCATGGCGAAGAACGACGATCTGTTCGACCGGTCGGGCGGCAAACGTGCCGCAGCGACCAAGGACACTTCCTACACGGCCCATCACATCGAGGTGCTGGAGGGGTTGGAACCCGTCCGCAAGCGCCCCGGCATGTATATCGGCGGCACCGATGAACGGGCCATGCATCATCTTGTGGCCGAGGTGCTCGACAACTCGATGGACGAGGCCGTCGCCGGCCACGCCGACACGATCTATCTGGAGCTGCTCGAGGGCAATCGCATCCTGATTCGCGACAACGGCCGCGGCATCCCGGTCGACCCGCATCCAAAGTTCAAGAACAAGTCGGCGCTGGAAGTCATCCTCACGACCCTGCACTCTGGCGGCAAGTTCGATAGCAAGGTCTACGCGACCTCGGGCGGCTTGCACGGCGTCGGCGTCTCGGTCGTGAATGCGCTGAGCGACGAGCTGACCGTCGAGGTGGCGCGCGACCGCCAAGCCTGGACGCAGAGCTTCTCGCGCGGCAAGGCCACGAACAAGCTCAAATCGGCCGGCCCCGCCCCCAACCGCCGTGGCACGACGGTCACCTTCCATCCCGATCCGGAGATCTTCGGCAAGCAGGCCTTCGTGCCCGAGCGCCTCTACCGCATGGCGCGTTCCAAGGCCTACCTGTTCCGTGGCGTCGAGATCCGCTGGAGATGCGCCAAGAGCCTGCTGGCCAAAGGCAGCATGATCCCCGAGGAAGAGTCGTTCCACTTCCCGGGCGGCCTCGAAGACTTCGTGAAGTCGGAAATCGGCGAGCGCGCCACCATCGTGCCGCAGCCGTTCGCCGGCGAAGCCAAGAGCGAATCCAACGGCACGACAGGCGGCAAGGTCGAATGGGCTGTGTGGTGGCCGGGCGACGAGGAAGGCTTCGTCCGCTCCTACTGCAACACCGTGCCGACAGCCGAGGGCGGCACGCACGAATCCGGCTTCCGCAGCGCCCTGGTGCGCGGGCTGAAGCGCTATGCCGAACTCACCGGCAATCGCAAGGGCTCGATCATCACCGCCGACGACGTGATCGATGGCGCTGCTGCTCTGGTCTCGGTCTTCATCGAGCAGCCGCAGTTCCAGGGCCAGACCAAGGAGAAGCTCGTCAGCGTCGAGGCCAACAAGCTCACCGAGACCATCGTCGGCGACAACTTCGAGCACTGGCTGACCGGCGACAAGGAAGCCGGCAACGTCCTGCTCGATCACGTCATCGGCAAGGCCGAGGAGCGGCTGCGCCGCCGCCAGGACCGCGAGCAGCAGCGCAAGACGGCGACGCGCAAGCTGCGCCTGCCCGGCAAGCTCGCCGACTGCTCCAACAGCGCGGCCGAAGGCACCGAGATCTTCCTGGTCGAGGGCGATTCGGCGGGCG
>JAEZIF010000023.1 GCA_023416135.1 Pseudomonadota bacterium
GCCGTCGGCGCAGACGACGCTGACGTTCAGCCGCACCAGCGGGCGCACGTCGGCGGCGCGCCAGCCGCCGGCCTTGATGATTTCGACGACCTGCCAGGACGCCGACATCGAGATCGAGACCTGACGCGCCTTGGGCTCCTTGCCGCGCACATAGGCGTCGATCTCCTGCAGCAGGGCCACCTTGCGGGCGAACGCCTCGCCGTCGATCGGATTGTCGTCGGCATAGAGCAGCCGATTGGTGCCGCGGGGCGCTTCATCCATCTTGCCGCTGTGGCCGGCGCGCACGGCCTTGACGGTCGAGACGGCACGCTTCAGTGCCTGCTCGTCGAGAGCCGAGGCGTGGGCGAAGCCGGTCGCCTCGCCTGCCACGGTGCGCAGGCCGAAGCCCTGGGTGGTATCGAACGAGGCGCTCTTCAGCTTGCCGTCGTCGAATGACAGGCTCTCGCTCTGCTCGTACTCGAGGAACAGCTCGCCGTCGTCGCACCCGGCCAGTGCGTCGTCGACCATCTTCTCCGTCTTGCGACGGTCGAGCGCGCCCTTGCCGAAAAACAGGCCGTCGGCGGTGGCCAGGTGATTGATCGATTTGCTCATGACGAATGCCCTTTCACTGCCAAAAATGGGCATTCGCCCCGCCGGGCGCAAGCGCGATGTCGGCTACGCCTTGGCCTCGTAACGCAGGCCGAGCTTCAGCGTGACCTGGTAGCTCGAGACCTTGTTGTCGCGGATGCGGCCGCGCACGTCGACCACTTCGAACCAGTCGAGATTGCGCAGGGAGCGCGACGCCGTCGCGATCGCCGAATCGATGGCGTCGGAAACCGACTTTTCCGAGCTGCCGACGACTTCCGTCTTCACATAGGTCTGGCTGGTCATGGACGCCTCCCCCTGTCAGACGACCAGGACGATCTTTCCGAAATGGGCGTTGGCCTTCATGTGCGCCAGCGCCTCGGCCGCCTGGGAAAGCGGGAAGGTCCGGTCGATGGGCAGGCTGAGCTTGCCTGCTTCGATGACCGGCCACAAGTCGGCACGGGCGGCCTCGACGATGGCGCGGACTTCTTCGGGACTGCGGGTGCGGAAGGTCACACCGATGTAATCGATGCGCTTCAGCGCATGCAGGTCGAAATTGAACTCGCCCTTCATCCCGCCGAGCCGGCCGACATTGACGATGCGGCCCAGGATTGCGGCGGCCTCCATGTTCTGATTGGCCACGCTCGCCGACACCTGGTCGATGATCAGGTCGACGCCCTTGCCGCCGGTCGCCTCCTTGACCTTCTCGGGCCATTTCGGGTCGTGCGTGTCGAGTGCGAGATCGCAGCCGAATTCCTTCAGCCGCGCGCGGCGCCCGTCGTTCGTCGAGGTGCCCATGACGATCGAGGCGCCCATATGCTTGGCGATCTGCATGCCCAGCAGGCCGACTCCGGAGCTGGCGCCCTGGATCAGCACCGATTCGCCCTTCTTCAGGCGGCCGGCGCCGCCCAGGGCGTTGTGCATGGTCTGCACCGCCACCGGCATGCAGGCGGCCTGCTCGTAGGTCATGTTGTTGGCCGGGATCTTGTGGGCGCGGCCGAAGTCGGTGACGGCGTATTCGGCGAAGCCGCCTGCCGCCGAACTCATGACGCGATCGCCCGGCTTGAAACCCTTGACCTCGCTGCCCACCGCTTCGACCTCGCCGGCGCATTCCAGGCCGACGATTGTGCCCGGGCCGCCGATCCGGCCGTGCGCGTGGCCGGACGCAACCGCAAGATCGGCGCGATTCAGCGAGGCGGCGCGCACCTTGATCAGAAGCTCGTGCGGCTTGGGCGAGGGCTTCGGTGCGTCCGTGTACTGGACGCCATTCTCGGTGACGACGGCAGCCTTCATGGGAACCTCCTTGGGGCGGAGGCTCCCCTTAGCACGACGCACCGCCTCGCGGGCTAGGGCTGGGCCTTGCCCTTCACGTATTTGCGGACGATCGTTTCGTCGGGCGGATAGTTGGCAGACTGGACCGGCGTGATCTGCGCCTGCACGCATTTCCACACCCCGCCGTCGCGCACATAGATGTCGGTGTACATGGTCATGCTGACCGTCTCGACACCGTCCTTCAAGCCGACGCGCTTGTTGGTCGAGCGGACCAGGGCGGCGTCCCCGAACACGTCGATCTTCTCGTCGCGATAGTCGTAGTAGGGGATGCGCTGGGCGTCGAAGCCGGTAGCCCAGGCCTCGAGATAGTCGGCGCGGTTTACCCGGGCACCCATCGGGCTGATGCAGATGAAGTCCTTGTGCAGGATGGCGTCGTGACCCGGTACGTCGTTGGTGATGAAGTTGTCGATGAACCGGGCATTCAACGCCCGCAGGTCGGCCGTCATGGGATTCTCCTGTTTCTGTTTAACCTTATAACCGGTTAACAGGATGGTCGAGTTGAAATAGCGAGTTTTCACTCGGTGACGGCATTGCACCTTCCCGACGCCGTCCGCGCCCGCAGGCGGAGGTCGACGCGAGTGCACATTCACCAAACGCTCGTATGACGAGACGCGCCGGACGTGGCGCCGCCTGCCTCGAGGAGACGACGCAGGCGCGACACAAGGGCGGAGACCGACGGCGACGCGGCACCAGCGGCGGTGCCTGGCTTGGCGGTCGAGCTCGTCCGGCGCCGCGCCAGTGTCGCGCTGATTTCCTCGGCGATGGCTGGTCGATCATGCAGGAGGTCCGCCAGGGCCTCGCGGCCGATCTCGTAGGCGACCGTGAAGGCAAGGGCACGTACGGTGCCCGACGCGCCGCTGGCGGTGGCATCGACATCGTCGCCGAAGTAGTCACCCGGCGCCAGTCGGGCGAGCTCGAGTTCGCCTTCCTCGCTGTGGCAGGTCACAACGCCGACGCCGGAGCGGATGATGATCAGTGAATCGAGCGTTGCGCCCTGTTCGACCAGAACTTCGCCCGTCCGGTAGGTCTTGCGCGTCATGGCATTGGCAAGAGCGATCCTCTCGTCTTCGGTCAGAGAGGTGAAGAGCGGGATGGCGTCGACCAGCCGCAACGCGGCGCCCCGTGGCTGCGCCGGCGGCATCGGGGTCGGCACGATTCCGCTCGCCTCCTTCGGGTAGGCCAGCAGCAGGCCAGCCGAGCGAGCATGGCGGTAGATCAGGTCGTAGACCTCGTGCCTTGCCGTGGAGGCCGTCTCGAAATCGGCGACCCGAAAGGCCAGCTCGAATTCGATCGCCTGGGCATCGAGCGATCTGATCTCGACGGTCGGGGCGGGCACCGACAGGATGGAGCTGCTGCTGAGCAGCACGTTGCGCATGACGGCCGAGATGGAGGCCGGCGTCATCGTGGGCATCACGCGGATCCGGAGCTTGACGCCGTGACTGCGGTTGGGACTGCTGAGGTTCGTCAGCTCAGCCTTGGCCAGCCTGCTGTTGGGCAGCACCACGAGGTCGTTCGAGGCATTGAGCAGGTGCGTGGCTCGCCAGTTGGTCTCGACGACCCGGCCCTCCATGCCGTCGCTGAGCACGACCCAGTCGCCGACCTCGTAGGCCTTGCTGACGTTGAGGGCGATACCGGAGAAGACGTCACCGAGCGTGCTCTGAAGCGCGAGGCCGAGGATGATGGCCAGCACGCCCGACGTGGCGATCAGGGTGCCGAGGGGAGCGTCGAAGACATAGGCGACGATCGACAGGGCGGCGCCGAGATAGATCGTGCCGACGACCAGATCCTGGACGAGGCGACTTTCCTGCGGCCGCCGCTCGAAGAACAGGGCGATCCGCGTGAAGCCGGTCAGCAGCCACGCGGCGTTGATCCACCAGATGATCTTGGCCATGGCCACGAAGACGCGCTCGAAGACCGGCGTATCGGCTGCGGCCGCCTGGTAGGGGATGATGTCATGATGGTGCAGCAGCGCCGTCAGCGCGACGAAAAAGACGAACTGGAAGATCACGCGGCGCGTCGGATAGCGTCGCAATAACACCTGGGTGACGACGGCGCCGGCGAACGCCACGATCCCCGTCTGCACGAGGGGATCCCAGGCGAACTCGGCGAGCGTGACCTTGTCCATGGCGCCAATGCCTTCCGGTCGATGGAGGCGGCACCGTAGTGCGTCCTGGTAGGATGAGCGCTCTGGATGCAGGTCTAAGTCGCACCATACCTTGGTTGGATTGCCGTTCTAGACGATCCGGCTTTCGCGCCCTTTCCAGTAGCGGTCGCGCAGCAGGCGCTTGTAGAGCTTGCCCGTCGGATGGCGCGGCAGCTCGGCTTCGAAGTCGATGCTGCGCGGGCATTTGATGTCGGCGAGATGCTGACGACAGAAGGCCAGCAGTTCCTCGGCGAGCGCCGGGCCGGCATCGGCCATGTTGCGCGGCTGGACGACTGCCTTTACTTCCTCGCCGAAGTCGGGATTGGGCACGCCGAACACGGCGCAGTCCATCACCCTGGGATGGGTGATCAGGAGGTTCTCGGCTTCCTGCGGGTAGATGTTCACTCCGCCGGAGATGATCATGAAAGCCTTGCGGTCGGTGAGGTGCAGGAAGCCGTCGGCATCGACGTAGCCCACGTCGCCCAAAGTCGTCCAACCCTTGGCGTTGCGCGATTCGGCCGTCTTCTTGGGATCGTTGTGATACTGGAACGGCCGGCCGTCGGCAAAATAGACGGTGCCGGCCTCGCCCTGGGGCAGCTCGTTGCCGTCTTCGTCGCAGATCTTGAGCGTGCCGACCACGGCTCGGCCGACCGTGCCCTTGTGGGCCATCCATTCGCCGGCGTTGCACATGGTGAGGCCGTTGCCCTCGGTGCCGCCGTAGTACTCCCACACGATCGGCCCCCACCATTCGATCATCTTCTCCTTGATCGGGACGGGGCAGGGCGCGGCGGCGTGGATGGCGCATTCGAGAGACGAGACGTCGTACTTCAGGCGCACCTCGTCGGGCAGCTTCAGGAACCGCACGAACATGGTCGGCACGACCTGGGTGTGGGTGATGCGGTGCTTGCCGACCAGCTTCAGGAATTCCTCGGCGTCGAAATGCTCCATGATCACCGAGGTGCCGCCGAGCCGCATGACGCTCATGTTGAAGCGCAGCGGCGCTGCGTGATAGAGCGGCGCCGGCGAGAGATAGACCGTGTTCTCGTCCATGCCGTAGAGCTTGCGCGTGATGGCGAGCAGCGGGTTGGTGAATTCGATCGGTTGCGGCTCCACCACCGGCAGCACGCCCTTGGGCTGGCCCGTCGTGCCCGAGGAATAGAGCATGTCGTGGCCGGAGATCTGGTCGGCGATCGGCGTCGCTGGGAAGCGCGCGGTCGCGGCCTCCCACGATTCATAGCCCGGGATGGTGCCGTCGATCATGTAGCGGTGCGGTACGCCTTTCAGCAGGGGCGCCAGCTCGATGGCCTTGTCGGCCAGGTACTTCGACGTGATGAAGAACTCGGCGCCGCAGTCGCCGACGATGTAATCGACCTCGGCGGCCGTCAGCCGCGAGCTGATGGCGGTATAGATCAGGCCCGAGCGCTGGGCTGCCCAGCAGATCTCGAAGAAGCGCGCATTGTTCTCGAGGAACAGCGCCACGTGATCGCCGGCCTTCAGGCCGAGCGACCGGAATAGTTGCGCGATGCGGTTGGATTGCCGGTCGAGCTGGCGGTAGGTGACGGTTTCACCGCTGCCGGCCATGATGTAGGCGGGCTTGTCGGGCTGCTTTAGAGCGTGAATGTACGGATGCATGGCGGGGCGCATGAAAGCGGACGAAAAGGTCGCTCGCAAGCGTTGACCCGGTTCCGCCCATCGGCTTTATTCACGCCGCACCAGAGCGTGCCCCCGTGGCGGAATTGGTAGACGCGCCTGACTCAAAATTTGCTTTTCGCGATTTTGTGTCCCTTCCTCACCGCGTCTCATACTGCCCATGAAGAGCATCCGTTCCATGTAGGACGGGGCTTTCTCGAAGTCTCGGATGGTAACTTTCCCATAGAGCAACAGCGTTCCTCGCTGCTGCGCCCGTTCCTTCTGAGACCCGAGCGAGACCCGAACATGCCCACTATCACGCTCACGGATCTTGCGATCCGGAACTTGCAGCCGGTGGCGGGCAACCTCGCCTTCGCTGGCGATCACGTCATCAAGCGCAAGCACACGGCGAACCTCAAGCGCGACCTTCCCGGACTCATCGGGGAGATCGTCGAGCCGCTCGCCATCCAGCGGGAGGCCCAGAAGCGGCAGTTCGATCACTACCAGGCGACCGCCCTCACGGACGATCGCGTGGACCTCGCCATCATGCAGATGTACCGGCAGCAGGTCATCGGCGTGCAGAAGATCGCGGATGTCCTGGCGCAATGGGACACCCCGAGCCACGATTGGGGGGACAAGACGGGGTGGCGGCTGTTCAACGCCGCGACCCATGCGCTCAACGGCCGTGTGGCCGAGAAGCCGGCGATCCCCGCGACCTCCACAAGATCCTCGATCTGACGTGCGAGTACGTGTCGTGATTAGCAATGCCAAGCGGGTCTACGCCCTCCGGGAATGGACCGTAGAGCTTCGCCCTCGCGGCTGGTTCTACTGGCGGACCTACGGGGACAAGGAGGAGAAGGGGCCGTACAGCTCCATCGCCTCCGTGACCCTCATGATCGCGCGTGAGCTCCTCCGGGAGATCATGCGCCGGGACCAACCCCACCAGCTCCCGGCCGAGTGAGGCCCCCATGCTGGACATGCTCTTGATCCACGGCCGGAGCTACCCGGACGAGGAACTCGACGATTGGGGGTTCAACGGCCCGACGCTGACCGGCATCGAGGCCCTGCATGTGACCTACCAGTCGACGTTCGTCCTGCACTTCGTGGACGCGGCTGCCGCCCAGGCAGCTCATGCGCTCACGGGCTGGCCGTACTTCGACCAGGACGCCCTTGAGCTCACCTTCCACGACGACATGCTCCTCGTGGTCCCCATCGCATCAGATGGCCCTATGGCCTGGTACGGCGATTGGGAGGTGCAGCTCCCCAAAACAGAAGGGGCGACCGTCTAGGCCGCCCCGCCCATTCAGCCCCTCCATAAGGGGCTTTTTTACGCCACCAGCGTGAGGACCGCCTGCGACGAAGGGCCGACTGCCCTGGTAGCGCCAATTGAGTTCGGTAGGGCTCTTTCGGGTCACTTCTATGAACCCGTCCCCCGAGGCGAAGTTCAGGCGCATGGCGTTCCCCTGGAAGGTCGGGGCCGACATGTTCATCGGCATGTTGGCGTACTCGAAGCCGACCCGGTCCGAGACCAGGAGGCGGAGATTGGCATTGGCCAGGCTCTTCCCCTGCCAATCACCCTTAAAGTCGGCCAGGGACACCGCCGGAGCGGCCGGGGCCGAGGTAGCCGGCGGCGGGGCACTCGCCGTCTGCGAATTGCAGGCAGTGAGCGAAGCAATCAGACCAAGACCAAGCGTACGGCGAAGCATTTTTGCAGACTCCCTGTTTTAGAAATGGAGACATATATGTCTTTGTTTGGTGTCCCGCAAGCTGGCGTTGTCTGGGAATGGACGGCAGGAAGCTTGTCGGCTGGAATGTGCGAAAGCTCCGCGTTGCTCTTGGTCTCTCCATCGAGGAATTGGCTGGGCTAGCAGGCGCGGCGGACGCCTATGTGTCCAAGCTGGAGCGCGGCCAGGTGAACGTCAGCGTCGACCTGCTGGAGAAGCTCGCGAAGCCGCTCAAGTGCGAGCTCGGCGATTTCTTTGTGAAGCCGAAGGCAGGGGAGAAGCCGCCCGAGCCCCTCAAGTCCGGGAGGCGGCCGAAGGCGTAACAAATCGGAGAGATGCACTGTGAGCGACCCCCAGCAGTCCGATGGCCCTCCCAGGGACCAGGTCGATCGCGTCACCCAGGCGTTTCTTATCCATTCATCCGAAGCCATGATGTTGGCGGTGCCGAAGGTAGAGCCGTATCTGGAAGAATGTGTAAGCGACGCTTTCGATGGATTGCGCAGTGTCATTAGAGCAGCCACGCTGCCATTTCTCCTGACTCTCGAAGCCGTGCAGCAGCGGAGATTCGATCGCCTACTCGCGGCAGAACGTATTCGAGCGCTCAAGGACGCACCGGACGATAGAGAGCCGGACTCAGTGGCTTTGACAGTCGCGCGCCAACGGATGACGGATTTCATGTCCTCTCAGGCCGGCCAAGACTACATTCGAGATGCCGTACTTCACGACCTCGACCGCAGCCTTAGCTCTGAAGACATATCTGCCGCAGCAGCCGAGGTCTTGATCCAGACACTCGTGTCGACGTGGGCAGTCTTCGAGCATTTCGCATCTTCTTTCATCGTCCGATGGATTGACCAAGACCCACGGCGGTCTCGATCCGTGTTGGCGGCAGCGGACCTCAAGGCCTATTTGGGGAAACAGGTCGTCGACATCGACGCTATTGATGAACAAGGCTTCGACCTTACTCGCTCGATGGGGACCATGATTTTCCGAGAGAAGCGACTCGACAATCTCGCCGTTATTCGCTCGGTCCTCGACGCTCTGTTCAATGCTGGCGAGGTTCGAGAGGCTTTCGGCGATGATCTTTGGTTGCTGAACCAGCGGCGGCATCTCTTCGTGCACAAGCGCGGCTTTGTCGATCGAGAGTACCTGAAACGCACTGGCGACAAGGTTCCGGCGGGCCAGCGCCTTCGTCTTGCAAGCAATGATGTCGAGCGTTACCTCATGGCCGTGCAAAAGGCGATCATCGCCATCACGAACGCCGCCAACCGCGAGCACGCGTAGCCGAGCGGGGACCGGCCACCGTTCGCGCCATTGCTCAGACAACTTACGC
>JAEZIF010000118.1 GCA_023416135.1 Pseudomonadota bacterium
CAACACGGCGATGGATTGCTGCCGCACCGCGCGTCGCCTCGGCGGCGAGGACGTCAAGGTGATCGTCCGCTCGGGCTTCGACGAGATGAAGGCGTCTCCCTGGGAGAAGGAAGACGCGATGGGCGAGGACATCCCCATCCTCAACATGCTGGTGCCGAAGGAAGTCACCCACGACAACGGCAGGATCACCGGGGTGCTGTTCGAGAAGGTCAAGGCCGAGTACGACGCCAAGGGCCGCCGCTCGCTGATCCCCTCGGGCGAGCCCGACGAGCACTACGAATGCGATGACGTGCTGGTGGCGATCGGCCAGGAGAACGCCTTTCCCTGGATCGAGAAGGACGCCGGCATCGAGTTCGATCGCTGGGGCCTGCCCAAGCTCAACGAGGCAACCCTGCAGAGCACGCAGGCCAAGGTGTTCTTCGGCGGCGACGCCGCCTTCGGACCGAAGAACATCATCTGGGCGGCCGCGCACGGCCATGATGCCGCGATCTCCATCCACAAGATGCTGATCGGCGAAGATCCCGACGAGCGCCCTGCCCCCGGCGTCAACATCGTCAGCCAGAAGATGGGCATTCACGAGTGGAGCTACGACAATGCTCCCACCATCGATCGCCGCTTCAAGGTCCCGCATCGCGCCAAGGCCGAGGCGCTGAAGGACATCATGGCCGAGGTCGAGCTGGGCTTCGATCCCAAGCTTGCCTTCGACGAGGCCCAGCGCTGCCTGAACTGCGACGTGCAGACGGTGTTCACCGGCACGCTCTGCATCGAGTGCGACGCCTGCGTCGACATCTGCCCGATGGACTGCATCACCTTCACGGAGAACGGTGAGGAGAAGGAGGTTCGCCAGCGTCTGAATGCGCCGGCCGTGAACCCGACCCAGGACCTCTATATCGGCAACGACCTCAAGACCGGCCGCGGCATGGTCAAGGACGAGGACGTCTGCCTGCATTGCGGGTTGTGCGCCGAGCGCTGCCCGACCGGCGCGTGGGACATGCGCAAGTACTACATGGAAATGACTCAAGCGGAGCACGCATGCCGCAAGCACTAGCCGCCGTTAACGACTTCGTCGTCAAGTTCGCGAACGTCAACGGTTCCGGATCGGCCTCCGCCAACGAGCTGTTCGCCCGCTCCATTCTGCGCATGGGTGTGCCGGTCAGCCCGCGTAACATCTTCCCGTCGAACATCCAGGGCCTGCCGACCTGGTACGAGGTTCGCGTCACCGAGAAGGGCTATCTCGGCCGGCGCGGCGGCGTCGACATGATGGTCGCGATGAACCCGCAGACCTGGGCCGAGGACGTCAAGGAGATCGAGCCCGGCGGCTACCTGTTCTACGACAGCACCAAGCCGATGCCGGCCTCCGCATTTCGCGAGGACATCAACATCGTCGGCGTGCCGCTGACGGCCATCACCAACGCCACCTACACCGACGCCCGGCAACGCCAGCTGTTCAAGAACATCATCTATGTCGGCGCGCTGTCGATCCTGCTCGACATCGATCCCGAAGAGATCAAGAAGCTGTTCGGTGAGCAGTTCAAGGGCAAGGAAAAGCTTCTGGACTCGAACGTCAAGGCGCTGAACCTCGGCCGCGACTGGGCCACCCAGCACATCGATCCCGGCACGGTGAAGCTCAAGGTCCGACGCGCCGACAATGTCGGCAACCGCATCTTCGTCGAAGGCAACAATGCCGCCGCCCTCGGCGCGGTCTATGGCGGTGCCACGGTGTGCGCCTGGTATCCGATCACACCCTCCTCTTCACTGGCCGAGGCCTTCCAGTCGCATTGTAAGCGCCTGCGCCACGACAAGGAGACCGGCAAGGCCAAGTACGCCATCGTCCAGGCCGAGGACGAGCTCGCCTCGATCGGCATCGTGATCGGCGCCGGCTGGAATGGTTCGCGCGCCTTCACCAGCACGTCCGGTCCGGGCATCTCGCTGATGACCGAGTTCATCGGTCTCGCCTCCTTCGCCGAGGTTCCGGCAGTGCTGGTGAACGTGCAGCGCGGCGGTCCGTCGACCGGCATGCCGACGCGCACCCAGCAGTCCGACCTGCTGTCCTGCGCCTACGCCTCCAACGGCGACACCAAGCACGTGCTGCTGTTTCCCGAGGATCCGAAGGAGTGCTTCGACTTCACCGCAGACGCGCTCGACCTCGCCGATCGCCTGCAGACCCCGGTGTTCGTCATGACCGATCTCGACATCGGCATGAACCACCGCCTGTGCGAGCCGTTCCAGTGGGACGAGAACCGCGCCTACGACCGCGGCAAGGTCATGACGGCAGCCGACCTCGACGCCGGCAAGACCTTCGGCCGCTATCTCGACATCGACGGCGACGGCATCCCCTTCCGCACCTATCCCGGCACGCATCCGACCAAGGGCTCGTACTTCACCCGCGGCACGACCAAGGACGAGTTCGCCCGCTACTCCGAGGAAGGCGCCGTCTACGTGCGCAACATGGAGCGGCTGCAGAAGAAGTTCCACACGGCGGCCAAGATCGCGCCGCAGCCGCTGCGCTACTCCTCGCCCAAGGCGACACGCTTCGGCGTGATCTACTTCGGGTCCACCAGCCCAGCCATGACCGAGGCGCTGGACCATCTCGAGGAGGCCGGCAACCACGTCAACGCGCTGCGCGTGCGGGCCTTCCCGTTCTCCCAGGCGGTCGAGGACTTCATCCACGAGCACGACAAGGTGTTCGTGGTCGAGCAGAACCGTGACGGCCAGCTCCGTTCGATGATCATGAACGAGTTCACGCTCGACGCACGCAAGCTCGTTCCCGTGCTGCACTATGACGGCACCCCCATCACCGCGCGCTTCATCGCGGCCGACATCGCCAAGAAGCTCGCCCAGTTCAAAGTCGTTCCGTTCGAGAAGGCGGCGTCATGACCTATATCGCCAAGCCCAAGCTGCACCATCCGTCGCTGGTCAAGAACAAGGCCGGTTACACCCGCCGCGACTATGAAGGCGCGGTCTCGACGCTGTGCGCCGGCTGCGGCCACGATTCGATCAGCGCCGCCATCATCCAGGCCTGCTACGAGCTCGATATCCTGCCGCACCAGGTGGCCAAGCTTTCGGGCATCGGCTGCTCGTCCAAGGCGCCGACCTACTTCGTGGGTGCAAGCCACGGCTTCAACACGGTGCACGGCCGCATGCCGTCGGTGATGACGGGCGCCAACCTCGCCAACCGCGACCTGATCTACATGGGCGTCTCGGGAGACGGCGATTCGGCCTCGATCGGGCTCGGCCAGTTCGCCCATATCATGCGGCGCGGCGTGAACATGACCTACATCGTCATGAACAACGGCGTGTACGGCCTGACCAAGGGCCAGTTCTCGGCGACCGCCGACAAGGGCTCGGTGAGCAAGAAGGGCGTCGCCAATTCCGACGAATCGATCGACATGGTGTCGCTCGCCATCCTGATGGGCGCCACCTTCGTCGGCCGCTCCTTCTCGGGCGACAAGCACCAGCTCGTGCCGCTGATCAAGGCGGCGATGAGCCATAAGGGGGCCGCGTTCCTCGACGTCATCAGCCCGTGCGTGGCGTTCAACAACCACGCCGGCTCGACCAAGAGCTACGACTATGTGCGCGAGCACAACGAGGCGCTGAACCGCATCGACTTCATCGAGGGCCGCGAGGAGATCACCACCCAGTACGCCCCCGGAACCATGACGACGGTGCAGCAGCACGACGGCTCGTGGCTGCGCCTGCGCAAGCTCGGCGAGGAGTACGACCCCGCCGACAAGGTCGCCGCCATGAAGCGTGTCCAGGAAGGCCTGGCGGCCGGCGAGGTCGTGACCGGCCTGCTCTACGTCGATCCGACGCCCAAGGACCTGCATCATCACCTGAACACGGTCGAAGTGCCGCTCAACACGCTGAACACGCCCGACCTCTGCCCAGGCTCGGCGGCGCTCGACAAGATCAACGCCAGCCTGCGCTGAGCGACATCCGGCTCATCGCGCGGCTATCGTCGTTAGAGGACTGGCGGCTCGAAGCCTCCGAACGCCTGCTCCAGGAGTTGCGCGAATTGGATGGGCGTCCGGTCCTCGAGATTGGCTCCGACGACCTGCACGCCGATCGGCAGCCTGGTCTGTGTCCGCGCGATCGGCGCCACGGTCGCCGGCAATCCGGCAGCGGTGGCCGGGGCCGCCCAGACGAAGTTGTTGGCATAGGGCAAGGCCTGGCCGTCGACATCGAGGCGGCGGGCGCTCGCCTCGGCATGGTCGTGGAGGCGGATGTCGGCATCGCCGGACAGAGCACGACATCCCGTTCCTTGAACAATGCCGCCCACTGGTGCTGGAACCTGGTGCGAGCGATGTTCGCCGCTTCCCACTCGCGCCAGCCGACATTGGCGCTGCGTACATAGATCGCATCGAGGCTCTGGTCGTCGGGTTTCAGCGACGCCGCGAGCGAGCGCATCTGTTCGTAGAACTCAGCCGGACGCCCGTTGGTCATCACCGGGCCAAGCAGGCGCATGTAGTTGCGGCTCACCTCGGCGAGGTCGGGCAGCAGCGGGCTTTGCCGCGTCACGGTGGCGCCTTCCTTGCCGAGGCGATCGGCCAGTTGGGCGAGCGCCGCCCGGATCACCTCGGCCGTGGGGCAGAGTGGGTGGGTGTCGATCAACAGCACGCGGAAGTCGCGTAGCGCACGATGGCGCGGCGGCGGGAGCTGCAGACGCCAGCCGACACCGTCGCGCAGCTCGTCAGGCCCCGCAATCACATCGAACGCGAGATCTATGTCCTGCGCACTGCGGGCCATCGGCCCCACCACCGCGAGGCCGTCGCCGGTCGACGGCAACGCAGGCTGCCTCGGGAAGTTGTGGCCGCGCCTTGCCACCACGCCGTAGCTCGGCTTGTGGGCGAACACGCCGCAATAGTGCGCCGGCGTGCGCAGCGAGCCCCCGATGTCCGAGCCGAGCTCGAGCGCCACGTAGCCGGCCGCCAGCGCGGCGGCCGCGCCGCCCGACGAGCCGCCCGGCGTCCGCTCGACATCATAGGGATTGTTGGTGGTGCCATAGATCGGATTGGTCGTCTGCCAGTCGGCCAGCGGCGATCGCCGCCTGACGCGCCCGGTCGAAGTCGCGCACCACCACGGCGTTGATCGACTTGTCGAGCCGTTCGATGCGCGCGATAGCCTGGTCGAGCAGCTCGACCGACGAGACGCGGCGGGCGGCGAGGTCGGCCACGAGCTCGCCGGCGGTGCGATAGGCGGGCGTGGTCGTCTGGCCGAAAACCCGCGTCGCTGCGGCGGCGCCCGCCGCTGTAACGCCAACCAGGAAAGCGCGGCGGCCGGCCGTGCCAGCTCCCGGCTTGATCGAAGATCCATTCATCGGCCCCCTCCCTCGTTTCGCCCAGGCGGCGAACGCCGGCTACACTGGATACCTTGCCCTGATGCGGCAAGGGCGGGCACTCACCACGACATATCCTCACCCGCGTCGCTCTGGCCGGTGGCGTCGCATCACCTCCTGCAGAAGGTCGAGCGGCAGTGCGTGGACGGTGCGACCGTCTCGGCCGGACATGGTCTCGGCCATGCACATTGCGTTGAGGATCGCCTCTTCGGTTGCCTCGGCCGCGGCTCGGAACAGGCTCGTCATCGCGTCGGGCGCGATCATCTTCACGGTGCTGATCCTGTCGTTCTGGCCGACATGATTGCCCGTCGAAAACGCGATGAAGATGTCGCCGCTGCCGTTGGCGCCGATGCCGCCGACCCAGGAAAGCCCTGTCGTGGCTCGGCGGGCAAGCCGCTGGCATTGGAGCGGGATGAGAGGCGCGTCGGTCGCCAGAACGACGATGATGGAACCTTCCGTCATCTGCGGCTGGACTGCGCTCTTGCCCGAGCGATGGGCCGGCACCAAGTCGGGCCCGATCTCGCGGCCGACCGGCACGCCATCCACGCGCAACAGATCGCGCGCGCCGTAGTTCGCCTGCACCAGCGCTCCGACCGTATAACGCTCTCCGTTCTCGACGACGACGCGCGAGGCCGTGCCGGTCCCGCCTTTGAACTCGTGGCAGATCATGCCGGTGCCGCCGCCAACATTGCCTTCGGCAATCGCGCAGCCGCCGACCGCACTGTCGAAAGCAGCGAACGCGTGCTCCTGAGTCAGCGTGAAGGCTTGGATGTCGCTCAGCCAGCCATCGTATGTCTCGGCGACGATTGGCAGATGAAAGGCTTGTGAAGCGCCATCGCGAACCGCTATGGCCGTGATGGCGTCACGCACGATTCCGACCTGATAGGTATTGGTTATGCCGATCGGCGCGCCGAGCAGGCCCTGCTCCGCCAGCCACGGAAGGCCGGTCATCTCGCCGTTGCCATTGAATGAGAACGTCCCCGCGAAGACGTAGTCGGTCCATATTTCCGGCCCGCGCGGCCAGATGGCGGTGACACCCGTCCGGGCGATCCGAGGGCTGTCCTGGATGACGGTCGAGTAGCCCACCTTGACGCCCGGCACATCGGTAATGGCATCGAATGGTCCGGGCGGCAGAGCTCCGACTTTGAGGCCGAGATCGCGCAGACGCGCACGGGGCATTGGTTCGCTCCTGGGTTTGTGACGGATGAGAATGCCTGACTGTCAATTACCAAGGGCCTGCTAAGCTTACCTATGGACAATTGGTCATCGGGTTTCCGCATCGGCGAGGCTTTTCATCCCTGGGGCACGCTGTTCGACGTGGTCGCGCCAGGCCGCGTGAACTCGGGCTATGCCAGCGTGAAACTTCCCTGCCCGTCGGCCTATGGGTTCGCCACGGTCTACGCCGAACCGGCTGCGGCGCGCCCCGATCGGCCCGTGACGACGGTCACCTATGAGCTCGCCGACACCGGTACGGCGCCGCGCTATCTATTCGCCGAGCTGGTGAAGCGCCTGGGCCAGCCCGACGAGGTCACGCGCGACGACAGCCCCGAGGCCGCCAACGAGAACACCGTCGTGCTGCATGCCGCCTGGAAGCGCGGCAAGGCGAACATCGGCCTGTCGCTCTACGGCGCGCGCCGGGCCTCGGCATTCGGCGATGCGTTGGGCGCGCTCTATCTTTCCTGGGCCGAGCAGGATGTCGCCGCGGCGCCGTTCGTTCCCGCCTGGATCGCGGCCAACGATGCAGCCGTCGCGGCGGCGGAAGGCGCCAAGTTGAAAGTCTTCTCGGTACGCTACGACATCTATTACGACGACTACCCGCCGCCTTCGCCTGCCGAATTCGCCCTGCAGACACCGCACGTGCTCCTGACGCCGCCTGCCATCGCCGCGCGCCTCGGCAAGACGACTTTCGCGCTGTGGAGCAACGCCGCGGGCGCGCACTGGTATCTCTCGACAGCCCGCACCACCGTGCTGCTGGGCGGCGCGGAAACATCGAAGCTTCACTTCTACGACGTCGAACCGGCGCGCGGTGGCGGCTTCACGGAAATCGGCACGGCATCATGGTCGGTCCGCGATGCCCACGGCTCGACGTCGATGAAGGATGCCGTCGCAGCACTCGAAGCAATCCCCGGGCTGAAGATCGACCGCTATGCGGGTCACGACGCATAGGTCACAGGCACTCGTCAGGTTGGCGTAAGCAACGCCCAGTACGCCATTCGCCGGATGGGATTGCAGGAGCGAATGACGTGAGCCGGTTTCTGAGCAAGGACTTCCTGGCGGGGCTGATGTTCCTGGCCTTCGGTGTGGCGGCGCTCTATTTCGGGCGCCATCTCGCGGTGGGCACCGGCGTGCGCATGGGGCCGGGCTACGTGCCGCGCGTCCTTTCCTTCATCCTGATGGGCCTCGGCGGCATCATCAGTGTGATGGCGCTGGTGAGCGGCGGCGAGCGCGTCGAGACGCCGAAGTGGAAGCCGATCACCCTGGTGACCATCGGCATCGTCTGCTTCGCCCTCCTGTTCGAGCGCGCCGGCATGCTGCCAGCGCTCGTCGTCCTGGTCTTGATCTCGTCCCTGGCCGGCGAAGAGTTCAAGCTCACCGAGGTTCTGGGCAACATGGTCGTGCTGACCATCCTCTGCATCCTCGTTTTCAAGGTCGGTCTCGGGATGAACATCTCGGTCATCCAGGGCGTGTGGTGACGTCCCTGCTCTAAATGTGCAGCGCCTCGCCCAGCGCCCTGAGGCTCGCCTCGTGGAAGGCCTCGCCCAGGGTCGGATGGGCGTGGATGGTGCCGCCGATATCCTCCAGCCGTGCACCCATCTCGAGCGCCAGGCCGAACTCGCCGGCCAGCTCGGAGACGCCCGCACCGACCGCGGCGATGCCCAGCACCAGGTGATTGTCGGCGCGCGCGGTCACACGCACGAAGCCTTCCTCGGCGGCCATCGACAGGGCGCGTCCGTTGGCTTGGAACGGGAACTGCGCAGTCAACACCTCGCGGCCGGCCTTGCGCGCCTCCTCGGGTGACAGGCCGACGGTGACGATCTCCGGGTCGGTGAAGCACACCGCCGGGATCACCCCGCCGTCGAACACACGGCGATGTCCGGCGATGATCTCCGCGACGACCACGCCCTGCGCCATGGCGCGATGCGCCAGCATCGGCTCGCCCGTCAGGTCGCCCACCGCCCAGACATTGCGCATGGACGTCGAGCAGCGCTCGTCGATCTGCACGAATGGCCCGTTCATGGTGAGATCGAGTCGCTCCAGGCCGAAACCGTCCAGCCGGGCGCGTCGGCCGGTGGCGACCAGGATCTTGTCGGCCGCGATGCTGCGTCCGCCGTCGAGCGCGAGCCCATCGTCCGAAAGCCCGGCGGCACGCGTTCCCGTCAGCGCCCCCACGCCCAGCGCCTTCAGCCGCCTCGCCACCGGGAGCACCAGCTCGGCGTCGTAGATCGGCAGGATGCGATCGAGCGCCTCGATCACCGTCACCTTCGCGCCGAGCTTGGCGTAGGCCATGCCGAGCTCGAGGCCGATGTAGCCCCCACCGACGACGGCCAACCGCTCGGGAACCCTGGCGAGCGACAGTGCCTCGGTCGAGGAGATGACCTTGCCGCCGAACGGCAGGTTGGCAAGCGACGCCGCCACCGAACCGGTCGCCAGCACGACATGCTCGGCGCGCACGACCTGGGGGCCGGTATCGGTCTCGATGCGGCAGGACTTGCCGTCGATCATCTCGGCCCGACCCTCCAGGATCTTCACCCGATGGCGCTTCAGCAGCGCACCGACGCCGCTGGTCAGCCGGCCGACGACGCCATCCTTCCACTCGACGGTGCGCAGGAAATCAATGGTCGGCCGCTCCACCTTGATGCCGAGCGGCGCTGCCCGCGACTGCTCGACGGCGCGATGAAAGGCATCGGCGGCGTGGATCAAGGCCTTCGACGGGATGCAGCCGACATTGAGGCAGGTGCCGCCCAACCCGCCATTGCGGCCGCCCTGCTCCGCCAGCACGACGTCGAGGCCGAGCTGGCCGGCGCGGATCGCCGTGACGTAGCCGCCGGGTCCGCCGCCCACGACCAGCACCTTGGCATTTATGTCGGCCATCTCACGCCTCTATGAAGATCGTCGCCGGCGCCTCGAGCAGCCCCTTGATGCGCTGCACGAACTGGGCGGCGTTGTAGCCGTCGATCACACGGTGATCGAACGACGAAGAAAGATTCATCATGGTCCGCGGCACGAACTCCGCGCCCTGCCATACCGGACGCACGACCTGCCGGTTGACGCCGATGATCGCCACCTCGGGCCGATTGAGCACCGGCGTGGTCACGATGCCGCCGAGCGGCCCCAGGCTGGTGATGGTGATGGTCGAGCCGGAAAGCTCGCCCCGGCTCGCCTGGCCGTTGCGCGCCACCTCGGCCAGCCGCCGCACCTCGGCCGCGCAGTCCCACAGGCCGCGCGCCTCGCAGTGGCGTGCCACCGGCACCATCAGCCCCGACGGCGTCTGCGTCGCGATGCCGATATGCACTCCGGCATGGCGCTCGATGGTCTCGGCCTCGTCGTCGTACAAGGCATTCATCTCGGGGAAGTCGGCGACGGCACGCACCAGCGCCTGCATCAGGAACGGCATCAACGTCAGGCGCGGCCGGACCTGGTTCTCGGCATTCAGCTTGGCGCGCAGCTCCTCCAGTGCAGTGACGTCGATCTCCTCGACGTAGGAGAAGTGCGCCGCGCGACGCTTCGACTCGGCCATCTTCTGGGCGATGCGCCGGCGCAGGCCTATCACCTTGACGGTCTCGACCTCGGTGCGGGCGACGCGGCCGCCCCCGGCAGACACCGCCTGCGGCCCGCTGCGTAGAAAGGCGTCGAGATCGTCGTGGCTGATGCGGCCGGCGGGGCCGCTGCCGCGCACTTGGCGCAGATCGACGCCCGCCTCGCGCGCGCGACGGCGCACCGCCGGCG
>JAEZIF010000203.1 GCA_023416135.1 Pseudomonadota bacterium
TGCTCGCTGACCCTCTGGCGGCGCACGCCGGGGCGGGTGCGCAAGGTCAGCACGATGGCGCCGATCATGGCGACCAGCAGGACCAGGCCCGCCACCTGGAACAGGTAGAAGTACTGGGTGTAGAGCACCCGGCCGATGGCGCGGGTATTGTCGATCGCCAGCACCTGCGGCCCGGCCTTGTCCAGCGCGCCCAGGCTGGTGGGCGTGTTGCCGATCACGCCCAGCCCCAGCAGGATCTCGGCCAGCAGCACCAGGCCGATCAGCGCGCCGACCGGAAGGTATTTCAGGAAGCCTTCGCGCAGCTCGGTCAGGTTGATGTCGAGCATCATGACCACGAACAGGAACAGCACGGCCACGGCGCCGACATAGACGATGACCAGGATCATGGCGATGAACTCGGCGCCGATCAGGACGAACAGCGCCGCGGCATTGAAGAAGGCCAGGATCAGAAACAGCACCGAATAGACAGGATTGCGCGACACCACGACCATGGCGGCGGACGCCATGACCATGAACGCGAAAACATAGAAGGCCAGAGCCTGTAAAATCATTGTCTCCCCCTACCCGTCCGGCTCTCCGATACGGCGCGTCGGACTGGAGGTTGGCGGCGATGGTCGGCTCCCAGCGGTCGCCGTTCGCGAGCAGCTTTTCCTTGTTGTACATCAGCTCTTCGCGGGTCTCGGTGGAGAACTCGAAATTCGGCCCCTCGACGATGGCATCGACCGGGCAGGCTTCCTGACAGAAGCCGCAGTAGATGCACTTGGTCATGTCGATGTCGTATCGGGTGGTGCGCCGGCTGCCGTCGTCGCGCGGCTCGGCCTCGATGGTGATGGCCTGGGCCGGGCAGATCGCCTCGCAGAGCTTGCAGGCGATGCAGCGTTCCTCGCCGTTGGGATAGCGGCGCAACGCATGTTCGCCGCGGAAGCGCGGGCTGAGCGGTCCCTTCTCGTAGGGATAGTTCACGGTCACCTTGGGCTTGAACATGTACTTCAAGGTGAGCGCGAAGCCGGTCACCAGCTCGGAGAGCAGGAACGAACGCGCGGTACGGTCGAGAGAGGCCATGGTGCGACTCCCTTAGGACTTCGGAACCCAGCCGCCGAACTGCAGCACGGCGGCGGTGAGGACAACCCAGCCGAGCGACACGGGCAGGAAGACTTTCCAGCCCAGCCGCATCAGCTGGTCGTAGCGGTAGCGAGGCAACGTTCCCTTGGTCCACGAGAACACGAACAGCAGGAACGCGATCTTCAGCGCGAACCAGGCGAGCCCGGGAATCCAGGTGAAGGGCGGGTACGGGATGGGCGACATCCAGCCGCCCAGGAACAGCACCGCTCCCAGCGCCGACAGCAGGATCATGTTGGCGTATTCACCGAGGAAGAACAGGCCGAAGGTCATGGCCGAGTATTCGGTGTGGAAGCCCGCCACCAGCTCGGCTTCCGACATCGGCAGATCGAACGGCGTGCGGTTGGTCTCGGCCAGGGCCGACACGAAAAAGATCACGAACATCGGCAGCAGCGGCAGCCAGAACCAGTTCCAGAACCAGCCGGACTGGGCGAGCACGACCTGTGAGAGGTTGAGCGAGCCGACGCAGAGCAGGACGGTGATCAGAACGAAGCCGATCGAGACCTCGTAGGACACCATCTGTGCCGCCGAGCGCAGTGCACCGAGAAACGCGTACTTCGAGTTCGAGGCCCAGCCGGCGATGATGATGCCATAGACGCCGAGCGAAGAGATGGCGAACAAGTAGAGGATGCCGACGTTGATGTCGGCAATCACCCAGCCGTCGTCGAACGGCACGACCGCCCAGGCGACCAGCGCGGTCATGAAGGCGATCATGGGCGCGATCACGAACAGCACGCCGTTGGCGCTCGACGGGACGATGGTCTCCTTCAGCACCAGCTTCAGACCGTCCGCCATGGGCTGCAGCAGGCCGAACGGACCTACCACGTTGGGACCACGGCGCAGCTGGATCGAGGCCCAGATCTTGCGATCGGCATAAGTCATGTAGGCCACGGCGACCAGCAGCGGCACGGTCACCAGCAGGCACTGCGCGACGATGACGATCGCCTGCCCGAGCCAGTTGGTCGTGAAATAGTGGATCAAGTCGGCGGTCATCCCATCCTCCGGGCCCGCTCGAGGGAGCGCCTCGCGAACTCCTCGCGAGAGGCGGTGCATTCGGCCATGGTCCGGGACGAGCGGCTGATCGCGCAGGTCATGTAAAAGTTGCCGATCGGCGAGACGAACATGGCGTCGCCGAGCGGGCCCGCCGCGCCGAACGTGCCCCAGCCGCCGGCCTGCTGCTGGTCGATGGCGGCAAAGCTCTTGCTGATGTGGACCAGCCTGTCTCGGACCTGATCGAGCGTATCGTACGGCAGGGTCTTGCCCAGGCGCTCAGAGAGCGCGCGCAGGATCGCCCAGTCCTCGCGGGCATCACCCGGCGGGTACGCGGCGCGGCGCGCCAGCTGCACGCGCCCCTCGGTGTTCACGTAGGTGCCTGGCTTCTCGGTGTAGGCCGCCCCCGGCAGCACCACGTCGGCGCGATGGGCCCCGGCGTCGCCGTGATGGCCCTGGTAAATCACGAAGGCCTTGCCCAGCCGCTTGGTGTCGATCTCGTCTGCGGCCAGCAGATAGACCGCAGCGATCTCGCCCTTCTCGCAGCCGGCCAGGACGCCCTCGACGTCGCGGCCACCCTCGCCCGGCACCAGGCCGAGGTCGAGGCCGCCGACGCGCGCTGCCGCCGTGTGCAGGACGGCAAAGCCGTTCCAATCGTCGCGCACGGCGCCGAGCTTGTCCGCGAGCTCGCGTGCGAGCGCCAGCACGGCCGCGCCGTCCGATCGGGCGAGCGCGCCCATGCCCAGGATGATCAGCGGGTTCTTGGCTGCCTTCAGCTTTTCGAAGAAGCCGAGTTTGCCTTCGACCAGCTCGCGCAGGGTCGCCGGCCCCATGCCGAGACGCTCGACGGGATAGGTCAGGTCGTCGATCATGCCGACGCCGGCAATGGCGCACTGGCCGTGGAGATGGCGCTTGCGGATTCGCGCGTTGAGCACCGGCGCTTCCCAGCGCGGATTGGTACCGACCAGCAGGATGGCGTCGGCCTGATCGATCCCGCGGATGCCCGCATTGAAGATGTAGCTGCCGCGCGGCCCGCCTTCGAGCCTGGCGCCGTCCTGACGGC
The DNA here is from genome assembly GCA_023416135.1 of Pseudomonadota bacterium. GTDB lineage: Bacteria > Pseudomonadota > Alphaproteobacteria > Reyranellales > Reyranellaceae > Reyranella. The sequence goes on from JAEZIF010000203.1 coordinate 3,173, forward strand.
AGTCGATGTTGGGCGACCCCAGCGCCGTCATCAGGTCCCTCAGCGCCAGCATCGATTCGGCATCGCACTGGTCGCCGGCGATGGCCGCGATCTTCGAGCCCTCGAGCTTGCCGAGCCTGTCGACGATGGCCGTGAAGGCCTGGTCCCAGGTCGCCTCGACGAGCTTGCCGCCCTTGCGAACGTACGGCCGATCCAGGCGCTGGTAGCGCAGCCCGTCAATGGCGTGCCGCGTCTTGTCGGAGATCCATTCCTCGTTGAGGTCGTCGTTCAGCCGCGGCAGCACGCGCATGACCTGCGCGCCGCGCGTGTCGACGCGGATGTTGGAGCCGAGCGCGTCCATCACGTCGATCGATTCGGTCTTGCTGAGCTCCCACGGCCGCGCCTCGTAGGCGTAGGGCTTCGAGGTGAGCGCGCCGACCGGGCAGAGATCGACCAGGTTGCCGGACAGCTCGCTGGTCAGGGCATGCTCGACATACGTCGTGACTTCCATTGCCTCGCCGCGCCCGGTCGCCCCCAGCTCCTCGGTGCCCGCCACCTCGGTGGCGAAGCGGATGCAGCGCGTGCAATGGATGCAGCGATTCATCGAGGTCTTGACCAGCGGGCCCAGCTCCTTGTCGGGCACGGCACGCTTGTTCTCGTGGTAACGGCTGCGGTCGAAGCCGTAGCCCATCGCCTGGTCCTGCAGGTCGCACTCACCGCCCTGGTCGCAGATCGGGCAGTCGAGCGGATGGTTGATCAGCAGGAATTCCATCACGCCCTTGCGCGCCTTCTGCACCATCGGGGTGGAGGTGAAGATCTCCTGCTTGTCGGCGACGGGCAACGCGCAGCTCGCCTGCGGCTTGGGCGGCCCGGGCTTCACTTCGACGAGGCACATGCGGCAATTGCCGGCGATCGACAGGCGCTCGTGGTAGCAGAAGCGCGGAATTTCCACGCCTGCCAGCTCACAGGCCTGCAGAATTGTGATGCCGGCCGGAACTTCCAGCTCGACGCCGTCGATCTTGACCTTGGGCATTGACTGCTCCCTGCCCTACTCGGCCGCCAGCTTTTCGGTGCGCGCGCGGATGCGGCGTTCCATCTCGGGGCGAAAATGGCGGATCAGGCCCTGGATCGGCCAAGCCGCCGCGTCACCCAGCGCACAGATCGTGTGACCCTCGACCTGCTTGGTGACGTCCTCGAGCGCGTCGATCTCATCGATGCGCGCATTGCCCACGACCATGCGTTCCATCACGCGCCACATCCACCCTGTGCCCTCTCGGCACGGCGTGCACTGGCCGCAGCTCTCGTGCTTGTAGAACTGGCTGAGCCGCGCGATCGCCTTCACGATGTCGGTCGACTTGTCCATGACGATGACGGCTGCCGTGCCGAGGCCGGATTTCTGATCGCGCAGCGAATCGAAGTCCATGAGGACGGTGTCGCAAATCGACTTGGGCAGCAGCGGCACCGAAGCGCCGCCTGGGATCACCGCCAGCAGGTTGTCCCAGCCGCCGCGCACGCCGCCGGCATGGCGGTCGATGAGCTCGCGCAACGGGATACCCATCTCCTCCTCGACATTGCACGGCTTGTTCACGTGCCCGGAGAGGCAGAAGAGTTTCGTGCCGGTGTTGTTGGGCCGGCCGATGCCGGCAAACCACGCGGCGCCACGGCGCAGGATGGTCGGCGCCACCGCGATCGATTCGACATTGTTCACCGTCGACGGGCAGCCATAGAGGCCCGCACCGGCCGGGAACGGCGGCTTCAACCGCGGCATGCCCTTCTTGCCTTCAAGGCTCTCCAGCAGCGCCGTCTCCTCGCCGCAGATGTAGGCGCCGGCGCCGCGATGGACGTAGAGGTCGAAGTCCCAGCCCGAGCCGCAGGCGTTCTTGCCAAGCAGCCCGGCCTCATAGGCTTCCGCGATGGCGGCCTTCAGCGTCTCGGCCTCGTTGTAGAACTCGCCGCGCACGTAGATGTAACCGGCGTTGGCGCGCATGGCGAAGCCCGCCACCAGGCAGCCTTCGACCAGCAGATGCGGGTCGTGGCGCATGATGTCGCGATCCTTGCAGGTGCCGGGCTCGGACTCGTCGGCATTGACCACCAGGTAATGCGGGCGGTCCTTCACCTCCTTGGGCATGAAGGACCATTTGAGGCCGGTCGGGAAGCCGGCACCGCCGCGGCCGCGCAGGCCCGACTTCTTCATCTCGTCGATGATGGCGTCGACGCCCCGGTCGAGGATCGCCTTGGTGTTGTCCCAGGCGCCGCGCGCACGCGCCGCCGGCAGCCGCCAATCATGGAAGCCGTAGAGGTTGGTGAAGATGCGGTCCTTGTCGGCAAGCATCGTCTACTCGCTCCTCAAGGTGGTCGGCCCGCCTTCGGGGGCCGAGGTCTGGCGGTCGACCTGCGGCCCTGGCTTGGGCGTCTCGCCCCGCTTGAACGCGTCGAGCACCTTCTGCAGCGAGGCCTCGTCGAGGTCTTCGTAGAAGTCGTCGTTGATCTGCACGACCGGCGCGTTCACGCAGGCGCCGAGGCACTCGACTTCCTGAACCGAAAAGGTCTCGCCGTCGGCGGCATGCTGGCACGCCTTCATGATCGCGTCGGAGCCGCGCAGCCAGCACGGCGTCGTGGTGCAGACCTGCAGCAGGTACTTACCCTTCGGCTTGAGCTGGAACATCGTATAGAAGGTCGCGATTTCGTAGACACGGATCGGCGCCATATCGAGGATCTTGGCGACCTCGTCCATTGCCGCGCGCGACAGCCAGCCTTCCTGACGCTGCGCCAGGTCGAGCACGCCGATCACCGCGCTCGCCTGACGACCGGGCGGATAGTTCGCGATCAGGGCTTTGACCTTATCGAGGTACTCCGGCGTGAACCGGAATTCCTCGACAAAAGGCACGTCCATCGGATCGGCGGTGATCATGGCCTGCAGTCGTCTCCTAGCGGTCGATCTCGCCGAACACGATGTCGAGCGAGCCGATGTTCGCCGACATGTCAGCGAGCTGGTGGCCCTTGGTCATCATGTCGAGCGCAGCGAGGTGCGGGAAACCCGGCGCGCGGATCTTGCAGCGATAGGGCTTGTTCGTGCCGTCGGACACGAGATAGACGCCGAATTCGCCCTTGGGCGCCTCGACGGCGGTATAGGTCTCGCCGGCCGGTACGCTGTAGCCTTCGGTATAGAGCTTGAAGTGGTGGATCAAGGCTTCCATCGAGCCCTTCATCTCGCCGCGGCGCGGCGGCGAGATCTTGTGGTCGTCGACGCGCACCGGGCCGCTCACCACGCGCAGCGCGGCAACGCACTGCTCCATGATGCGGGCGCTCTGATACATCTCCTCGAGGCGCACCAGGTAGCGCGCGAAGCAGTCGCCGGTCTTGCCGACCGGGATGTCGAACTCCATTCGCTCGTAGACGTCGTAAGGCTGCGACTTGCGCAGATCCCACGGCAGGCCCGAGCCGCGGATCATCGGCCCCGAAAAGCCCCAGTCGAGCGCCTGCTGCGGATTGACGACGCCGATATCGACCGTGCGCATCCGGAAGATGCGATTCTCGTTCAGCAGCTTCTCGATGTCCTTGAGGAACGGGTAGAACTGCTTGATCCACGCTTCCATCGAATCGAGCATGCCGTCGGGCAGATCCTGGTGAACGCCACCGGGACGGAAGTAAGCCGCGTGCATGCGCGAGCCGCTGACGCCTTCGTAGTACTCCATCAGGAGTTCGCGCTGCTCGAAGCCCCACAGCGGCGGGGTGAGCGCTCCCACGTCCATGGCGAAGGTCGTGACGTTCAGCAGGTGATTGAGGATGCGCGTGATCTCGGAGAACAGCACGCGGATGTACTGGCCGCGCTCCGGTGCGGTGATGCCCAGAAGCTTTTCCACGGCGAGCGCGTAGGCGTGCTCCTGATTCATCGGCGAGACGTAGTCGAGCCGGTCGAAGTACGGCACCGCCTGCAGGTAGGTCTTGTACTCTATCAGCTTCTCGGTGCCGCGATGCAGCAGCCCGATATGCGGGTCGCAACGCTCCACGATCTCGCCGTCCATCTCGACGACAAGTCGCAGCACGCCGTGAGCCGCCGGATGCTGCGGCCCGAAATTCATCGTCAGCGTTTTGATCTCGACGTCGGACATGACGCTAACTCTTTGCCTTTTCGTCGGCCTTCTCGTCGCCGGGCAACACTTGGCCGGCGCCTTCCCAAGGGCTGAGGAAGTCGAAACGACGGAACTCCTGCTGAAGCTTCACCGGCTCGTAGATGACGCGCTTCTGCAGGTCGTCCCAGCGCACCTCGACGAAGCCGGTCAGCGGGAAGTCCTTGCGCAGCGGATGCCCCTCGAACCCGTAGTCGGTGAGGATCCGCCGCAGGTCGGGATGATCGGAGAACCACACGCCGTAGAGATCGTAGGTCTCGCGCTCGAACCAGCCCGCCGAGCTGAACACCGGCGCGGCCGACGGCACCGGCGTCGCCTCGTCGGTCGCGACCTTGATGCGGATGCGCTGGTTGTTCCTGAGGCTGAGCAGATTGTAGACGACGTCGAAGCGCTTCTCGCGCTCCGGCCAGTCGACGCCGCAGACGTCGACGAGTTGCTTGAACAGGCAGCGCGAATCGTCGCGCAGGAAGGTGAGCAGCGCGATCAGGCCTTCCGGCCTGGCGTCGATCATCAGCTCACCCAATCGCACGTAGGTCGCCAGTACGGCGCGCTCGTTCGCCTTGCCGATGTACTCGCCGAGCTCTTGCAGCGGTTCTGTCACCGTATGATCGTCCCAGTCCGCCGGACCTTCTTCTGGAGCTGCAGCACGCCGTAGAGCAGCGCCTCGGCAGTGGGCGGGCAGCCCGGCACGTAGACATCGACCGGCACGATTCGATCGCAGCCGCGCACCACCGAATAGCTGTAGTGGTAGTAGCCGCCGCCGTTGGCACACGAGCCCATGGAGATCACGTAGCGCGGCTCGGCCATCTGGTCGTAGACCTTGCGCAGGGCCGGCGCCATCTTGTTGGTGAGCGTGCCGGCCACGATCATGACGTCGGCCGAGCGCGGGCTCGGCATCGGCGCGAAGCCGAAGCGGTCGAGGTCGTAGCGGCTCATCCAGCAGTGGATCATCTCGACGCCGCAGCAAGCCAGGCCGAAAGTCAGGCCCCACATCGAGCCGGTGCGCGCCCAGGTGATCAGCTTGTCGAGCTGGGCCACGACGAAGCCCTTGTCGGCCAGCTCGTCGTTCAGCGCACGCGACAGCGCTGCCTCGGCGGCGGGGTTGGCCTTGGCCGGGGTGATCACTCCCATTCCAGCGCTCCCTTGCGCCATTCGTAGATGAAGCCGACCGTGAGCACGGCCAGGAACAGCATCATCGACCACAAGCCGAAGAGGCCTATGTCACCTAACGCCACAGCCCACGGAAAAAGAAACGCGACCTCGAGATCGAAGATGATGAAGAGGATGGCAACCAAGTAGAAGCGGACGTCGAACTGGCCGCGGGCGTCGTCGAAGGGTGCAAAGCCGCATTCGAAGGGCGACAGCTTTTCCGAATTCGGATTTTGACGGGCGACGAGGTAGGAGCCACCCACCGCGGCAAGACAAATGACCAGGGCCAAGCCGAGGAAGATCAGGATTGGGAGGTATTCCCTGAGAAGATCTTCCATCGCCACCCCTCGCTGCGTGTGGCGCCCGTTTCGGGCTGCCAGCGTTGGGGCTGGCGCGAGCGACGGGACTCGAACCCGCGACCTCCGGCGTGACAGGCCGGCGTTCTAACCAACTGAACTACGCCCGCAACAAGTCCCCAACGGCGCGCGAGAGATATAGGACACCCTATATAGTGTCAAGCATACCGCAATCGCGAAGGAGTGTGTAAGCCTCGGAAATACCGACGCTTTCCGCACGTCGCAGGAGACTCGCGGAATCGTTGCATCGGCTGGCTTGCAAATCACCCAAGTCCGGTCGAACTTTTCCGCTGTTGCGCAGCGACCCCTACCCTCCTCTTCGCATGGCGCAAGGTGGAAAACCCTCTCGCGATACATAACTAAAGTTATATAACGAACTGCAAACGCGAGCAAGGGAATAGTCGTGTGAGGGAGTTTTTTCGCACCATGTCAGGGTCCCGGAAAAGGACCGGAATTACGGTATGTGAATGGCTTCGCGACAGTTGTTGAACGCAAATAGTCGACGAGCCCGATATCGCGTTTCGGCACATCCCTTTTCTCGCCGAAACCCCACGCCCTCGATCTCGGCGCCTCGCGAGACGAGTTCTCCGAATCGTGCCGCGAAGTGGATTGGTGGGCGATGACGGGATCGAACCGCCGACCTGTCCCGTGTAAAGGGAATGCTCTACCGCTGAGCTAATCGCCCGGCGGCGTTGGTATCACAGTGCCGGATGAACGCGCTAGTTGATCGCGTCCTTGAGTTGCTTGGAAGCCTTGAAGCGCGGGACATTGGCCGCCGGAATCTTGATCTTCTCCCCGGTCTGGGGATTGCGGCCCTCGGCAGCCTTGCGCTTCGAAACCTGGAAGGTGCCGAACCCGACGAGCAGGACTTTTTCCTTCTTTTTCAGGGATTTGGTGATCACCGTCAGCACCGCTTCGATGGCACCGGCCGCATCGGTCTTGGACAGGTTGGTCGAGGCGGCGACGGCGGCAATCAAATCGTGCTTATTCACAGGCAGACCCCCAATGATCGGGCAGGCGGGAGTGTAAGGGCGCGCGGAAAACCACGTCAACGCCGAATACCATATTTTGTAGGAAAGACGGGCTCAAAGCCGCATAGGTAGCGACGAAAGGTGTCATCGTCCTCCGGGCCCCCGAGATGCCAGGTCCGACAAAGGCGCCAAAAAAGAAGCCCCGGATTGCTCCGGGGCTTCGCCTCTCGTTCCTTCGGCCGCTCAGTGGGCGCGGACTTCGGCGCCTTCGGCCGGCTTTGCCGCCGCCACTTCCAGGTCGTTCGGCCACTCGATGGCGACCAGCGGCTTCACCAGCGCGCGGGCCAGCACCTCGTCGACCGTCGAGACCGGCACGATCTCCAGGCCCTTCTTCACGTTGTCCGGGATCTCCGGCAGATCGCGCTCGTTCTCCTTGGGAATGAGCACGGTCTTGAGCCCGCCGCGCAACGCCGCCAGCAGCTTTTCCTTGAGGCCGCCGATCGGCAGCACCCGGCCGCGCAGGCTGATCTCGCCGGTCATGGCGACTTCCTTGCGCACCGCCACACCAGTCAACGCCGAGACGATCGAGGTGATCATCGCGACACCCGCCGACGGGCCGTCCTTGGGCGTGGCGCCCTCGGGCACGTGCACGTGGATGTCGCGCTTCTCGAACATCACTGGCTTGATGCCGAACGAGTTGGCCCGCGAGCGGACATAGGCGTTGGCCGCCTGTACCGACTCCTGCATGACGTCGCCCAGCTTGCCGGTGACGCTCATGCGGCCGCGGCCGGGCACCAGCACGGCTTCGACCTGCAGCAGCTCGCCGCCGACCTCGGTCCAGGCCAGCCCCGTCGTGATGCCCACAAGATCCTCGAGCTCGGCCTCACCGAAGCGGAAGCGCCGGACGCCGGCGTACTTGTCGAGGTTCTTCGCCCGTATCTTCACCTTGGCGGTCCCCTTCATGAGGATCTCCTTGGTGGCCTTGCGCGCCAGGTTGGCGATCTCGCGCTCGAGGTTTCGGACACCGGCCTCGCGCGTGTAGTAGCGGACCAGGTCGCGCACGGCGTCGTCGCCGATGTCGAGCTCCTCTTCCTTGAGACCGTTGGCTTCGATCTGCTTCGGGATCAGGTGCTTGCGTGCGATCGCGACCTTCTCGTCCTCGGTGTAGCCGGCCAGCCGGATGATCTCCATGCGGTCCATCAGCGGCTGCGCCATGCGCAGCGAGTTCGCCGTGGTGATGAACATCACGTTCGACAGGTCGTAGTCGACCTCGAGGTAATGGTCGTTGAACGCCCCGTTCTGCTCAGGGTCGAGCACCTCGAGCAGGGCCGACGACGGGTCGCCGCGGAAGTCGGCGCCGAGCTTGTCGATCTCGTCGAGCAGGAACAGCGGATTCGACGACTTCGCCTTCTTCATGCTCTGCAGGACCTTGCCCGGCAGCGAGCCGATGTAGGTCCGGCGATGGCCACGGATCTCGGCCTCGTCACGCACGCCGCCCAGCGACATGCGCACGAAGTTGCGGCCCGTCGCCTTGGCGATCGACTTGCCGAGCGACGTCTTGCCGACGCCGGGAGGGCCGACCAGGCACAGGATCGGGCCTTTCATCTTTTCGACGCGCTGCTGGACCGCGAGGTACTCGAGAATGCGCTCCTTCACCTTCTCCAAGCCGTGGTGGTCGGCGTTGAGCACGTCCTCGGCGTACTTGAGGTCCTTGATGATCTTCGTCGGCTTGCGCCACGGAATCGACAGCAGCCATTCGAGGTAGTTGCGCACCACCGTCGCTTCGGCCGACATCGGGCTCATGGTGCGGAGCTTCTTCAGCTCGGCATTGGCCTTTTCCCGCGCCTCCTTGCTGAGGCGCGTCTTCTTGATGCGCTTCTCCATCTCGGAGATCTCGTCGCGACCGTCCTCGGTCTCGCCAAGCTCCTTCTGGATCGCCTTCATCTGCTCGTTGAGATAGTACTCGCGCTGCGTCTTCTCCATCT
>JAEZIF010000268.1 GCA_023416135.1 Pseudomonadota bacterium
GGCGGCCCAGGACCAGCCCGTCGGCGTCGATCAGCACCCACTTCTTCTGCACGTCGGCAGTCTTGAGATTGAAGGTTTTCATGGGTCTTTCTTCCGTGAGGCGGCGCTTATGGAGAGAAAGCCGCAGCCTGTCAAATCGATCCCGATAGCCGTTGTTTTTCAATGAGTTAATGTCGCGGTACTATATTACCTCCGCAGAATAGCCCTTGGCATCACGCCTTTTGCACGCCATAGAGGCCCGCGCATCCAGACCGAGGACACTCATGAGCTTCTCTTCGAAGGTTTTCCAGACCCGCACCGTCAAGATGGCCGATCGCGAAGAGACGATCGTCGCTGGCGGCCGCAACCTCTTCCCGCTGCTGCCCAAGGCGTTCGACGGCATCAAGCAGATCGGCGTCATCGGCTGGTCCTCGCAGGGTCCGGCCCAGGCGCAGAACCTGCGCGAATCGCTGGAAGGCACCGGCATCAAGGTCAAGGTCGGGCTGCGCGAAGGCTCCTCCTCGATGAAGGAGGCCGAGGCCGTCGGCTTCAGCAAGAAGGACGGCACGCTGGGCGAGATGTACGACGTGATCCGCGAGAGCGACATGTCGCTGCTGCTGATCTCCGATGCCGCCTTCGCCGAGAACTACAAGAAGATCTTCGCCGCCTTCCGCCCGGGCACCACGCTCGGCCTCAGCCACGGCTTCCTGCTGTCGCATCTGCAGGCGCAAAACGAGGACTTCCCCAAGAACATCAACGTCATCGCCGTCTGCCCCAAGGGCATGGGCCCGTCGGTCCGCCGTCTTTACGAGCAGGGCCGCGAGGTCAACGGCGCCGGCATCAATGCGAGCTTCGCCGTGCATCAGGACGTGAACGGCAAGGCGACCGACTATGCGCTCGGCTGGTCGGTGGCGCTGGGGTCGCCCTACACCTTCGAGACGACGCTGGAGTCGGAATACCGTTCGGACATCTTCGGTGAACGCGGCATCCTGCTGGGCGCCGTGCACGGTATCGCCGAGAGCCTCTATGCCCGCTACGTCGGCAACGGCATGGCCAAGGACGACGCCTATCTCAACACTTCCGAGTCGATCACCGGACCGATCAGCAAGACGATCTCGCGCTCGGGCCTGAAGGCCGTCTACGACGAGCTCGACGACAAGGAGAAGGCCGCCTTCCGCAAGGCCTACAACGCCTCCTACCACCCCTGCCGCGAGATCCTGGAAGAGATCTACGACGACGTCGCCTCGTGCAACGAGGTTCGCTCGGTCATCCAGGCGACGCGCCGCCACGGCACCTACCCGATGGGCAAGATCGACAGCACCGCCATGTGGGTGGTGGGCGAGAAGGTGCGCGCCAACACCGAGCGCATCTATGCGCCGCTCAACCCGGAGACGGCCGGCGTCTACATGGCCTGCATGATGGCCCAGGTCGACCTGCTGAAGGACCGCGGCCATCCCTACTCCGAGATCGCCAACGAATCGATCATCGAGGCGGTCGACTCGCTCAATCCCTACATGGACTACAAGGGCGTGTCGTACATGGTCGACAACTGCTCGACCACGGCGCGCCTCGGCGCCCGCAAGTGGGCGGCGCGCTTCGACTACATCCTGAAGCAGCAGGCATTTCCGGCGATCGACGAGAGCGGGGCCAAGGGCCAGACGCCGTTCGACAAGTTCCTGTCGAGCAACATCCACGAGGTGCTGAAGGTCTGCGCCGAGCTGCGTCCCTCGGTCGACATCGCCGTCGTGCCGACGCGCCGCGGCTAGCTTGAGCGCGGCAGCGAGTAGGTCAGCGTGGCGTGGGCCACGGGCTCGTCGCTGCCGTCACTCCTGATCGTGAAATCGCCGACCGCCAGCGCGCGGCCGAGTTTCATCAACCTGCCTTCCCCAATGAGATCGGCGGGTTCGGGCTTGCGCATGAAGTTGATGTTGAGGTTCGTCGTCACCGCCGCCGCAACCGGCCCCAGCCGGCCCATGATCAGCAGGTAGAAAGAAAGATCGGCCAGCCACACCAGGGTCGGGCCGGAAATCGTGCCGCCCGGCCTGAGATGCTGGTCGCTGGTCGGCAGGCGCACGCGGATCGAAGTGTCGTCGAGGTGCTCGATCTTGAGGTCGAGATGGGCGGCCTGCGGGAAGTGCTCCTGAAGGAACCTGTGCAGCTCCTCGGGCGTCATCGCCGGCATGACGCCCCTTCCCCGTTGCCGTATGATACGACCATGAGCAAAGCCTCCAACGAGCCGGTCCTGCTGCGCCGCGACGAGGGCCATGTCGCTGTCCTGACGCTGAACCGGCCGCACGCCATGAACGCGCTGTCAGGCGAGCTTATAGACGCGCTGCAGGCGGAATTCGACCGCCTGGCCAAGGACAAGGAGATGCGCTGCGTCGTCATCGAGGCGACCGGCCGCGCCTTCTCGACCGGCCACGACCTCAAGGAAGTGACGTCGACTAGCGACTACGCCTTCCACCACGACCTGCTGACGCGCTGCTCGGCCATGATGATGTCGATCAAGCGTCTGCCGCAGCCGGTGATCGCCAAGGTCCATGCGCTCGCCACGGCGGCGGGCTGCCAGCTCGTGGCGGCGTGTGATCTCGCCGTCGCCTCGACCGACGCCACCTTCGCCACCTCGGGCATCAACAACGGCCTGTTCTGCGGCACGCCCTCCGTGGCGGTCGGCCGCAACGTCGGCTCCAAGCGCGCGCTCGACATGCTGTTCACCGGCCAGCCGATCGGCGCGGCGACGGCGCTGCGCGACGGCCTCGTGAGCCGCCTCGCCCCGCCCGACAAGCTCGACGAAGAGACCATGGCCTTCGCCCAGCACATCGCCAACCAGCCACCACAGCAGATCGCCTCCGGCAAGGCGATGTTCCACGCCCACATGGCGATGCATCTCGAGCAGGCCTACGCCTACGCCACCGACTTCATGGCCGGTGCGATCCAGCGCGAAGACGCGCAGGCCGGCATCGACGCGTTTGCCAACAAGAAGCCCAAGCCGGAGTGGAAGGGCCGCTAGCCTAAGCCTTCGCTGAACCGCGGGCCTCCAAGGGACGCGGTCGAGGCGCCCGATTAGATGACTTGTCATCTATTGCGGCATCATCTAACTGATGGGCGTGCCCGCCCGCCGCCCCTCCAACCGCGATTCCTTCGGCTCCCTGCTCTCGCACGCCGCCCGGCAGTGGCGCCGCGCCGCCGATGCCGGCCTCAGGCCGTTCGACCTCACCGAGGCGACCTGGCTGCCGCTCGTCCATATCGCCCGTGCGCCGACCCCGCCTCGGCAAAAGGATCTCGCCGCCTCGATGTCGCTCGACGGCTCGTCGGTCGTGCGGCTCTTGGACAACCTCGAGAAGGCCGGCCTCATCCAACGCAAGGAGGGCGAGGACCGCAGGGCCAAGATCATCACGCTGACGCCGCGCGGCCGGACGATTGCCGACAAGATCGAGACGGTGGCGCGGCGCATCCGCAGCGACGCGCTCGCCGGCCTCTCCGACCGCGACATCGAGACGACGGTCCGAGTATTGCACCATGTCATCGGCGCGCTCGACGACGAGTCCCCGGAATGACCGCCGCTCCCCTCTGGCTGCTGACCCTGATCACCTTCTCAGGCACGCTCGCCATGCACATTTTCGTGCCGGCCCTGCCCGAGGCGGCCCATGCGCTCGACGCCAGCATGGGCAGCATGCAGTTCACCATGAGTGTCTACATCCTCGGCCTTGCCTTCGGGCAGCTTGCCTACGGGCCGTTGTCCGACCGCTTCGGCCGCCGGCCGGTGCTGATGGCCGGCCTCGTACTCTACGCTGGCGCCGGCCTTGCCGCGGCGCTGGTGCCCGACGTGCACAGCCTGATCGTCGCCCGCCTTCTGCAGGCCCTGGGCGGCTGCGCCGGCCTGGTGATTGGCCGCGCCATCGTGCGCGACACCGCCCTGCCCCAGGAAGCCGCACGCCGGATGGCAGTCATGAACCTCATGGTGGCCGTGGGTCCCGGTGCGGCGCCGCTGATCGGCGGCGCGCTGACCTCGACCCTGGGCTGGCGCTCGATCTTCTTCGCGCTCGCCCTGCTCGGCGTCGTGAACCTGTTTTTCAGCTGGCGGCTGCTGCCCGAAAGCAAGGCGCCCGCTGCGGATCCCGAATCATCGAGCCTCGCACGCAACTACGGCCGGCTGCTGGTCTCCCCGTCCTTCCTGGGCTTCGCGGTCGGCGGCGGCTGCGCCACCACCTCGATGTACGCCTTCATCGGCGCCTCGCCTTTCATCTTTGCCCATCAGCTTCACCGGCCGGACTACGAGGTCGGTATTTACCCCGCCATCGTGCTGGCGGGCGTCTGGCTCGGCAGCGTCGTCGCCACACGCCTGATCCCGCGCCTGCCGATCGACCGGCTGGCGGTGTGGGCCAATCTCCTGAGCGTACTCGCCTCCTTCGTCCTGCTGGGCGGCCTCCTCGCCGGCCATCTCAGCGTGCTGATGATCATGGTTCCGATGTTCGTGTTCGGCGTGGGGGCCGGGGTCGCCTCGCCCGCGGCCATGATCCAGGCAATCAGCGTCAACCCGCGGGTGATCGGCTCGGCCTCAGGTCTCTACGGCTTCTCGCAAATGGGCGTCGGCGCGATCTGCACCGCCCTGGTCGGCATGGGCAGCAATCCCGCGCTGTCCACCGCCGTCATTCTCGTGAGCGCGGGCGTGATCGGCCAGACGGCGTTCTGGCTGGCACTGCGCTATCGAGCGCGAACCAGCTGAAAGCTACTGCCGCCAGTCGCTGCCCTTGCCTTCGATCTGGCGCAGCGCGGCGTTCCAGTAGGTCAGGCCGTAGCCCGGGTTGGCGCGCTGCTGTTTGGCACGCTCACCGTACTGGCGGATGACCTCTGGATCGATCGGCGCCGGCTCCTCGTCGAGACCGCGCGCGATCACCTCGACCTCGCAGGCGCGCTCGAGCATGTACATGCGGCGCAGGGCGCCCGGAATGCTGGCGCCGACCGTGAGCAGTCCGTGGTTGCGCAGCACCACCGAGTTGCCGTGCTGGCAGGTCACGCCCAAGGCGTCGCATTCCTCCTGAGAGGTCGGCATGCCGTATTCGTGATAGACGAGGTCGTCGTAGACCGAGAGCACGTCCTGGCTGATCGGTCGCAAGCCCTTCTTCAGCACCGACACCCCGGTGCCGGCGCGGGTATGGGTGTGCATGACGCAGTTGGCATCGGGCCGCGCCTTGTAGACGCCGCTATGGATGGTGAAGCCCGCGGCGTTGAACTTGCCGTCCTTGGAGTAGACGTTGCCGTCGATGTCCATCTTCACCAGGCTCGACGCGGTGATTTCCTCGAACAGGTCGCCGTAGTTGTTGATCAGGAAGCAGCTGGGCTCGCCCGGGATGCGCACCGACATGTGGGTGTCGATGGTGTCCGTCCAGCCGTACATGTCGGTGATGCGATAGAGCGCAGCGAGGTCGCAGCGCGCCTGCCACTCGGCATCGGTCATGTTGGGATGGTCGACTTGCGGCGGCGCATTCATCGCTGATCTCCCTACTCGGGTTCGTAGTATTGGCCCGATTTTAGTGCAACTTGCGCGCCAGGGCGAGCGGACCCTCTTCCGCCCCTCGGCACATTATGGCCGGCAAACCGTTTCATCTCGCCTGGTTCTCTCCAAGGTTCGAGCGTGGATCAGTCGGCGTTCATGCCCTTCATGAAGGTCGACGGCACCACGCTCTTCACCGACTGCGCGCGCTTGGCGAGCCAGTAGGCCTGGGCCGGCGGCACCGAGCCGAATTGCCGATCGACACCGAGCTTCTGCGCCGCATCCATCGGCCAGTTGGGATTGTACAAAAGCTCGCGGGCGAGCGCGATCAGGTCCGCTCGGCCCTCCTGCAGGATCTGCTCGGCCTGGTCGGCATGCACGATCAGGCCGACCGCCATGCTCATGATGTCGGCATCGCGCCGCAGCCGCTCCGCATAGGGGACCTGATAGCCGTAGGTCACCGGGCCGGCGCTCACCACCGGCGAGCCGCGCATGCCGCCCGAGCTGCAGTCGATCACGTCGACGCCCTTGGGTTTCAGGATCTTGGCCAGCGCCACGCTCTGGTCGGGCCCCCAGCCGGCGTCGTCCTCGACCGAGAAGCGTACGAACAGCGGCTTGCCGGCCGGCCAGTAGGTGCGCACGCACTCGACGACCTCGATGCAGAAGCGCATGCGGTTGAGCTCGCTGCCGCCGTACTCGTCGTTGCGCACGTTCGAGAACGGCGACAGGAACTGGTGGATGAGGTAGCCGTGCGCGGCATGGATATCGAGCACGTCGAAGCCCGCCTCGTGGGCGCGCCGTGCCGCCTGGCCCCAGCGCTCGATCACCTGCGGGATCTCCTCGCGCGTCAATGCACGCGGCGTCGGATCGGCCTCCGGCGAGCTCTTGGCGCTTGACGACACCAGCTCCCACTGGTCCCAATCGTCGATGCCGTCGGGCTTGAGTGGCGCCCCGCCCTCCCACGGCCGGAAGCGTCGCGCCTTGCGCCCGGAATGTCCGAGCTGGATGCCGGGCACCGAATTGTGTCGGCGGATGAACTCCACGCAGCGCTGCAAGCCCGGGACGAACTCGTCGTCCCAGATGCCGAGATCGCCGACCGTCCCGCAGCCGCGCCGCTCGACCTTGGTCGATTCCATGATCACCAGCCCTGCCCCGCCCGCGGCATAGCGGCCGGCGTTCATCAGGTGCCAGTCCGTGGCGAAGCCCCGGTCGGCCGAATACTGGTGCATGGGCGCCACCACGACGCGGTTCTTCAGCGTCACGTCGCGGATTGAAATCGGTTCGAACAGCATCGGCTGCGCCATGTATACTCCCCCACCATGTCCGCCGTTGATCACGACCGCTACGACGACGCCTACCTGCGCCGCATCCTGCGCGAGACCAAGACCATCGCAATGGTCGGCGCCTCGGCCAACTGGAATCGACCGAGCTATTTTGCAATGAAGTACTTGCTGGACCGCGGCTACCGGATCCTGCCGGTCAATCCCGCCGCGGCCGGCCAGGAGATCATGGGGCAGAAGGTCTACGGCTCGCTCGACGAGCTGCCGCAGAAGGTCGACATGGTCGACATCTTCCGCAACTCCGAAGCCGCCGGGCCGATCACCGATGCCGCGATCGAACACGGCGCCAAGGTGGTGTGGATGCAGCTCGGCGTGCGCAATGACGCCGCCGCCGAGCGCGCCGAGAAGGCCGGCCTGAAAGTGGTCATGAACCGCTGCCCCAAGATCGAGCATTCGCGCCTCTCCGGCACCATCGAATGGCACGGCATCGCGAGCGGCGTGATCTCCAGCCGGAAGCGGGCGCTGTAGCGATGCCCTCGCCCTTCGCCGCTTCTACCTTGGTCTTCGTCGGAAGCTCCAAATGACACGTCTTCGCCCGGATCGCCGGCCGGAGGCTCCAGGGAGACACGCATGAAGTTCGGCGTCTTCGACCACATGGACCGGGCCGGCGCCGATCTCGGCCGGCAGTTCGACGAGCGGCTGCGGCTGATCGAGCTCTACGAGCGCTCGGGCTTTCATGCCTATCACCTGGCCGAGCATCATGCGACGCCGCTCGGCATGGCGCCCTCGCCCAGCGTGTTCCTGGCCGCCGTGACCCAGCGCACCAGGCGGCTGCGCTTCGGGCCGCTGGTCTACACCGTCAACCTCTATCATCCGCTGCGGCTGATCGACGAGATCTGCATGCTCGATCAGATGAGCGGCGGCCGGCTGGAGCTCGGCATCGGCCGCGGTATCTCGCCCTACGAGGTGGGCTACTACGGCGTCGATCCCGCCACCGGGCCGGAGCGCTTCGCCGAGGCCATGCAGGTCATCCTGAAAGGCTTGACCGAGAAGCGTCTCAACCACGAGGGCAGGTATTTCACCTTCAAGGACGTGCCGATGGAGATGCAGCCGGTGCAGCGGCCACATCCGCCGCTGTGGTACGGCGCCAACTCGCTGGAGAGCGCCGACCGGCTCGCCAAGCAGGCCTGCAACACCGTGGTCGGCATGCGCGCCGACGGGGTTGGCCAGTTCTCGGCGCGCTATCGCGCGGCGTGGAAGGCGTTGGGCCGTGCCGACGAGGAGATGCCGCTGATCGGGCTCAGCCGCCATGTCGTGGTCGGCGACACCGATCACGAGGCGCAGAGTGCCGCCAAGCGCGCCTTCGCGCTGTGGTACGATGCGCTGATCCATCTCTGGCGCGCTCATGGTGTCGGCCTGCCGCGTCAGATGATCCCCGCCGAGTTCGAGCCGGCTCTGGAAGGCGGCTACATCGTCGCCGGATCGCCCTCGACGGTGCGCGACCGGCTGAAGAAGGACAATGAGATCGCCGGCATCAACTATTGTCTGTGCCGGCTGGCTTTCGGCGATCTGTCGTTCGAGGAATCGTCGCGCTCGATCGAGCTTCTGGCCAGGGAAGTGATGCCGGCGCTCTGACCGGAGCGCGTGAACTTCCAGGTCCACGCTCGGAAGCCCAAATAAGAGAGGTCCGCGGCCCCACGTACGCGTGGACCGCGGACCTCGTCCCCCGCCGCGAAACACATCCGCCGCTTTTTTGAGCGCGGATCGGACGCGCCCCCCTGTGAAGATTGCTGCTAAAAAGAAACGATCGGGTGAGAAAAAGCCGGCGATGGTGGGGCCACCGCCGGCTCTCTCGAGAGGATCAGCTACGCCGCCCGGGGAGAGATAGCGACGAACCTGGTCATCCCCTCCCGATACACTTTCATGAGGACCGGCTTGCCGGCCTTCTTCGCTTCCGAGAGCTTCTCGAC
>JAEZIF010000357.1 GCA_023416135.1 Pseudomonadota bacterium
TGATCAAGGATTCGCCCGGCTTCATCGCCCAGCGCATGTGCGCCATGATCGCCAACCTCGGCTGCGAGATGGCGATGATCGGCATCGCCTCGGCGGCCGACGTCGACACCGCCATGACGCTCGGCCTCAATTACCCGCGGGGCCCGCTGGCGCTGGCCGACTGGCTGGGCGTCAAGGACTGCCACGAGATCCTGGTGCAGTTGCAGGCCATCACCGGCGACGACCGCTACCGGCCGAGCCAGTGGCTGCGCCGTCGCGCCCAGCTCGGGATGAGCGCGACGACGATCGAGTAGCAGGTGGCCGTCAGTTCCAGCGATCCGCGACGCGCAGCGGCCGAGGCCTGCGAACGCGCCGCGGTGCGCCGCCGGGCTGAAGGTAGGTGAAGGCGTGGATGGCGAGCCATACCGAGATCGCCAGCACCAGCAGTTGGGCGATGAACAGCGGCGAGCCGATGCTCGTCGACGGCAGGGTGCGCAGGAAGCCGATCTTGCCGAAGGCCTGCATCACGGCGATGAAGGCGTTGAGGTACAGCAGGGTCGCGACGACGGTGACCCGGATGCTGCGCCAGTTCCCGCACCAAGCGCCGGCCGCCCGGTAATGCCACAGCGCCAGCAGGGTCAGCACGGAGATGGCCAGCGAGGCGACGCCAATGCCGTGCCCCATGCGGAAGCGCGGGAAGGGCAGAAGCTGGAGCAGGCCCGTGACGATGGCAGCGAGCGTGGCCAGGAGGAACAACGTCGGCAGGCCCCAGGCCTTTGGTGACGCGGACGGTCGCAACAGGACGAGCACGCCCGAGGCGATGCCCACCAGGCTGAGCAACACGTGCACGACGGTGAACGTCGTCGAAGACATCCCGAGGATCACGACACTTCTCCCACACAAGAAGCATCCACCCACGACCTTATAGCCCGACCGGCATGATCGAGGGTCCGGATCGATTGACTGATCGGCCGCCATCCATGCGGATTGCCACAATGTCGGCGCAATGTGCCGGGGCAAACGCCGGATTCTGGACATGGAAACAGGCACAAGCGTTACAGCGAGAATGGGGACCTTCCCCTCGCTATGGATCGAGAGTGCCGTCCGGCGGCGGGTCGTCGGGCGGTGGCGGCTCCTGCTGCTCGTTGGGCTTCCGGTTTTCATGATTTTGTCCGTGCTCGTCACCGTGATCGTCGCGCAGATCCCTTCGGATGGACCCGCGCGCTTGGCGGTCGCCTTCGTCCTGGCGTTGGGGACGGTCGCCTGTTTCCGGGCAATCCTGCGATTCTTCGTCAAGGAGATGGAGCAGGCGTGGCTCGCGCGCGGTGTGTCGCCGGAGATCGACCTCACTTTCTCCATTCAGCCGGAAGGCTTGCAGGCAACGTCGGAGGTCGGCGTTTCGATGGTTCGATGGGCCTTCATCAACGAGGGGGCTTCAATATTCCTCGACAATCCTTCGCCTCGGAGGCCGATGAGCGGGCGTTCATGACGGCGCTTTTTGATCATCTCGAGCCTGCGGCGCGGGCGAGAAGCCAGGCGGCAGAGAAGCTTCTGCCAATATAGCGATCCGTTTATCGCGAACCCGATCGCCGTGCGAATGCACGGCCTTTGATCCGTTTGACAATTCAATTCCACCTATTGCAATTTTGTTGCCATGGGTCGCTTGTCGCCGTTGCAGCGCAAGGCTGAAACCGACCTCCTGGCGGGGGAGGAGCCTCTCGCCGTCCAGGGACTGGCCCGCGGCCTCTCCGTGCTGAGGGCCTTCCGGCCTGGCGAGAGCGCGCTCAGCAATGCCGAGCTCGCCGCCCGCACCGGGCTCTCCCGCCCCACGGTCTCGCGCCTGACCCAGACCCTGACGGCGCTGGGCTATCTTGCCTACGTGCCGCGGCTCGGCCGCTATACGCTAGGAGCGGCGATCGCCTCGCTTTGCCATTCCCTTCTGTCGGGCATGCCGTACCGGATCGCGGCACAGCCTTTCCTGCGCGAGGTCGCCGAGGCGACGCGCCTGCCGGTGTCGCTGGGAGCGCGCGACCAGCTGCACATGATCAACATCGACACGGTACGCCACGACAGCGCGCCCCCGGCGCGCTTCGATCTCGGCGCCCGTATTCCGTTGGCCACGACGGCGATGGGGCGCGCCTACCTGTTCGCCGTGCCCGAGACCGAGCGGCGCGGCCTGCTCGACCGTATCCGGCGTGACGCAGGCAGGGAATGGCGTAGGATCCGCTCGGGCATCGACAACGCCTTCGAGATGCTCGACCGCAGCGGCTTCTGCATCTCCGCCGGCGAGTGGCGCGCCGATGTCGTCGGTGTCGGGGCGCCGGTGGTCACCGCCGACGGCGTCGTGCTGGCGGTGAATTGCGGCGGGCCGCCTTTCGAGATTTCCGAGGAGCGGGCGATGGCGGATGTCGGTCCGCGGGTTGCCCATGCCGCGGCCAGTATTGCAGGAAGTGCGGCTTGAACGGCGCGGGTGTGTGGCGCCATGAACGAGGGAGGTTGAGTATGTGGGGATCGAAGATGCGGCGGCGGTTCGGGATAGGCGTGGCGCTGGGCTCGGCGCTGGTCGTCCTGTCGCTTCCGGCGGCAGCGCAGGAAGTCGTGCTCAAGGGCGTTGCGGCCTTCCAGGAAGGCTCGATCTATGCCCAGAAGTTCGAGCAGTACGTCAAGACGGTCAACGAGAAGGGCAAGGGCCAGATCCGCATCCAATACCTCGGCGGCGCGCCCAAGGTCATGCCGCTGTTCGACGTCGGCAAGAACCTGAAGGACGGCGTCATCGATATCGTCACCACATCGAGCGCCTACTACGGCAACGTGCTGCCCGAGGCCGAGGCGATGAAGCTGATCGAGGTGCCGATGGCGGAGCTTCGCAGCAACGGCGGCCTCGCCTTCCTCAACAAGCTGCACGTCGAGAAGGCCAACACCGAGTTCCTCGCCCGCTTCTACAACTACGAGCGGGCGCACATCTTCCTGAACAAGGAGATCGCCAAGCCCGATTTCTCCGGGCTCAAGATCCGCGTCACGCCGATGTACCGGCCGATGGTGGAGAAGCTCGGCGGCACCGGCATCAACTC
>JAEZIF010000362.1 GCA_023416135.1 Pseudomonadota bacterium
GTGATCGCCGTGTTCGTCGTGCTGAGCGGCTACACCTTCGCGGTGTCTTTGATCGTCGCCAAGCAGGCGACCCTGGTGCACATCTTCTTCCAGTCGGCCGTCCAGCTGATCCTGCTGGTGCCGCTCATCACCATGCGCCAGTTCGCCGAGGAGCGGCGCAGCGGCACGCTGCAGCTTCTGTTGACGGCGCCCCTGGCGGAAGCCGACATCGTCGCCGCAAAGTTCATCGCCTGCATGGCGGTGCTGTTGGCGATGACCAGCCTGACGCTGGTGTATGCCGCGGTCCTGGCCGCCTACGGCGATCCGGACTGGGGGCCGATCTACAGCGGCTACGTCGGACTCGTGATGCTCGGCGCGGCCCTGGTCTCGATCGGCCTGGTGATATCGGCACTGCCCGCCAACCAGATCGTCGCCGCCGTCGTGTCCCTCGGGCTGTTCGGCATTCTCTGGTCGATCGACACGCTGGCATCGCTGCTGCCGCAGCCGTTCGAGAACTGGCTGCTCGGCCTGTCCCTGCTGGCCCACTTCACGCCGTTCGCGGTCGGGGCGATGTATCTGTCCGACGTCGGCTTCTTTCTTTCGGTCATCCTGCTCGGCCTGTTCCTGACGGTCCGGGCTCTGGCGCGGCGCTGAGCGATGCATCACGGCCATGCCATCGAGTTCCATGCGCTGCTGTGGGCGGCGGGCTGGTTCGCCGCCGTGCTGCTCCTGTTCGCGGCCGGCGTGCGGCTGCCGCTTGCGACAGGCATGGGGACCATCGGATCGAGGCTCTATGCGGCGGGCTGCATCCTGGCAGGGGTCGGCGTCTGGGTGCTGGCGAATGTCGCCCTCCATCTCAACGACACCCACATCGATGTCACCCGGGAAAAGGTCTACACGCCGTCGTCCACCGCGATGGCGGTGGTCGACGAGCTGCGGACACCGGTCGGCATCACCTACTTCTACCGCTCCGACGATCCCGTCGGGCAGCGCGCGCGCAACATCCTGGAGGTGATGGGCCGGCGCAATCCGATGCTCACCGTCCTCACCGTCGATCCCGACAAGCAGCCGGAGCTCGCTCGCCGCGAGGGCGTGCGGCTGTACAACGCCGCCATCATCGAGGCGGCCGGCCGGCGCGTCCTCATCCAGGGCACCGACGAGGCCGAGATCGCCATCGGCATCCAGCGCGTGCTGCGCACCCGGTCGCTCACCGTCTGCTTCCTCGAAGGGCATGGCGAGTTCTCGATGGACGGCTTCGAGTTCCACACGCATCTAGAGGGCGTGTTTGACCACAGCCACGGCGACGCGTCCTCCCAGATCATCGAGACGGCGGGCCATGGCGTCGGCCGCCTGCGCCGGGTCCTGGAAGCGCAGGGCTACGCCACCCGCAAACTCGTGCTGGCGACGAGCGGTGCGGTGCCGGGCGATTGCACGGTGGTCCTCGTGGCCAACCCGCGCACGACCTTCCTGCCGGCGGAAAGCGCCGCTCTCTGGTCCTATCTTTCCGATGGCGGAAGCGCGTTGTTCATGCTCGACCTCGGCTTCGTGCCGGAGGCGGGTCTCTCGAAGCTGCTGTCGGACCTCGGCGCCCGCCTCGAGCAGCAGGTGGTCGTCGACCCGCTGAGCCACTATCACCGCGATGCCGAGATGGTGGCGGTGACCGGCTACGATCCGCATCCCATCACCCGAACGCTGTCGCTGACGTTCTTCCCCGGTATCCGGCCGCTCACCCTGACCAAGCCGGCCGCCGGCGTGGAGGTGACTCCGATCCTCCAGAGCAGCCGCGACAGCTACGCACGTCCTGTCGCGGCCGCCGAGGCGCGCACCGAAGGCTCGTCTGCATCCGCATCTCAAGTCGCACCCCAAGTCGCAGAGGTGCGGCCGCGCGTGCTGGGCATCGCCGCCGAGGGGACGCTGGCGCCCGGCGCATCGCCGTTCAGGGCGGTGGTGATCGGCGACGGCGACTTCGCCAGCAACTCCTTCCTGCCCTACATGTCCAACAGCGACCTGCTGGTGGCGGCGGTGCGGTGGCTGGCCCACGAGGAACGGGGCACCGCCGTGCGCACCCGCATTCCCGTGCCGCCGATGATCCTTCTGACGGCGGCGCAGAGCCGATGGATCTTCATCGTGATCGTCATCCTGCTGCCGCTGGCGGTGATCGGGATCGGCGGCGTGGTCTGGTGGCTGCGGCGATGAACGCGCTTCCCCTCCGGCGTCTGGCCCTGCCGCTGCTCGCCCTCGTGGCGCTGGCGTATCTGGCGACGATGGTGGTGATCGGGGCCCAGCCGGTGCAGCGCCAGCTCGTGAAGTTCGAAGCCAGGGGTGTCCTGCCGATCGAGCCGGAGGCGGTGCAGCGGATCACGCTCGGCCGCGGCGATTGGCAGATCGTTCTGGTGCGCCGTGGCGAGGGAGGCTGGGCACTGGAAGGTGGCGGCGCGGTCGACGGGGCAGGAGCGACCCATCTCGATACCGCGGTAAAGATGCTGCATCGCTCGGGGCCGGTCCGCGAGATCGCTCCCGAGGAGCTGGCGGGCGTCGACACGCGGCCGTTCGGCCTCGAAGAGCCGGTCGTGGTGGCGACGCTCGCGGGAGCGGGCGGGCGCCCGCTGACGGTGCGTTTCGGCGCCCTGAACCCGGAAGGTTTCCTGCAGTACATGCGGATCGAGGGCGACCCCAAGACCTACCTGATGTCGCGCTTCATCGGCGCCGAATGGTTGGCGGCGCTGGAGGGCATGAAGCCGCAATGAAATGGTTGAGCGCACTCGCTATCGCCGCGGCCGCAATGCTCGCCGTCGGCGTTGCCATCGCCCACCAGGGCGGGACCACGGGTTACGCCACGATTTCGGTTGCCGGGCAGTCGGTACGCTACGCGCTCTCCCTGCCGGGCGAAGGGCTGGGCGATGCCACGCGGGACCTGCGCGAGTTCGCGGCCGCGGTGGCGCGGCACGTCGTGGTCGAAGCCGACGGCGCGGCCTGCTCCGGCGTTCCGTCGGAGACGAGGCCGCCGTCGGCCGGGCGCGCCAACATCGAGATCGTGGTGCTCTATGCCTGTGCGGCGCCGATACGCACGCTCACGATCCGCGACGGGATCGACACCCTGTTCGGCGTCGACCATCACACGATCGCCGACATCCAATGGCCGGGCGGCGCCAAGCAGGTGATATTCGAGAAGGGGCAGCGCTCGGCGACCGTTGCCGTCGCCAGCGGCGCCGCGTCCGAGGATGGATCGACCGGCAAGTTCGTCTTCTACCTCGGGCTCGGGGTCGAGCACATCATCGGCGGCATCGACCATCTGCTGTTCCTGCTGGCCTTGCTGGCGCTCTCCACGAGCCTTTGGCAGACGGTGAAAATCGTCACCGCCTTTACCGTGGCCCACAGCATCACCTTGAGCCTGGCGGCGCTCGGCCTGGTCGACGTGCCGTCGTCGATCGTCGAGCCGCTGATCGCCGCCTCGATCGTCTGGGTCGCCGTTGAGAACCTTGTAGCGCCCACAGGGGCAGGGCGGCGTTGGTTGATCGCGGCGCTCTTCGGCCTGATCCATGGCCTGGGCTTTGCCTCGGTACTCTCCGAGCTCGGCTTGTCTCGCGACGCCCTGGTGCGGGCGCTGATCGGCTTCAATATCGGCGTCGAGGTGGGGCAGCTCGCCTTCGTCGCCGTGGTCATGCCGCCGCTCGTCTGGGCATCGCGCCCCGGACGGCTGCCGCGCCTGCCGCAGATCCTGTCGGTGATCGTGGCCGTCGTCGGCGCCGTATGGCTGGTCGAACGCCTTCTCGCTGTGTGAAGCGAGCGCCCTCGCGCAGGCGAGAGCGTTTTGCTTTGATGGACGCCGGATCCGGGAGGAACTTCAGATGTCGTTGGTACGCGTGGTCAGTGCCGTCGCAGTCGCAGTTTTCGTCGCCTTGCCTGCCGTCGCCCAGGGCATCCCCAAGGCACAGTCGCCCGAGGAGGTGGGCTTCGTCGCAACACGGCTCAAGCGCCTGTCGGACCGCATCGAGGAGGGCGTCAAGAACAACGAGCTGCCGGGCGCCGTGGTGCTGATCGCGCGCAACGGCAAGCTGGCGATGTTCGATTCCTTCGGCTTCCGCGACAAGGACGCCAAGGTGGCGATGACCAACGACACCGTCTTCCGGATCGCCTCGATGACCAAGCCGATCGTCAGCGTGGCGACCATGATGCTGATGGAAGAGGGCAAGCTCACGCTGGCCGATCCGGTTTCGCGTTACATTCCGGCCTTCGCCGACACCAAGGTCGCCGTCGAGAAGAAGAACGAGGACGGGACGATCGAGTACGTGCAGGAGCCGCAGATCCGGCCAATGACCGTGCAGGATCTGCTGCGCCATACCTCCGGCCTGACCTACGGCGCGACCAGCGCCAACCGGCTCAAGCAGTCCTATCTCGACATGAACGTGAACGACCGGAGCCAGACCAATGCGGAGATGGCGGACAAGCTCGCCAAGCTGTCGCTGGTCTACCAGCCCGGCACGACCTGGGAGTACTCCATGTCGACCGACGTGCTGGGCCGTGTCGTCGAGGTCGCCTCGGGCATGCCGCTCGACAAGTTCATCGAGGAGCGCATCACCAAGCCGCTCAGGATGGGCGACACCGGCTTCGAGGTCACGGCCGACAAGAAGGCGCGGGGCGCCAAGCCGATGAAGGAGCGACCCAAGAACGAGCTGCCCTCGATCCCCGACGTCACCGAGAAATTCACCTGGCGGTCGGGCGGCGGCGGCATGGTGTCCACGGCCGCCGACTATGCCCGGTTCCTGCAGATGTTCGCCAACGGCGGCCAGCTCGACGGGGTGCGGCTCCTGTCGCGCAAGAGCATCGACCTGATGACCGCCGATGCGCTGCCGCCCGACGTCAAGATGGGCGCCGGCATGCAGGCCTTCGAGGCCCTCGAGCCGTCGGCGCGCCTGGGGCAGGGATTCGGGCTGGGCTTCGCCGTGCGCACCGACCAGGGCCGCAATCCGCTGCCCGGTTCGCCCGGCGACTACTATTGGGGTGGCGCCTACGGCACCTATTTCTGGCATGATCCGCGGGAGCGGATGTACGTCGTGTTCATGATGCAGTCGCCGGCAGCGCGGCTGCGCTATCGCTATCTGCTGCGCGACCTGGTCTACCAGGCGCTGATCGGAAATTGACACCCCGGGGGTGCGAGACCCCCAGCCAATTCCTATATGGGACCAATGGCCAATCAAGATCCCCGCAACTGGATGTGGTCCGAGGCGTTGCAGATGCTGGCGCGCGCCGAGCGGCTGCATCGCGAAGTGTTCAACCCTCCGCAGGTTTCGCGGCGCGGCATCAACTGGGAGCCGCCGACCGACGTGCTCGAGACCCAGGACGCCGTCCTGATCCTGGTCGCGCTGCCGGGCGTCGATCCCGAGAAGGTCGAAATCGTCATCCACGACAGTGGCCTCTCGATTGCCGGCGCGCGCGTGCTGCCGCAGGAGCTTCGCACCGCTACGATCCATCGCCTGGAGCTGCCGCAGGGCCGCTTCGAGCGTCATATCGCATTGCCGGCCGGTCGTTATGAGACGCCGCAGAGCGCCGTCGCCAACGGCTGTCTGGTGATCCGGCTGCCCAAGGCAGCCCGTCCGAGGAGCGCGCCATGAGCCCGCCCGATGCGAGCCCGGGCACGCCCGGCCAGCCCATCCAGTCGCTGCCGTCCGACGCCTTCATCGTCGTGCCGGTGCGCAACACCGTGCTGTTCCCCGAGATCGTCTTCCCGATCACGCTCGGCCGGCCGACGACCATCGCCGCTGCGCAGCAGGCGGTTCGCGAGCAGCGCCAGATCCTGATCGTGCTGCAGCGCGAGGCCGAGAAGGACGATCCCAAGGCGGACGACCTCTACCGCGTCGCCACGGTCACCAACATCGTGCGCTACGTCACGACGCCGGACGGCAATCACATGGTGATCTGCCAGGGCGCGCAGCGTTTCCGTATCAGCGAGTTCGTCGAAGGCCAGCCCTTCCTGATGGCGCGCGGCCTGCACCTTGCCGAGCCGAGCCCGGCCGGCCCCGAGGTGGAGGCGCGCTTCCTGGTGCTGCAGGGGCAGGTCGGCGAGATCCTGGAGCTGCTGCCGCGCGTGCCGCCGGAGCTGCGCCAGACCGTCGAGGCGACGACGTCGCCCGGCATGCTGGCCGACCTCGCCACCACCTATCTCGACGCCGCGCCGGCGGAGAAGCAGGACATCCTGGAGACGCTCGACCTGGTGCCCCGCCTCGACAAGGTCTCCAAGCTGCTGGCCCGCCGCCTGGAAGTACTTCGGCTGTCGGCCGAGATCGGCAACAAGACCCGTGAATCCCTCGACTCGCGCCAGCGCGAGGTGCTGCTGCGCGAGCAGATGGCGGCCATCCAGAAGGAGCTAGGCGACGAGGGCTCCAACAAGCAGGAACTGGCCGATCTCGAGAAGGCGATAGCCGCAGCCAAGATGCCGCCCGAGGTCGAGCAGGCGGCGAAGAAGGAGCTGCGCCGCCTGCAGCGCACGCCCGAGGCCGCTGCCGAGTACAGCATGATCCGGACTTATCTGGACACGCTGATCGAGCTGCCCTGGGCGCCGCCCGAGCCCAAGGACATCGACATCGCCGAGGCGCGGCGCGTGCTCGACGCCGATCACTACGGCCTCGAGAAGATCAAGAAGCGCATCATCGAATACCTGGCGGTGCGCAAGCTCGCGCCCGAAGGCAAGGCGCCGATCCTGTGCTTCGTCGGACCGCCCGGCGTGGGCAAGACCTCGCTCGGCCAGTCGATCGCCCGCGCCATGGGCCGCAAGTTCACGCGCATCAGCCTGGGCGGCCTGCACGACGAGGCCGAGATGCGCGGCCATCGCCGCACCTATATCGGCGCCATGCCGGGCAACGTCATCCAGGCGATCCGCAAGGTCGGCGCGCGCGACTGCGTGATGATGCTGGACGAGATCGACAAGATGGGCGCCGGCATGCATGGCGATCCGTCGTCGGCGTTGCTGGAGGTGCTCGATCCCGAGCAGAACTCGACGTTCCGCGACAACTATCTCGACGTGCCGTTCGACCTCAGCCGCGTGGTCTTCATCACCACGGCCAACATGCTGGAGACCATCCAGGGTCCGCTGCGCGACCGCATGGAGATCATCGCGCTCACCGGCTACACGTCGGGCGAGAAGCTCGAGATCGCCAAGCGCTACCTGGTGCGCCGCCAGCTCGAGGCCAACGGATTGAAGGCCGAGCAGGTCG
>JAEZIF010000368.1 GCA_023416135.1 Pseudomonadota bacterium
TCGCCGGCAAGGCGGCCGGCCGCTCGCTCTCCGACCTGCTGGGCGGCTCGCAGCGAAAGCGCGTGCCGGTGATGGCGAGCCTCGACCGCTACAACGACACGGCCAAGGTCACGGCACGCATCGAGCAAGCGCTGGCCGCCAAGGTCGCCGCGGTGAAAGTCCACGAGTTCGACCTCGACGTCATCGAAGCGGCAAGGAAGCTCGTCGGCCCGCGAATGCCGTTCGTCGCCGACTGCAATTGCGCCCACACCCTGACCGACGTCCAGAGCAGCCTCGCGCGCTGGCAGGCGCTCGACCTCCTGTGGCTGGAGGATCCGGTGTGGCCGCCGGAGGCCCTGCTCGTCGAGCCGTCGCTGCCCCGCATCACCGTCGGCCTGGGCGCCGAACTCGGTTCGGCCGAGCAGCTTGCGGTCTATGCCAAGGCGCCGGTCGGCGTCGTGCAACCGGACATCTGCATGATCGGCGGCGTCTCGGAGAACCGGCGCGCCGTGGAATTGCTCGGCCCGCGCGGCGTTTCGATCGCGCCGCACACGCCGTTCATCGGCCCGGCCGGGCTCGCGACCCTGCACTTCCTGGCGACGATGAAGCAGCCTGCCTACTATGCCGTCATCGAGGCCGAGCCGCCCATGGACATGTACGGCGACAGCGGGCTCACGCGCTGGCAGCCCGAGCTCGACGTCCCGAGTGGACCCGGCCTCGGCTTCGATCCCGATCAGGCCTTCCTGGAACGCCATCGCGTCTAGGCTACGGCTTGACCTTGCGCCCCAGCATCGCTTCGTAGACCCGCAGCACGGAGGTGCTGTCGTCCGGGCCGAAGCCCATGCCCTTGGCCAGGCGCTGCAGGTTGTGCGTCGAGGCGCCCTGGTACAGCGGCACGCCGAGCTCGTCGCCGAGTTCCAGGGCGAGATGCAGATCCTTGTAAGCGAGATCGAGAGCGAAAGACGGCGGCGAATATTTGCCGGGCAGCGCGCGCAGCGTGAAGTTCTTGATGGCGTTGGAGTTGCCGCTCGAGGTCGAGATCACGTGCAGCAGCTTGTCCGGATCGAGGCCGTAGCTCGTGCCCAGCATCATGCCCTCGACCAGCGCGGACATGTTGCAGAACGACAACATGTTGTTCACCAGCTTGGCCACCGTGCCGCTGCCGAGCCCGCCCATGTGGATGACGTTGGCGCTGAACGATTGCAGCACCGGCAGGGCGTCGTCGAACACCTTCTTGTCGCCGCCAACCATGATGGCGATGGTCGCGGCCTCCGCGCCGGTCGTGCCGCCGCTCACCGGCGCGTCGAGCATGGCGATGCCCTTGGCCGCCATGGCGCCGCCGATCTTCTTCACCATCGACGGCGCGTTGGTGCTGAGGTCGATATAGGTCTGGCCCTTGGCGATGTTGGCCAGGATGCCGTTGTCGCCCAAAGTCACCGCCTCGACGTCCTTGGGCATGGGCAGCGAGGTCAACACGAGATCGGCGCCCTTGGTCGCATCGGCGATGGACTTCGCCGCGGTTCCGCCGAGATCGGTGCAGGTCTTCACCGCCGCGGCGTTCAGGTCGAACACCGTCACCTGGTGGTTGCTGCGCTTGATGATGTTGCGGCACATGGGGCCGCCCATGTTGCCGACGCCGATGAAACCGACTTTCACTCTTCCTCCCCGACCTTCAGCGAATCTTGAGAACCAGCTTGCCCTTGAAGTGCCGCGCCGCGCTGACACCGAGCGCGGTCCTCGCCTTGGCCAGCTCGAACAGCGTGACGTGCTGCGGCCGGACCACGCCCTTGCCGTAAAGCTCGGCGATCCGCTCCATGTACTTGCGCTCGCGCGGCACCGCCGGCCGCAGCGCGGTCACGTCGCCGCGGTCGGGCTTGGGCGCCGTCGGGCCCGAGGCGATGAAAGTCGCGCGGCCGCCCGGCTTCAGCACGGCGAAGGAGCGCGTGGCGACGTCGCCACCCACGGTCTCGAACACCGCGTCGCAATCCTTGACGACTTCGGTGAAGTCGGTGGTGCTGTAGTCGATCACCTGATCGGCGCCGAGGCTGCGCACGTAGTCGACGTTGCCGGTGCTGCAAGTGGTGATGACACGCGCACCGATATGCTTGGCGAGCTGGATGGCGAAGGCCGCGACGCCGCCCGCACCGCCCTGGATCAGGATGGTCTCCCCGCGCTTGAGCTGCAGCGAGTTCTCGACCGCGCAGATCGCGGTGAGGCCGGTCAGCGCCATCGCCGCGGCGTCGACATGCGACAGCGCCGCCGGCTTCCTGGCCACGACGTTGGCACCGACGGCCAGCTTCTCGCAGTAGGTGCCGTCGCGGCCGGTCTCGAGGACGCCGAACACCTCATCGCCGACCGCCAGGTCCGCCCCTTCACTGACGGCGCTGACCTTGCCGGAGAAGTCGCGCCCCAGGATCAGCGGGAACTTGGTCTGCTTGTATTCGCCGGCAGCCACCTTCGGATCGGCGCCGTTGACGCTGGCGGCCACGACATCGACGACGACCTGCCCCGGTCCCGCGACGGGATCCGGCAGATCGCCGTAGGTCAGGACCTCCGGTCCGCCGAATTTCTCAATGAATGCTGCCTTCATCGTTTCCTCTCTTGACTCGAAAGTGCTCAGCGCGCGCCGCGCACCAGCCGCCCCGGCAGCGCCGCCATCGCCTCGCCGTGCCGGTAGACGACCTCGCCCGACACGATGGTGGCGTCGAAGCCGTCGGTGCGCTGGACCAGCCGCTTGCCGCCGGCCGGCAGGTCGTAGACCACCTCGGGTGCGCGCAGGCGCATGTTGTCGTAGTCCAGCACGTTGATGTCGGCCTTCATGCCGACCTTCAGCAGGCCGCGGTCGTTGAGCCCGATCGCCGCGGCGTTGTCGCGACTGAGCCGCTTGATGCCCCATGCCACCGGAAACAGCGAGCCGCGCCCGCGATCGCGCGTCCAGTGGGTCAGGGTGTAGCTGGTGGCGGTGGCGTCGCACATGATGCCGACATGCGCCCCGCCGTCGCCCAGGCCGATCAGCGTGTTGGGCGCCGCGATCATCTCGCCCACGACGTCGAGGTTGCCTTCGGCATAGTTGGTGACCGGCAGATACAGCATCTCTTTGCCGTCGCGCTCGAGCAGCAGGTCGTAGGCCACCTCCTCGGGCGCCCGCCCTTCGCGCGCGGCGCGCGCGGCGATGCTCTTGTCGGGCGTGGGCTCGTAGTCCGGCGGATCGCCGAACGGGAACATGCCGTCCCAGCGATCGACCCGGCGCTCGCGGCCGCCGCCTTCGAACGCCTCCTGCATGATGCGCGCCCGAAACTCGGGCCTGCGCAGCCGGGCCAGGCGCTCGGCAAACGGCAGATGGGCGATCTCCATGTAGGACGGCCGGCCCATGAACGGATTCTGCGACAGCTCGAAGCCCAACAGCACGCTGGTCGGCCGTGAGCGGACCTGGGCCGTGATGCAGAGACCCGTGGCGTTGGCCTCGTCGATCTTGGCCTTGAGCGTGCGCCAGGCGTCGGGCCGGACGTGACTCTGCAGCATCGAGATGGTGACGGGCCGACCCGATTCCTTGGCCAGCCGGCGGAACAGCCCGATCTCGCCCGCCTGGTCCTCGAAGTCCGACACGATCTGCAGCCAACCCGCGCCGGTCTCGCGCATGGCATGGGCGATCGCCGTCAGCTCGGCCTCCTCGGCGCGCAAGGTCGGGATGCTGCGGCCGTCGGCGGCGCGATGGTTCAGCGTGCGCGAGGTCGAGAAGCCGAGCGCGCCGGCGCGCAGCCCCTCGGCGGCGATCTCGGCCATGCGCCGGCGGTCGGCCTCGGTGGCGGGCTCGCGATTGGCGCCGCGCTCGCCCATCACATAGACGCGCACGGCGGCATGCGGCACCTGGGCCGCGACATCGACGTCGTAGCGCCGCGCGGCGATGGCATCGAGATAGTCCGGAAAGCTGTGCCAGTTCCACGGCAGCCCCGCGGTCATCACGACCTCGGGAATGTCCTCGACGCCCTCCATCAGGTTTATCAGCATGTCGTGCTGGTCTTCGTGGCAAGGCGCGAAGCCCACGCCGCAATTGCCCAGCAGCACGGTCGTGGCGCCGTTCCACGACGACGGCGACAGCCGCTCGCTCCAGGTCACCTGCGCGTCGTAGTGTGTGTGCACGTCGACAAAGCCCGGCGTGACCAGCCTGCCGCGCGCGTCGATCTCTTCGCTGCCCTTCGGGATGGCGCCGCCGATCGCCGCGATCTTCCCGTCGGCTATGGCGAGGTCGGCCTCATAGGGATCGCCGCCCGTACCGTCGACAATGGTGCCACCGCGAATCACCAGGCTGGGTAAGGACATGAGCACACTCCGGCAGGTTTGCCGCTATCGTATCGGCAGAAAACCGACCGGAACAATATCGACAGGACATGGCTGCGTCCCGACCGTCCGAACGGAGCAGCTACGGCCGTTTCGGACGCGCCGTCGGAGCTTTAGCCTTGGGCGCGGCGCCAGCCGGCTGCAGGTTTTCCCTGAAGTGCCGTCCGACGGGGTTGAACGTCGGCCTGACGTCGGGAAGATGGGCCAGGGCAAAGTAGAAGTCCGACTGCTTGTCCTTGAGGATTTGCATCAGCTGTCTGGGCGGGACGCTCAGGTTGTCGACATTGTCGTAGAACCTGTCCGGGTCCTTCATCACGCTCCAGTCCTGCGGCAGCGGATCGGTGCTGACCAGGATCTCCTTGTCGCCGACCATCACCGTCGTCCTGTTCTGCCGGATGAAGTCGTTGCTGTAGAAGCCGCGCAGCCTGGTCTGCCCCTTGTCGGACATGTACACATTCGTGATGACGGTGGCGAAGTACTCCTCGATGTTCCCGTAGCCTCCCCCTTTGACCTCGGTGTGGGTGAGCCGTCCCCGAATCATGCGGGTTACGTGAACCAGCTCGTGAAAGAGCACTTCATCGGCCTGGAACCCCGGCCCGTCCGCTGCGGCCTCGCTGTTCCAGGTTTCGGCGGAGAAGAAGAGCACGACGTTCGCACCGGCCCCCGTACCCTTGCCCTCGCCCGGTATGGGCTCGTTGTTCTCGTCGCGAACCGGCGCATTCCTTTCGTAGGCGCCCTGATCGTCTCTGGCGCCGGTACCGTCGGCGAGATACGACATCGACTCACCCG
This sequence comes from Pseudomonadota bacterium, assembly GCA_023416135.1. GTDB lineage: Bacteria > Pseudomonadota > Alphaproteobacteria > Reyranellales > Reyranellaceae > Reyranella. The sequence goes on from JAEZIF010000368.1 coordinate 5,107, forward strand.
CCTTTACGGGTATGGGCGTCGAGTTGAAATACTTTCCGCCCGGCATGGTTCTGAAGTAATGCCAATAGGGCATTATTCGAATCGAGTGCCCGGTGCTGCCCAGCTCCGCAAGCAGGGCCTTTCCACTGGGGAATGTTTCGATCAGCGCCAGCAGCGCGGTCACCTTGTCCTGATGCTGCTGCGCGGCATGCCTGTATTCGCCGATCATCTGTGAGAACGGCACCTTGCCCAGGCGGCTGTCGAGCCTGACGTTGGGCGACGCCTTCGATTTCGGCGGACTGCTGAAGATGTCCAGCCAATCGGGCATCGAATAGTACGTCACGAAGATTTGTGGACGCTTGCCGCGCTTTGGCACGTTCTTCGAGGTGAACGGCTTGGAGCTGGCCTGCAGCAAACTGCTGCGGTCCGCCGCCGGTGCCTCCTTCTTGATGAAGTCGACGTATTTCTGATGATCCCAACTCATGGATGGTCTCCATCAAAAGGTGGTCGACTCTAGTCCCGGTCCGGCGGTGTTCTGTGTGCTTTTCCCCACAATGATCGGTGCGGGCGCGAATCTCACGCCCAGTGCGCAAAGCAGAGGCCTGTGCCCGTTCCGGCCGGCGTCCGGTAGCCCGGGCAGTATGTCACCCAGCGCAGATCGAGATGCTCGAGCGCCCCACCGGCGCAGATCCAGTTGCGGATCTCGGAGTTGCCCGAGTTGAGCCGCGCTCGTGGCAGGCCCTGCAGGGCGTCCGCATCCTTTTCGCCGAGCGCGCGGATCAGCTCACGGTCGAGCGATTCATCGATGGTGAAATGGCTCAGTCCGCCGGACGCCACGACGCCGACACGCAAGTTCGCCGGATAGCCCTCGATCGCCTCCCGGATCGTCTGGCCGAGCCGATAGCAGCGCCGCGGCGACGGCTGGTTGGGCGGGTAATAGGTATTGAGCACCACCGGCACGACCGGAACCGCCTCCGCCATGAGTCGACGATGGACGAACCCGAAGGCGTGCCCCTCGCCCTCCCCGGCCGGCAGCGCATTGGCCGCCGAAACATCGAACTCGCGCTCGATCAGAGCAGCGATCAGATGGTTGGCGAGGCCGGCATGGACGGGATAGTGACGGGTCTCGCTCTCCTCGTAGTAGCGCGCGGCGGCGCGCTGCATCCAGGTGAGCCGCCGCGGCCCGTCGACTGCCGAGCCGGCGCC
>JAEZIF010000414.1 GCA_023416135.1 Pseudomonadota bacterium
GGAGATGGTGGTGGTCATGCTCTCCCTTCAAGCTCCTCTCCCCCGGCGGGGGAGAGGAGCTTGAGTCCATCAGAACCCGACGGCCGCGCCGTCGCGGCGGCTTTCCGAGGCGCCGAGGTAGGGGCCGCCTTCGGGGAAGCGCCAGATGATCTGGCTGGAACCGAAGTCGAAGCTCGGCGACTTGGTGCGGGTGACCTTGTGGCCGCGCGCTTCCAGTCCGCTCAGCGTGTCGGTCGGCATGTGCTCCTCGGTCCACACCGACTTGTCGGTCTCGTGGACGCGCCAGCGCGGGCCGTCGATGGCGGCCTGCGGATTCTGGCCGAAGTCGACGATGCGCGAGAATACCTGCATGTGGCCCTGCGGCTGCATGGCGCCGCCCATCAGGCCGAAGGTCGCGACCGGCTTGCCGTCCTTGGTGATGAAGGCGGGGATGATGGTGTGGAACGGTCGCTTCTTCGGCCCGACCTGGTTGGGATGCCCCTTGGTCGTCACGAAGCCGGTGGCGCGGTTCTGAAGCGCAATGCCGGTGCCCGGCACGACGATGCCCGAGCCGAAGCCCGTGTAGTTCGACTGGATCAGCGACACCATCATGCCCGACGCGTCGGCCGTGCCGAGGTAGATCGTGCCACCGTCCTTGGGCGTGCCCGGTCCGAAGTCCTTGGCCTTCTTGGGATCGATCAGCTTGGCGCGGCTCTTGAGATAGTGCTTGTCGAGCAGCTGCGCCGGCGTCACCTCCATGTGCCGCGGGTCCGCGACGTAGCGCCAGATGTCGGCGAAGGCGAGCTTCATCGCCTCGATGCGCAGGTGCGCGACCTCCGGTCCGTCGCAGTCGTGCCCGGCGATGTCGAAGTTCTCCAGGATGCCCAGCGCCATGCAGGCGGCGATGCCCTGGCCGGACGGCGGGATCTCGTGCAACGTCGTGCCGCGATAGGTGATGCCGATGGGATCGACCCAGTGAGCCTCGTGGTCGGCGAGGTCGTTGCGACGCAACGTGCCGCCGGTCGCCTTGGCGTGGCTGTCCATCGCATGGGCGAGCTCGCCGTGATAGAAGGCCTCGCCCTTGGTCTCGGCGATTTTGGCGAGGGTTTTGGCCTGATCGGGGAACTTCCACAGCTCGCCCGGCCGCGGCGTGCGGCCGTTGGGCATGAAGTCGCGCACCCAGTCCTGCTGGACGCGCAGCCGGTCGGCGGCGCGCGCCCACTGCTGCGCCACCATGTAGGAGACGCGGAAGCCGTCGTGCGCATACCTGATCGCGGGCTCGAACAGGTCGGCGAAGGGCAGCTTGCCGTAGCGCCCATGCAGGGTCATCCAGAGCGACACCGCGCCCGGCGTGGTGACGCTGCCCCAGCCCGTGCTCGGCATGGCGGCGTGGCCCTCGTACTGGTCGGGCGTCATCAGCTCAGGCGAATGGCCGGAAGCGTTCAGCCCGACGAGCTGGCTGCCGTCCCACAGGATGCAGAAGGCGTCGGCGCCTATGCCGTTCATGGTCGGCTCGACGATGGTCATGGCAATCGCGCTTGCGACCGCGGCATCGACGGCATTGCCGCCCTTGGCCAGCATGCGCAGGCCGGCGGTCGCGGCGAGGTGCTGGGAGGAGGCGACGACGTTGTCGGCGAAGATCGGGAGTTTTTTGCTGGCGTAGGGAAAATCGTACGTGAAGGACGGCACTCCAAGATCCTTTCTACTTCTTTTTCTCCGCCGCCAGCGCCTCGATGCGCGCGACGAAGCGCGGCGTCTGCAGGAACTGGCGGTGCTCGGCTTCGCTCTTGCCGAACAGGCGCGACCAGTCGAACACGCCCGAGCCGGCAATCTGGCCCATCTTGCCCGAGAGCGAAATGCGCTCGCCCAAGCGCAGGGTTTTTAGCGCCGCGATGGCAGGATCGGAAAGGCCCGGCGGCGGCGGTTCGCGCGATCGTGTGGAGAAAAGGTCGAGAACCGAGCCGGCGAAGGCCTGGGTCCAGTCGTTGAACGCGTAGAGCGAAACTTGGCGGCCCATATCGATCGTGACCGCGACCTTCTGGGCCGTGCCCTCGATCTTGGTCAGTGTGCCGCACCAGTCGGAGAAGACGCCGACCTTCTCGGCCAGTTCCACGCTCTGCTTGGCTGCTTCCTCGATCTGCAACGGGTTGCCGGAGGCGAGCGCGGGCTTCGCCAGCGACTTCAGGCTCTCCAGGAAGGCAAGCTGCGCGGGATTGCGCTCCTCGCAGGGCTTGTCGAAGCAGGCGGTGAGGGTGAGGGAAGGGCCGCCGAGGAGGATGATACGACGCGAAACGCTCATGATTCATGTTCCTCTCCCCCGCCAGGGCGAGAGTAACATGAGTAAGAGCATCATGAATCACGCCGCCTTTGGCTGGGCCTTGATGCGTTCCTCTTCCTTGAGCTCCTTCTTGGAGAGCTTGCCGACCGGGGTCTTGGGCAGTTCGGCCCGGACCTCGAGGGCGATCGGCATCTCGTGCTTGCCGATCTTGCCGTCGAGATGCTTCAGCAGCTCCTCGAAGGTGAGCGAGGCGCCGGGCTTCAGCTTGACGAAGACCTTGGGCGCCTCCTGGCGATGCGGATGCGGGATGCCGATGACGATGCATTCGTCGACCGCCGGGTGCTCGTAAACCGCCTCTTCGATCATGCGGGGATAGACGTTGTAGCCCGACGAGATGATCAGGTCCTTGGAGCGGTCGACCAGGTAGAGCCAGCCGTCGGCGTCCATGTAGCCCATGTCGCCGGTGCGCAGGCCCTGCCAGTTGCTCGAGGGATGGCGGAACAGGACCTTCTCGCTCTCCTCCGGCTTCTTCCAGTAGCCCTTCATGACCTGCGGGCCGATGATGCAGACCTCGCCGACATTCTCCTTGCCGGGCGGCAGCACCTTGTCGCCCTTCTCCATGTCGCGGATCTCGATCACCGTACCGGGCATCGGCACGCCGCACGAACCCGTGCGGCGCACGCTCTTGTCGACCGGGCAGATCGCGCCGGTGGGCGAGGTCTCGGTGAGGCCGTAGCCTTCGATCAGGGTGGCGCCGGTCAGCTTCTCGAACGCCTGCTGCACCTCGACCGGCAGGGGCGCGCCGCCCGACATGCAGATTTTCAGCGACTTCAGGTCCAGCCCCTGCGCCTTGGGATGCTTGTTGATGGCGGTGTAGAGCGTCGGCACGCCGGGCAGGAAGGTCGGCTTCTTGGTGGCGAGGTCATTGACGATCATGTCGATGTCAGGCCGCGGATACAGGATGAGCTGGTTGCCGTTGCGCACCGCGCCCAGCATGATTCCCGACAGCGCGTAGATGTGGAACAGCGGCAGCACGCAGACGACCTTCTCGGTGCCGGGCGTGGTGTAGGGCTTGGTCCACGACTGGCCCTGGGCCATTGCCGAGACGATGCAGCCGTGCGTCAGCATGGCGGCCTTCGGCAGGCCGGTCGTGCCGCCGGTGTATTGCAGCAGCGCTACCTCGTCCCACAGGTCCTCGCCCACCGGATGGGACGTGTACCTGCCGTCGTTGGCCAAAAGGTCCTTGAAGGACATGTGCCAGTCGTCACGCGGCCAGCTGGAAATCTCCTTCTTCTTGGCGATGGGATAGAGCCAGTTCTTGGGCCACGGCAGGTAATCGGCGATCGACCCGACGACCAGCTTCTTGAGCCGTGTCTTGCCCTTCATCGCCGCCATCTTGGGGTACAGCGCCGCGACATCGAGCGTGACCAGGATGTCGGTCTCCGAATCACCGATCTTGAATTCGAGCTCGCGCGCCGCGTCGAGCGGGCTGTAGTTGACCACGCGGCCGCCGGCCTTGAGCACGCCGAAGAAGGCGATCAGGTAGTGCGGCGTGTTGGGCAGGTAGAGACCGACATTGACGCCGGGCTTGACGCCGAGCTTCTGGAAACCCGCGGCTGCCTTGTCCGACGCGTCCTTGTAGTCGCGGAAGGTCATCACCTTGTCCAGGAAGTCGGTGAAGGGCCGGTCGCCGAACTGCGCGCAGCTCTCCTCGAAGATCTGGTGCAGCGCCTTCTTCGGGATCTCTAGCTCCCACTTCACCCCGGGCGGGTAGCTCTTTTCCCAAGCAAAGTTCGCCATTTTACATTTTCCTCCCTTGCGCAACTATTGGGGGAGGTAGGCGGGGGGTCAAGGCACGCTCAGAGCGGCGGCACGCGGTACTCATAGCTGTAGACGGTGCGGAAGCCCTGAGCTTCGTAGAGCGGTATCGCCGCTGCGTTGGTGGCGACGACCTGCAGCCAGGCGAAGCGGGCGCCGTGATCCCAGGCCCAGGCATGGAGACTCTCGGTGACCTTGCGGGCCAGCCCGCGGCGGCGCGCCTCGGGCATCACCAGGACGTCGAACAGACCCATGTGGTCGCCGTTCACGGCGCCGATCGCCATGGCCATCGGCTTGCCGGCCTCCTCGGCGAAGGCGAAGCCGACCGGTGCGGCGATCGCCGTCAGCATGCGCCGCATGGTGTCGCGATGCTCAGGCCGGACCGGGCTGTGGAGGGCGAAGGCTTCGATCCACGGCTCGGTCGGCTGCGCCTGGATCCGCACCTCCGGGGCCGGCGCAAACGGGCGGTCGAGGGGGCGGACCTGAACCAGGCTGCGCTCGATGGTCCGATAGCCCCGCTCGCCCAGGATGTCGGCGATGGCGGCGGGAGCCAGGGGGCTCAGCCGCCAGACGGGCAGCTGACCTCGCTCCCGATAAGGCGCTTCGAGCGCTTCGAGAGTAGCAGAACTGACCTGAGCATCTGGTCCTAATGCATTGATGGAGTTGGCTCTTTTTGTGTATCCGCCCGAGAGACGCAGGCGCCAGCCCGCCACGTCGCGGGTTTCCAGGGCGGGCCAGCCGGCGAACGCCAGCTCTTCCAGCCGGCGAACACGGGCAAGGTCGATGTCCGATGACAAGATGCAGAAAACCTGTTATATTAAAAGCCAGTAATAACAATCATCTATTTAATCTCCTGCAAGTCATACATGAATATCGGCACCCCCTCCGTCGACGTTCGTGCTTGCTGGCAGCCATCCGCCCTGCGCTCCTCCCGGGCGTTCGGTCACTGGCTGCCGGCGGTCTTCCTGCTCGTCTTCGTCGTCCCCTGGCTGTTGAGCGGCTGCGGCGGTGGCAGCGGCGGCTATGCCGATCGCCCGCCCTCGGATCGCGTCGCCCATACCGCTTGGCAGGAATGGACGAAGTTCGGCCGCTCGACCGTCGTCTATGGCGGGCAGGCCGGCGGCTATGTCAACCGCAGCGGCGTCAGCGAGCGCAGCGAGCCGCTCAGCAGCAAGATCGGCGACTACTGGGGAAGCTGCGGGCATCCCTCGTGGAACGGCCGCTCGAGCAAGCCGTGGTCCGGGGCGTTCGTCGCCTGGACGATGGCGCATTCGGGCGTCAGCGCGGCAGATTTCCCACGCGACGGCCGTCACGGCGGCTATCTCGCATCGCTCTATGACCGCCAGCAGCAGCGCGGCAGAAGCGCCGCCTTCGTGCTGCATGCACCCAACGAATATTCACCCAAGCCGGGCGACCTCGTGTGCGCCGGGACCTCGGGGCCGACCTGGCGCCATGCCGATTCGCGCACGGCGCGGCGGCGCATCGACAGCACGGCCAGCCATTGCGACATCGTCACCGACGTGCGCGGGGGCTACGTGCAGGCGATCGGCGGCAACGTGAAGAACAGCGTCACCATGAGCCTCTTCCCCGTCAATTCGCGTGGCCGGCTGGTGCCGTTCGCCGGCAAGACCTGGTTCATGGTGGTGGAGAAGCGCGTCTGAGCGCGAGCGCGGCGGCCGCGCCGAGCACCGCGATCGCGAGCAGCAGAAGCGGCGCGAACGGCCAATCGGTCCAACCGACCCACAGCGCGAGCAGCGGCGGCCCGACCAGCGAGCCCAGGCTGCCGGCCTGCGCCACCAGGCCGTTGATCGGGCCGATGGCGCGGGGAGCGACGGCAACCAGCGGCACCGACGAGAACGTCGCCGCCGGCACCAGTCCGCCGATCGCGAAGGACAGGGCGAAGCCCGCGACGGCCATGGGCAGGGGCAGCGCGGTGAAGCAGAGCGCGGCCAAGGCCATCGAGCCCAGCAGGCCGATCGCCGCGAGCCGGCCGGGCGAGACGCCGGCACGCATCAGCGAGCCTGCCAGCAGGCTGCCCGGGATGCCGAAGGCGGTGGCGATGGCGGCGATCCGGCCGGCATCGGCGGATGCCAGCCCACGTCGGTCGACCAGCCAGGCTGGAAGCAGTCCGGCGAGCGCCAGGAAGAGCAGGGCGAAACAGAAGAAGGCGGCGGCGAGCGGCAGGGAGGAGGTGAGCGCGCCGGTCGGCAACGTCTCCTTGTCGTGGGGCGCCCCACCGTCGCGCGGCACCGCGACGATCACGACGACCGCCGCTGCAGCCAGCAGCACGAGGTCGACCGCGAAGATCGTGCGCCAGCCGGCGTCGGCGAAGCCTGCCGTGACGAGGCCGGCCAGCGCGATGCCGGTCGGCACGAAGGTGCCCCACAGCGACAGCGTGATCGGCAGATGGCGCGGCGCGGCGGTCATGGCCATCAGCGACGGTGCGGCGACGACGACCAGCAGATAGCCGATGCCCGCGAGCGTGCGACCGGCGAGCAGCGTGGTGGCGTCGGTGGCGGCGGCGCACAAGGCTGCGGCCGCGGCCATGATGGCGAGGCCGACGGCGAGGGCGCGTGTATGGCCGATGCGTTGCGACCAGCCGCCGGCCGGCAGGCCGAGCACGGCGCCGACCAGGGTGATGAACCTGCTGGGTCGAGCTCTCGACCAGCCGGCGCAGTCCAGCATCGCCCGACGAATCGAGCGGCGCGCGCAGGAGCTGAGCGAGCTTGCGCTCCGCTGCCTCGGGCAGGCGAT
>JAEZIF010000432.1 GCA_023416135.1 Pseudomonadota bacterium
ACCTTGCAGGCGATCTGGTTGAGCGGCCAGTTCCACGGGGTGATCATGCCGACCACGCCGATCGGTTCGCGCACGACGGTGGCCGTGCCGACCTTCTCCTCGAAGTGATAGTCCTTCAGCACCTGCAAGGTCGACATCAGGTGACCCAGGCCGGCGCCGGCTTGCGCCCGCTCGGCCATCGGGATCGGCGCTCCCATTTCGTCGGAGATGGCGGCGGCAATTTCCTTGGAGCGCGCCTTGTAGGCGTCGATGATCTTCTCGAGCAGCGCGATGCGCTCCTCGCGCGTCGTGACCGAGAAGGTCTCGAACGCCGTGCGGGCGGCGGCAACCGCCTTGTCCACGTCTGCCTTCGAGCCGACGGCGACGTCATACAGGCGCTCTTCGGTGGCCGGATTGATCACTGGGATCGTCTTCATGACGGCCGGGTCCACCCAGGCGCCGTCGATATAGAATTTCGTGCGATTGACCATTTGGCTCGTCCTTCTTGATTTCAGGCCCTGTCGGGCGGCGGCGACGCGACGTCGGGAGGTGCGAATGTTAGCGACTGGATGGCGGTATGCCTACAGAGGACGCCCAGCTGGAAGCCCCGCCCTATGTCGGTGCACCTTGCATATGGTCCCTGCCAGCACTGTTTTCACGCTCGCGATCTCGCGGTTGCCCCGAATAGCGGCCAGCTACGAAAAAGCCGCCCGTAGGGGCGGCCAGGTCGCTCGGAAGAGGTTCCTTCGCGGAAGGTCACTTCATCTTCGATTCCTTGAAGACGACGTGCTTGCGCACCACCGGGTCGTACTTCTTGAGCTCCATCTTCTCGGTCTTCGTCCGCGGGTTCTTGCGCGTGACGTAATAGAACCCGGTGTCGGCGCTGGACACCATCTTGATCAGGATCGAGGTCGGCTTGGCCATGGTCTTGTCCCTATGCCCGCCCCGGAATCCCGGAAGGGGGCGAATCTCTGGAAGGCGGGCAAACTAGTCGCTGGCCCGCCGGTGTCAAGTCGCTCGTCGAGCCGCCTATTGGCGGGCTGCCGCCGTCGACGTCGCCTGCTGGGTCGCCGCGTTCACCGCATGCGCATAGAGGGTGCGGTCGCGCAGCAGGCGGGTGGCGATCTCGACGTCGCGCTCGGGGCTGGTATCGCCCGGCGGGCAGATCTTGCGCAGATCCGCCACTTCCTGATGGGTCGGATTGCGCAGCGCATGCCAGCGCATCAGCGTGCCCTGGCCGGAATCGACGGTGGCGGCGTTGAGTTGGCCGACATCGCCGATTTTGGACGTGCAGACGTTGGGCAGCACGCCGAGTTCGTTCCAGGTGTAGCCCGACGGCGCGTTCAGCCGCGACCAGGTCAGGATCAACTCGCCTTCGTTGGCCAGCCGCACCACGGTCTGCACGGTACCCTTGCCGTAGCTGGTGCTGCCGACGACGACGGCTCGGCCGCGATCCTGCAGGGCGGCGGCGACGATCTCGGCCGCCGAGGCCGAGCCGCCGTTCATCAGCACGACGATCGGCATCTCGGGCGTCTTGCTGCCGTTGGCGCTCTTGTAGGTGCGGCGGCTGTCGGGATGGCGGCCGCTGGTCGAGAAGATGGTGCCGTTGTTGATGAACAGCTCCGACACGGTCTGGGCCTGGTCGAGCAGGCCGCCGCGGTTGGAGCGCATGTCGATGATGACGCCGGCCATCGTGCCGCCGAGCTCGGCCCTGGCCTTGTCGAGGGCGGCCTTGAGGTTGTCGGTGGTGGCGCTGTTGAAGCCCGTCAGATGGATCAGCGCCACGTCGCCGCGGCGCTCGTAGGTGACCGTGGTCGGGATGATGCGCCCGCGCTTCATGCTGAGCACGTACTCGGCGCCCTGCGAGGCGCGCAGCACCGTGATCGCGACCGGAGCCCCGACCGACCCGCGCAGCTTGGCGACGACGTCGCCCAGTGGCCGCTCGATCATCGACTCGCCGTCGATCGACAGGACCTGATCGCCGACCTGCACGCCGGCCTTGGACGCGGGCGAGCCATCCTGCACGGCGCGGATGATGATCTTCTTGTCGTCGGTACGCTCGACGGTGATGCCGACGCCGCCGCCGCCGTCACGCTGGAAGCGGTTGTCGCGCGCCTCGTCGGGGTCGGCGTAGCGGCTGTTGCGATCGAGCTGCTTGGTGGTGGCCGTCATGGACTCGCGGATGAGCTGCTGGCGGTCGGTGTGCTGCAGCGCCGGCGAGGCGTCGAGCGAACCCGCCATCAGCTCGGCCAGCATTGCGCCCCAGGCGCGGCCGTCGGCCGGATCGGCCGGCGTGGGCCGGCTCAGCACCTCGCGGCCGTCGCGCTTGACGGTGAAGGTGCCGCCGGAAGTCTCCAGCACCATGGCCGGATCGGCGCTTGCGAAGCCGCGGTAGGTCTCGGTCGAGAGCGTCCGAAAGTTGGGCTCGAACAGATGGCGGTCGCCGATGGCCCGGTAGGCCTGCAGGACGACCCGCTCGAGGTTGACGTCGGCGGCTACCGACGGATTGCGGCCGCTGGCGGCCTGCGGGGCGTCGGTCGACGTCGCGCAGGAGACGACCAGAGATGAAGCAAGAAGGGCGGCAGCCGCACGCGGCACCGCCTTAACTAGAAAAGGGATCAGCGACACTTCCATACCCAGCAACGGCAAGCATAGCACAGGCCGTCGGCGGGCGGCCACGTTTTAGGCTGAGGGGTCGTAGCTCCCCGTAGAGGGCTTGGGAGCGGCTATCCGGTGCGCCCACAGGAGCGCAATGACGGCGCCTTTTATGCGAGGCAGCAGGGCGAGTGCAAGGACAACCGAAAGCGGAAGCCACAATGCCGCATGAACCCACAGTGGCGGCTGACCGCCGTAGCGCTCCACCACCAGGACCAGCGGTACGACGATGTGGCCGACTGCAAAAATAGTGAAATACGCCGGTGCGTCGTCGGCGCGGTACGGCTCGAGCGCCAGTTCGCAGGCCGGGCAGTGGCTGCGCATCTTGAGGAAACTCGAGAACAGGCTGCCGGCGCCGCAGCGCGGGCACCTGCCGCGCCAGCCGCGCCACAGGCAGGTCCAGAAGTCCGGCGAGCGTTCCTCTTTCATGCCGCCAAGATGGAGCCTCGCCCTATCGGCGTCGTCGCGACCGTTTGTCCTTTCGCGGCCCGCGCTGCGCGACCGGACGCCGCGGCGTGCGACGATCGCGGCGGCCGCCGGGCGCCGGGGCGTGGCGCTCGACACGTTCGATGACGTCGATGATCTCGAACAGCAGGCCGCCCGTCGCGATGTCGGCATCGACCAGTTTCAGCCGCAAACGGTCGCCCAGGCCGAAGGTCTCGCCGGTCCGCTCGCCGACCAGCATCTGCCGGCCTTCGTCGTGTCGGAAGAACTCCTGACCGAGCGACCGGATGGGGATCAGCCCGTCGGCGCCGCTGGCGTCGAGCTCGGCGAACAGGCCGAAGCGGGTGACGCTGGTGACCCGGCCGGGGAAGGTGGCGCCGACATGCGCGGCCATGAACGCCGCGACGTAGCGGTCCATGGCGCCGCGCTCTGCCGCCACGGCGCGCCGTTCGCACATGGAGAGGTGCTCGCCGAACTCGGTGAAGCGGCCCTTGTCGGCGTCCGGCAGACCGCCTTCGCCAAGGCCATAGGCCGCGATCAGCGCGCGATGCACGATCAGGTCGGGAAAGCGACGGATCGGCGACGTGAAGTGGGCGTAGCGCGCCAGCGCCAGGCCGAAATGGCCGAGATTGTCGGGGCTGTAGACGGCCTGGCTCTGGCTGCGCAGCATGGTCTCGTTGACCAGGCGGGCGACCGGCTTGTCCGCTACCTGGTGCAGCGCGCGATTGAGGTCGGCGGGCCTGAGGCGCGGTCCCGCCGGCAGGCCGACTCCGAGCGTGGCCAGGAACTCGCGCAAGCCTTCGATCTTGGCGGCGTCGGGCTGGTCGTGGACGCGGTAGAGGCAGGCGGTATGCCGCTGCTCCAGCGCCTGGGCAGCGGCGACGTTGGCCAGCACCATGAACTCCTCGATCAGCTTGTGGCTGTCGAGCCGCTCGCGCACGCCGATCTCGGCGATGCGTCCATCCTCGCCCAGCACGACCCGACGCTCGGGCAGGTCGAGATCGAGCGCGCCGCGCTTCTCGCGAGCCGCCAGCAGGACCTTGTAGGCGCCGTAGAGGGGGCGGATGACATTGCCCATCAGGGGGGCGATCTCGGCGTCGGGCATGCCGTCCTGGGCGCGCTGGACACGGGTGTAGGTGAGCCGTGCTGCCGAGCGCATCATGGCCCGGTGGAAGCGGTGGCGCTTCAAATGGCCGGCCGTATCGATCCACATCTCTGCCGCCAGTACCGGCCGGTCCTGGTTCGGCACCAGCGAGCACCAGTGGTTGGACAGCGCCTCGGGCAGCATGGGCACCACCCGGTCGGGAAAATAGACCGAGGTGCCGCGACGGTAGGCGGCGCGGTCGAGCGGCTTGTCGGGCCGCACGTACCAGGCGACGTCGGCGATGGCGACCAGAATGCGCCAGCCGCCGGGATGGTCAGGGTCGGCCTCGGCGAACACGGCATCGTCGAAGTCGCGCGCATCCTCGCCGTCGATGGTGACCAGCGGCGTGTCCCGCAGGTCGAGGCGCCGGGCCAGAGGAGCGGCGTGGGCACGCTCGGCTTCTTCCAACGCCGCCGACGGGAACTCGACCGGGATGTCGTTCGCGGCGATCGAGATCAGGCTGACGGTGCGCGGGTCGCTCATGGCGCCGACGCGCTCGACCACCCGGGCGCGCCGGGCCAGCGCGCCGCCTGCCGGCTCGACCCACACGATGTCGCCCGGCTCGGCGCCGTTCCTGTCGGCCGGCCGGATGTCGAAGCTCACCTTCAGCTTGCGGTCGGTCGGCGTCACCAGGCCGATGCCGTTGCCGCCGTCGGGCTCTTCGTAGAGGCCCAGCACCTTGCGCGGGGCGCTGCCCAGCAGACGGATGACGCGGGCTTCGTAAGCGCTCTTGCCGCGGCGCTTCAGCGAGGCGAGCACGCGGTCGCCGACGGCGGGAGCGACGCCGCCGCGGCTCGCCTGCGGGACGATTTCGATGCGGGGGGGGGGGCCGTCTTTTTCCTCGTCGTGGCGGCGCGGCACGGCGAGCAGATGGCCGTCGTCGTCGACCCGCACGATCTCCAGGACGGTGATGTCGGTCAGTGCTTGGGGATCCTTGAATGTCTTGGCGCGGTCGGCGGCGATGTCGCCTGAATCGCGCAAATCGCGCAGCAGCTCCTTGAGCTCGATGCGCTGGTCGCCTTTCAGCCCGAAGGCGCGCGCGATCTCGCGCTTGCCGACTGGGGCGGCGCTCTCCTTGATGAAAGCCAGCAGTTCGTCGCGGGTCGGGACTTTGCCCTTAGCCATCGGTGCCGGTGCGCGGCGGCGGCTCGCCCTTGGCCTTCGCGGCCTTCTTCTTCGAAGCAGACTTCTTCTTGGCCGCGACCTTCGGCTTCTCACCGGGGTCGTTGGCGGCGACGGGCTTCTTGGCCTTTGCCGTCTTCGGCTTCTTGCCGCCGCCCTTGGCGGCCCGTTCGGCCAGCAGCGATATCGCCTGGTCGAGCGTCAGTTCGTCGGGCTTGATGTCGCGCGGCACGGTGGCGTTGACGCCGGCGTGTTTCACGTAGGGGCCGTAGCGACCCTCGTAGAGCTCGACCGGCGCCTCGTCCGCGGGGTGATTGCCGATGGTGCGGAGGGGCTTGGCGGCGGCGCGGCCACGGCCGGTCGCCTTTGCCTCGGCGAGCAGCGCCATGGCGCGGTTCATGCCGATGTCGAGCACGCTCTCGTCGGCCGGAATGGTCTTGTACTTGGTGGCGTGGCGCACGTACGGCCCGAAGCGGCCGACACCGGCCAGCACGGGCTGCCCGTCCTCGGGATGCGGGCCGAGCTCACGCGGCAGGGACAGCAGGGCCAGCGCCTTTTCCAGAGTCACGTCGTCCGGGGTCATGCCTTTCAGCAGCGACTGCCGCTTGGGCTTCTCCTTGCCCTCGGGCTCGCCGAGCTGGACGTAGAGGCCGTAGGGTCCGTTGCGCAGGGTCACGACCTTTCCGGTGGCGGGATCGGTGCCCAGCACCTTGGGGCCGTCGAGGTTGGCGCCGGAGGCGGCGTCGGCATCGGGATCGACGATGCCGAGCTTGCGCGTGAACCGGCACTCCGGATAGTTCGAGCAGCCGATGAAGGCGCCGAACTTGCCGAGCTTCAGGCCAAGTCGGCCGTTGGCGCAGGACGGGCAGTCGCGTGGGCTCTTGCCGCCATTGTCGTTGGCCGGGAAGAAGTGCGGACCCAGCTCCTCGTCGAGCTTGTCCAGCACTTCGCTGACGCGCAGGTCCTTGGTCTCGCCGACGGCGGCGGCGAAGGCCTTCCAGAACTCGCGCAGCACCTGGCGCCAGTCGATCTTGCCGTCGGAGATCTCGTCCAGCTCGTCCTCGAGATGGGCGGTGAAGTTGTACTCGACGTAGCGCGGGAAGTAGGTCTGCAGGAAGGCGGTGACGATGCGGCCGCGGTCCTCGGGCACGAAGCGCTTGCGGTCGAGCTTCACGTAGTTCCGGCGCTGCAGCACCTCGATGATGCTGGCGTAGGTCGAGGGCCGGCCGATGCCGAGCTCCTCCAGCTTCTTGACCAGGCTCGCCTCGGAATAGCGTGGCGGCGGCTCGGTGAAATGCTGCTCGGGGAGGACGTCGCGGCGCTCCAGTCCCTCGTCCTGGAGGACATCGGGCAGGATGGCATTGCCTTCCTCGTCCTCCTTGCCGTTGTCGTCGTGGCCCTCGTCGTAGAGGGTGAGGAAGCCGTTGAATTTCACGACCGAACCGGTGGCGCGCAGCTGCACGGTCTTGTCCGCGCTCGCGATATCGACCGTGACCTGGTCGAGCACGGCGCTTTCCATCTGGCTGGCGACCGTGCGCTTCCAGATCAGCTCGTAGAGGCCGAGCTGGTCCTTGTCCAAATAGGACGCCACGTCCTGCGGCGTCCGGAAGAGGTCGGTCGGACGGATGGCCTCATGCGCCTCCTGGGCGTTCTTGGCTTTGGAGGTGTAGACCCGCGGCTTCTCGGGCAGGTAGCTCTGGCCGTACTTGGTCTCGATCAGGCGCCGGGTCTGGCCGATCGCCTCGGGTGCCAGGGTCACGCCGTCGGTACGCATATAAGTAATGAGTCCGACGGTCTCGCCGCCGATATCGACGCCCTCGTACAGCCGCTGGGCGATGCGCATGGCGGTGGCGGCGCCGAGACCCAGCTTGCGCGAGGCTTCCTGCTGCAGGGTCGAGGTGATGAAGGGCGGCGGCGGATTGCGGCGGACCTGGCGCCGGTCGATCGACGCAACCGAGAAGGCGCGGCGCTCGATCTCGCGCTTGGCCTGCTCGGCCCGCTCCTGGGTGTTGAGGTCGAACTTGTCGAGCTTGCGGCCGTCGAGGTGGGTCAGCCGGGCCTTGAGCGTCTGCTTCTTGGCGGTGCCGAACAGTACGTCGACCGTCCAGTATTCGCGGCTCTTGAAGACTTCGATCTCGGCCTCACGCTCGCAGATCAGGCGCAGTGCCACCGACTGGACGCGGCCGGCCGAGCGGCTGCCCGGCAGCTTGCGCCACAGCACGGGCGAGAGGGTGAAGCCCACCAGGTAGTCCAGCGCCCGGCGCGCCATGTAGGCGTCTATGAGGTCCTGGTCGAGCTCGCGCGGATGGGCGACGGCGTCCAGCACCGACTGCTTGGTGATGGCGTTGAAGGTGACACGTTTGACGTCGACGCCGTCGAGCGCCTTCTTGTGCTTCAGCACGTCGCGGACATGCCAGGAGATCGCCTCGCCCTCGCGGTCGGGGTCGGTGGCGAGATAGAGCTTGCCGCCCTTGGTGATGGCCTTGGCGATGGCGTCCAGCCGCTTCTGCGACTGGGCGTCGACCTCCCAGGACATGGCGAAGTCTTCATCCGGGCGCACCGAACCGTCCTTGGGCGGCAGGTCGCGGACATGACCATAGGAGGCCAGCACGGTGTAGCCGGGGCCGAGATACTTCCCAATGGTCTTTGCCTTGGCCGGGGACTCGACGACCAGTACGTCCATCG
>JAEZIF010000476.1 GCA_023416135.1 Pseudomonadota bacterium
TCCTTGGCGGCAGAGAAGGCCTTGTTGATGCCGCTCGACGTCACCTCGTAGAGTGGCGGCATGCCCGGCGGCGCCTCGCGATAGAGCGCGCCGATGTGGCGATCGCCCGACAGCAGCACGATGCCCTTGGCGCGCGACTCGCGGATGGTGTCGAACAACTTCTGGCGTTCGAGCGGGAAGTTGCCCCAGCGCTCCCAGCCGTGGCCTTCCGCCAGTACTTGGATGCTCGAGACCAGTAGGCGCACCTCGGCAGGCTTGCGCAGCTCGCCGGCCAGCCAGGCCCATTGCGTCTCGCCCAGCATGGTCTTGGCCGGATCGGGATCGGGCACGTAACGCTCCTTGCCGGGCGCACCGCGCTGGTCGGTGATCGTGAGCGGCGAACGGAACCAGCGTACGTCGAGCAAAAGGATCTGCACACGCATGCCCGCCGGGCCGATGATGTGCGAATCGTAGATGCCCTCGCGGGTGCGCCGCACGTCGGTTGCCGGCACCTTCCAGAAATCCAGGAAGAGATCCTTCGACACCGCCTTGTGCGGGAAATCGCCGCCGCCGTCGTTGATGCCGTAGTCGTGGTCGTCCCAGACCGCGAGATGGCTGACATTGTCGCGCAGCTTGTTGTAGCCCGCGATGGCATCGGCCGTGGCGTAGGCCTTGCGCAGGGGACCGGCATCGGCGGTGTTGAAATCACCATAGACGTTGTCGCCGGCGAAGATGAAAAGCTCGGGCCTGTAGGCGAGAATGGCCTCCCAGATGGGCTGCGAATCGCCCTGCTCGGCGCACGAGCCGAAGGCGATCCGCGTCAGCGGCCGCCGGGCCTGGGCGGAGAGGCCGGCGGGCGCCAGCGCGGCCGCGGCCATGAGCTGGGCAAGAGTGCGACGGTGGAACATGATAGTGGTCACCCAATTGCCAGGATTGCAGCTTTAGTTGTCACTGTCGTGAAACGCCATCTGAAACATGCCCTTGAACTTCTCTTCGTGCCGGTCGCGGCGGCGATCGTGTTCATCGAAGAGACGCTGCTGCGCTATCTGGGGCTGGCCATGGCGACGATCGCCAGGTGGCCGCCCGTGGCAGGGATCGAGCGCTGGCTGCGGCGTCTGCCGCCGTGGGGGGCGCTGCTGGCCTTCGCCGCGCCTTCAGTGCTGGTGATTCCGGTCAAACTTTCCGCTGTCTGGTTTGCGTTGCATCACCGCTATGGGCTTTCCCTCCTGAGTGTTGTCGCCGGCAAGATGCTGGCGACCGCCCTGGTGGCACGGCTTTACATGGTGCTGCGCCCCACCCTGGTGCGGATGCCTTGGTACCTGCGCGCCGAGACCTGGCTGTTCGCCTGGCGCGACCGGCTGTACGCCTTCGTGCGCGCCCTGCCGGCCTGGCGGAAGGCGAAGGCGATGATCCAGGGCGTGCGGCGCTGGATGCGCGAACTGCTCGGCCTGCCTCCCGTGCCGCGGAGGCCTGGCCGACCGCACGAACCCTGAAAATAGGCTAGAGTTCGCACCATGCCCGAGATCGTTCCCTGCAAAGGTCCCCTGGGTGCGCGCATCGAGGGGCTCGACCGCGGCCGCGCCGGCGAACCCGAGATCGCAGCGTTGCTGAAGAGAGCCCTGGCCGAGCATCTGCTGGTCGTCGTGCCCGGCGAGCGCATGGCGCCCGACGAGACGCTGGCCTTCGCGCGAGCCTTCGGCACGCCCAGGACGCAGCTCCTGCGCTACAAGCACAGTGGCGGCGTGCCGGAAGTGTCGATCATGGTGTCGACGCTGATGGCCGACGGCACGACCGACAAGACGGCAATCCGTGCCGAGGACTGGCATACCGACGATTCCTATTTCGCCGTCCCGGCGAAGGCGACGCTGCTGCATGGGATCGAGATTCCCAGCCACGGCGGCTCGACCTGGTTCTGCAACATGCACTCCGTCTACGAGGCGTTGCCCGAAAGACTTCAGCGGCGCATCGACGGCATGCGCGCCATCCACGGCTACGACACGCCGCGTGCCCGCAACCGGCCGTCGGCGCGCACGCCGCAGGAGATTGCCGAGACGCCCGACGTCGAGCATCCCCTGGTGCGCACCCATCCCGAGACCGGCCGCAAGGCGCTTTATCTCAATCCCAACCGGCTCGACCGGATCGTCGGGCTGGATCGGGCGGAGAGCGATGCGCTGCTCGATGAATTGGCCGACGAGGCGCGCAGGCCGCGGCACCATTTCGGCCATGTGTGGACCGCGGGCGACATCGTGATCTGGGATAACCGCGCCACCATGCACCGGGTCGTGATCGACTACCCGATGGGCGAAGCGCGCGTCATGCAGCGCGTGCTGATCGAGGGCGAGAAGCCGGTCTGATCTTTCAGGCCACCGCTCCCGCCGCTCTCATCGCCTCGATCTCGGCTCCCGAGTAGCCGGCCTCCGCCAGCACCTCGCTCGTGTGCTCGCCGAGCCGGGGTGCATGGCCGAGCTTCGAGCGGTCGCCGCCGGAGAAGGTGTTGGCCGGACGGGTGCGCCGGATACGGCCTTCGCTTGGATGATCTTCCGCGCCGAAGAAGCCGACGTCGCTGAGATGCGGATCGATCAGCAGATCCTCGATCGAGTTGTAGCGGGCGGCCGGGATGTCGAGCTCATCGAATATCTCGAGCCACTCGGCCGTGGTCTTCTGGGCAAGTCCTGCCTTGCGGATCTCGAAGTATTCGGCGGAGTTTGCCGTGCGGCTGCCGGGGCTGTCGAAGCGCGGGTCGGTCTTGAGGTCGGGCCGGCCGATGGCGTCGAAGAAGCCGAAGGCATGCGCGTTGGTGTTGGGTGCGACGGTGATATAGCCGTCCTTGGTCGGCAGCGGCCGGTAGTCGGGGGTGAGCAGGCGGTTATCGCCGCTGGGGCCGACCGGCGGGTCGAACGTCATGGCGCCCATGTGCTCGCTCGACACGAACGAGGCCATGTTCTCCAGCATCGGCACGTCGATCGCCTCGCCCTTGCCGGTCTTCTCGCGACGATAGAGGGCAAAGCCGATGGCTTGCGCGGCGATGAGGCCGCTGGTGTGGTCGCTCATCACCATGGGCACGAAGCGCGGCTCGCCGGTCGCGCGGGCGAGGGTGCCGGCGACGCCCGAGAGGCTCTGCACGATCGGATCGTAGGCGGGACGGTTGTAGTAGCGGCCGCCCCGGCCGAAGGCCAGGATCGAGCAATGGATCAGCTTGGGATGGCGGGGCGCCAGGCTCTTGTAGTCGAGGCCGGCGCGGGCAAGGCCTTCCGGCCGCACGTTGCTCACGAACACGTCTGCCCTGGCGATCAGCCGCTTCATGGCGGCAAGCCCGTCGGCCTTCTTGAGGTCGAGCACGATCGAGCGTTTGTTGCGATTGAAATTGAGGAACTTGCCCGACATGCCGGGATTGCGGCTGCCGCGCGCCATGGTGCGCAGAAGGTCGCCGGCCGGGGCCTCGACCTTGATCACGTCGGCGCCGTAGTCGGCCAGCGTGCGCGTGCAGATCGGCCCGACCACGACCGTCGTCAGGTCGACGACGCGCACGCCGTCGAGAGGGCCGCCATTCATCGCGCGAACTCCAGCTCCATCTCGCCGCACAGCACGCCGTTCTTGTCGGCCGCCCAGATCCTGAGCTTGCCGTCCTTCTGCTCCTCGCCGCGCACTTCGATGGACTCGCCGACCCACAGCGGATGGACGAGCCGCGTGGTGTAGTTGGTCAGCGTGCCTTGGGCATGCTTGAGCGCGGCGTCGACCATCAGGTGCATCGACAGGCCGCCGTTGGAGACGATGGCCGGATAGCCTTCCTCGGTTCGCGTGTAGTCGCCGTCGTAATGGATGCGATGGGCGTTCCAGGTCAGCGCCGAGAAGCGGAAGTTGAGCGTGTTGGTGAGCTCGGTGCGCTCGCTCCAGGCATGATCGGTGCGCGCCTGGGTGGGAACCGTCGCCGTGGTCTTTTGCCCAGCCGGCACCGCCTGCCGGTAGATGGCGTCCATTTCGTCGACCGCGAGCGTCTTGCCGCTCTGCTCGTAGGTATGGCGCATGGTCAAGACGAAGATGTCGCCCGAGCGGCCGGTCTTGGGGACGATGTCGGCGACCTCCGCCTTCTTCACGGCGGGCTCGCCGGCACGAAGCCGGCCCATCACCTTCACCCGGCGACCGGCGCCCATGCGGCGCGGCATCGGGATCGGCGGCAGCACGACGCCCTTCTTGGCGTGGCCGTCGGGGCCGATCTCGCTCTGTAGCACCGTCTCGACGCCGATGAAGGAGAACCAGTGCGGCGGCAGCTCGGTGCCGCGCGAAATCGTCGCCGGATCCACGTTGAACGTGCCGGCGGCGCGTCGCATCGCCATCAGCCCGACATCGTCCTCGACGCTGCGCACGCGGCCGATCCAGGGCCGCAGATCCTTCATCGCCTCGTCCATCCAGCTCATCGCATGCTCCTCCGTGGCGCGGGAAAATCGCACGGTCGGGGACGAAGAAGAAGAGCCGGCTTTCGCTACGTGCGCTGCCGTTCGCGCCCCGCCAGCAGCGCCAGCCTTTGAGGTTCGCGAGTTGCGCGAGAACAGTTGCTCGATCTCTGCAACGTGCAAAAGAAAAGGGGACCCGAAGGTCCCCTTTCCCTGAGCTCCGCGGCTCGCTCAGATCGAGTAGTACATCTTGTACTCGACCGGCGCCGGCTGGTGTTCCCAGTTGTAGACCTCTTCCCACTTGAGCTCCATGTAGGCGTCGATCTGGTCGTCGGTGAAGACGCCGCCCTTGGTGAGGAAGGAGCGGTCGGCGTCGAGGCTGTTCAGCGCCTCGCGCAGCGAGCCCGCGACGGTCGGAACCTTGGTCAGCTCCTCCGGCGGCAGGTCGTACAGGTTCTTGTCCATCG
>JAEZIF010000502.1 GCA_023416135.1 Pseudomonadota bacterium
CGCGCCGGACCGGCGGCGGGAAAGAGCTTTGGCGCGCTGCCGACGCTGTCGAGATACTCGCAGATCACCGGGCTGTCGTAGAGCCGCGTGCCGTCGTCGAGGATCAGCGTCGGCACCTTGCTGAGCGGATTGAACTCGAGCAGCGCGGGATCGGTGGTGCCGACCTTCCAGCGCTCGACCTTGTCGTTGATGCCGCGGGCAATGGCGCAAGCCGTGACCTTGCGGACGTACGGGCTGGCGGGTGAATAGGCGAGTTTCATCGGGCGGCTCTCCCTTCTTGAGAATCATCGAACAGGCGCGCACGTTATCTCGTATGTCGGGAGGAGCGCCATGAATATTCAGACCGAGAGACTCGGCGGCCACATGGCCGCTGCCGTAAGCGGTCTTGACCTCAATCGCGTGCCCGATGCCGCTACCCAGTCCGCTCTGCTCGATGTCCTGCACGACAATCTCGTGCTCTGCATTCGCGGCCAGAAGCTGGCGCCGCCAGCCTTCCGTGACGCGATGGCCCGTTTCGGCACGCCGATGCTGCGCAAGCAGCTCGAGCGCACGCCGGAGTGCGCCGAGGTCAACATCATCTCGAGCGAGGATCGCGACACGCTGGGCGATGGCCGCAAGATCGTGAACGGCGCTAACTGGCATACCGACGACAGCTTCTGCGCGCGCCCTGCTCGCTCACCATGCTGTACGGCGTGGTCGTGCCGTCGACGGGTGGCGACACGCAGTTCACCAACATGTACGCCGCCTACGAGGACCTGCCGGCGGAGACACGGCGGCGCATCGATCCGCTGAAGGTGGTGCACAAGTACCATTCCAGCCGCCAGCTGACATACGTCTCGACGCGGCCGGCCGAAGAGATGGCGGCGATGCCCGAGGCGACGCATCCGCTGGTGCGCACCCATCCGGAGACGCATCGCAAGTCGCTCTATCTCAATCCCAACCGCATGGAATTCATCGTCGGCCTCGAGCGCGCGGAGAGCGACCGGCTGCTCGACGAGCTGATCGCCCATGCCACGCAAATGAAATACCAGTACCGCCACGTCTGGCGGCGGGGCGACGTCGTGATCTGGGACAACCGCTGCACCATGCACAAGCCCAACGCCGACTACGCCGAGGGGGAGCGGCGATTGATGCACCGTGTCATCGTGGCGGGGACCGAGCCGGTTTAAGGCTCATATTCGGTCCGCGCTACGCTTCCAGGAGGACGCAGTGCTCGGGTGAGAAGGACAGCGTGACGTCGGCACCTTCGCTCAGCAGGTTGACCGGTGGACGCCGCACGATCAGCGAGCCGATGGCGCTGTCGATGACGTACTGCACGAAGTCGCCGTGGAACAGGCGCTGGCGCACCTTGCCCGGCACGTGGTTGTCGCCGGGCCGCGGCTCGAGATCGACATAGGCGGTGCGCACCGCGACCTCGCTTTCCTTGCCGTGCGGCGTGTGACCGGCGGTCACCTCGAGCGTGACGCCGCCGTCGGCGGCGAATCGGCCGTTGCCCAGGAACTTCCCCTTGATGAGGTTGGCCGAACCCACGAAGTCGGCGACGAAGCGGCTGCGCGGCCTGTTGTAGATGTCCTCCGGCGTGCCGATCTGCTCGATGATGCCCACGTTCATGACGATGACGCGGTCGGAGATGGCGAGCGCCTCTTCCTGGTCATGCGTGACGTAGACCGAGGTGATGTCGAGCCGCCGCTGCAATTCGCGCAGCTCGACCCGCATCTCGGCGCGCAGCTTGGCGTCGAGGTTGCTGAGCGGCTCATCGAACAGAACGACGGTCGGCGAGAAGGCGATGGCGCGGGCCAGCGCCACGCGCTGCTGCTGGCCGCCCGACAGCTTGGAGGCCGGCCGGTCAGCGAGATGGCGCATCTGCACCAGGTCGAGCGCGCGCTCGACATTGGCCTTGAGTTCGGCGGCGCCCTGCTTTCGCACTCGAAGGCCGTAGGCCACGTTGTCGAACACCGTCATGTGCGGCCACACGGCGTAGGACTGGAACACCATCGAGACGCCGCGCTGCTCGGTCGGGACGTTGCGCCGTTGCGCGGCGTCGTACATCGCATGACCGTCGATGGTGATGCTGCCGCCGACCGGCTGCTCGAGGCCGGCGATGGCGCGCAACGTCGTGGTCTTGCCGCAGCCCGAGGGGCCGAGCAGGGTCACGTGCTCACCGCGGCCGACGGTGAAACCGACGCCGTTCACGGCCGTCATGTCGCCATAGCGGATGACGAGGTCCTTCACCTCGATGCGCGTCGCGGTCACTGAATCTCCCTGGTCATGCCGCGCGTCAGCCGGAACAGGATGACCAGGGCCACGATTACGGTGAAGGTCTGGATCAGCGCCATCGCGGCCGTGAGCTCCGTGCCGCTGGAGGCGAAGGCGCTGACGATCGAGGGCGCGATCACCTTGGCATTGGGGCCCATCAGGAACACCGAGACGCCGAGCTCGCGCACGCAGGCCATGAAGATCAGCAGCCATGCCGCCAGGATGCCGGGCCTGAGCAGCGGCAGGGTCACGGTCCGCATCTGGTAGCCCCAGCCCGCGCCGCAGACGCGGGCGCACTCCTCGAGGCTCTTGTCGATCTGCAGCACCACGCCGGCGAGCGTGCGCACGCCGAGCGGAAGCATCACCGTGAAATAGGCCAGCGCCAGCAGCCACAGGGTGCCGTAGATCGAGATCGGGATGTTGAGCCAGGCCCACAGGAGGGCAAGGCCGAAGACCAGGCGCGGCACGGCGCCGGGGAACATCACCAGGTACTCGATGGCGCCGCGTCCGCGGAGCTGAGAGCGGTAGATGATCCAGACCAGCACGGCCATGATCAGCACGCCGACGCTCGCCACGCCGAAGCCCAGCATCAGGCTGTTGCCCATGGCGGTACGCACCGGCCCCAGCGACAGTGCGGTCTGGTAGTTGGCGAGCGTGAACTGGGCCTGGCTCAGGATCACGGTGGCAAAGCGCTGCAGCGAGGTCAGCAGCAGGGCGGCGATCGGCAGGATCACCGCCAGGAAGACGTAGAGCACGCAGACGCCGAACAGCACCCAGGCGAGCTTGCCCATGTTCATGGGGCGTGGCCGGAAGGCCTTGCCGGTGATGGTGGCGAAGCTGCCGCCCACGATCATGTAGCGGTAGAAGGTGAGCATGCCGAACATGACGACGAACAACGCCAGCCCCATCGCCGAGGCGCGGCCGTAGTCCGGCGGATAGGACAGCGTGGAATCCCAGATCGCCGTGGTGATGACGTAGATGCGGGCCGGAATGCCGATCACCAGGGCCGCGGCGAACGAGCCCAGCATCTCGGCGAAGACGAACAGCGTGGCCCCCAGCACGCCCGGCATGACGAGCGGCAGTGTGACGGTCAGCGTGGTGCGGAGCTTCGAGGCGCCCATGACGCGCGCCGATTCCTCGAGCGCGGGATCCATCGACTTCATCGAGGCCGAGATCATGACGAAGGCCACGGTGCCCTCGAACAGCGCCATCACCCAGGCGATGCCGAAATGAGTGTAGATGTCGGCGATGTCCCCGCTGCCGCCCACGCCCTTCCAGAGCTGGTTCATGAAGCCGCTCTTCGGCCCGGCGATGATGGCCCAGGCGAGAGCACCGACCAGCGGCGTCATGTAGTAGGGCAATTCCATCAGGCGCTCGAGCATTGCGCGGCCCGGCACGTTGGTGCGGGTCAGGATCCAGGCGAGCGTGAAGCCGATCAGGATGGCCATGATCGTGGCCATCACCGCGATGATCAGCGTGTTCCAGAGGACATTGATGTCCTCATCGAAGATCGCGATATAGTTCTTGAAGCCGTAGGCTTGCGGCGGGAACGCCATCGGATCGCCGACGTTCAGCGATTCCTCGATCAGGAACACCATCGGCAGGATGACGAGGAAGCCTACGACCAGCAGGATGGCGATCGTGACGATCGCCTGCCAGTTGTGGCGGGGCTTGAGAGCCTCCGCGGTCAGCACCGTCAAGCCGGGCTCAGCGGCGTGCGCCGACGATGCGGTCCCATTCCTTGGCGAAGTCCGGACGGTCCTTCTCGAAGGCGTCCCAGTCGGCCGGGAACAGGAGCTTCATGTCCTTCAGCGCCACGCTGCCGCCAGGCGCCGGCACGTCGGGGCGCGGCGAATGCAGCAGCAGCGCGTCGGCGAGCGCCTGCTGGCCGACCGGAGCGAGGAACCAGTCCATGAAGAGCTCGGCGGCGTTGGGATGCGGACCGTCCTGGACGATGCCGTAGGTCTCCGACACCGCGGGGACGCCGGTCTCGGGAAAGATGAAGGCGAGCGGCGCGCCCTTGGCCTTGAACTCGATGTAGCCCGAATACTGCGCGCCCATGATGACCTTGTCCTGGCCGTCGACCAGGCGGCCGTACTGTTGGACGTACGAGTCGAAGGCGCGCGGCTTGTTTTCGGCGAACTTCTTGAAATAGTCCAGACCGAGGATCGGCTTCAGGACGTACCACACGCCGTGCTGGAGCCCTGAGTTCGAGACCTTGACGTTGATGGCGTCCTTCCATTTCGGATCGAGCAGATCCTCCCACTTCTTGGGCGCCTCGGCCTCGGACACGTTGTTGGGGTTGTAGGCGATGCCCGCCATGATGATCGAGCCCCAGGTCCAGAAGCCCTCCGGCTTGCTCTTGTACTCGGGCTTGAAGGCTTCCATTTGCGGCGAGATGTATTGGCGGAAACCGCCGCGCCGCTGGAAGTCGAGGATCATGCCCATGTCGGAGATCTGGATGACGTCGACCAGGTAGGACTTGGCCTGGCGCTCGGACAGGACCTTGGCATAGAGCGCGCCGGCCTGAAGGCGCACGTAGGAGGTCTTGATCTCGGGGAACATCTTGTTGAAGGCGGCCAGCAGCTTCACCTGGCCCACCTCGGGGTCGGTCGAATAGAGCACGAACGCGCCCTCGGCCTTGGCCTTGTCGACATTGGCGCAGGTCTTGAACCCATCCATCTGACGGGGATTGTCGCAGAGCTTGGCCTGCGCGTTGGCCGATCCGGCCCAGACAAGGGCGCTCAGCGCCAAGCCTGCGGCGGCAAACAACTTCATGTTTGTTCCTCCCAAGCAATCTTGCGTCGAGCGTAACGGCCGATGCAGGGAGGTTCAATCGCTACGTTAGGGATCGGGGCGCCACGCCACCAGGGCAGCTGTTTCGACCACCTCCTCGCGCACGTCGACGAGCGCGGCGCGGATCTCCGCCACCATGGCCGGCATGCTCGCGCCGAGACCAGCGTCTCGACGTCGATCGCACGACGTTCGACCACGCCAAAGCGTTCCAGGCGAGCGAAGGGTGAGTCGAGCAGGATCGCCAGGCATTTGCCGGAATCGACGGCGCGGAATCGTAGAACAGCGCCACCGCCCCTGCCGACTCGATCGTCTTGTCGAGCCGCATCAGCGTGTCAACGCGGTCCATCCAATGGAAGGAACGGCCCATGACAGCCAGGTGGAAATGGCCGAGCACCGGGTCGACTTCATAGGAGCTGCCGGTGACGAAGCGGATGTTCGAGCCCTGCCCGGCCAGCACGCGCGCTTCGGACAGCATCTCGGGAGACGGATCGATCGCGACCACCTCGCGCACCAGCGGCGCGAAGCCACGGGCGAGCGGGCCCGGGCCACAGCCGAGATCGAGCACGCGGTGCTCGGAGCCAAGGCCGGTGACCTCTGCGACACGGCGGATCAGCGACGGCGCATACGGTATCCGGCCGTGTTCGTAGTGCGCGGAGCGGTAGCGCTCCGGGGTGAACGGTGCCGCGGCCGGAGCGCGCGTCATCGACCGTAGGCGCTGCGGTCCGTCACGTAGCCGCTTTCCACGTCGGCCGCGAGCGCCGCCGCATCGCGCTGGCGCGGATCGCCGTGACCGCCGCCGCCCGGCGTGCCGAGCGAGATCGTGTCGCCCTTGTGCACGACGTACTGCCGTTTGGGATCGGTCTTGGCGCCGTTGATGCGAAGCTCGCCGGGCGCGCCGTCCCTGCCGCCTTCGATGCCGAACGCCGGGAACAGGGTCCGTTCGGCGAGGAACGACACCGCGATCGGCGTCTCGCTGCGGCTCTCGATCAGGATTTCCTGGCCGAGGCCGCCGCGATGGCGACCTGCTCCGCCCGAGTCCGGACGCAGCTTCTTGTGATGGAAGCGCAAGGGCGCAATGTGCTCGCTGATCTCGATCGCGGTCGAGCTGACATTGGACGGCCAGCTGAGGCAGGTCACGCCGTCGCGCCGCGTGTTGCCGCCCATGCCGCCGTTGTAGAAGAACATGTTGGCGTAGGGCTTCCCGCCTTCCCGCACGCCCGACTGGTTCATGCCCCACATCGGCGAGCCGCAGGCAGCCATCACGCGCTCGGGCACGATCTGGCCGAGGCAACCGAACACCAGCATGGGCACATAGTGGCCGATCAGCATGCGCGAGCCGCCTGGCGCGGGGAACTGCGGGTTGACGATGCAGCCTTCCGGCGCCTTGAGCGTGATCGGCCGCCAGGCGCCTTCGTTGTTGGGCAAGTTGGGGCTGGTGCAGACCTTGACCCCGTACATCGCCATGGCGTTGGTGTAGCAAAGCGCGCAGTTGATGGCGCGATCGACCTGGCCGTCGGTGCCGGCGAAATCCATCACGATTTCGTCACCCTTGATGGTCAGCTCCATCTTGAGCGTGATCGGCGTCTCCATCAGCCCGTCGGTCTTGAGCTCGCTGCGATAGGTGCCGTCGGGCAGCTCGCGGATCGCCGTGCGCATCGCCGCCTCGCAGCGCCCCTGGATCTCGCGCGCGAGGTCGGTGAGATCGACGAGGCCATAGCCTTCCATCAGGTTGCGCAAGCGGTCTTCCATCAGGTCGAGCGCCACGACCTGGGCCCACAGGTCGCCCATGGTCTGATCGGGCGTGCGCACGTTCTTGCGGATGATGGTGACCAGCGTCTCGTCGGTCTTGCCGCCGGCGATCATCTTCATCGGCGGGATCTGCAGGCCCTCCTCGAAGACCTCGCGTGGCTCTGGGCTCCTGATCTTGCCGCCGATGTCGGGCGCATGCGCGGTGGTGGCGCTGAACGCGACCAGCCTGCCGTCGCGGAAGATCGGCTTGGCGAGCGTGATGTCGGGCAGGTGTCCGGTGCCCAGCCAGATGTCGTTGGTGATCAGCACGTCGCCCGGTTCGAGCTTGTCCGGCGGGAAGAAGCGCAGGAAGTGCTTCACCGTCTCCGGCAGAGTGCCGATGAAGCTCGGGATGCTTTCGGAGGCCTGCACCAGCGACTGGCCGGCGGCATCGGTAATGACGCAGGAGAAGTCGTAGCTCTCGCGCACCAGGGTCGAGAAGCTGGTGCGCACCATGGCGGCCGCCGCCTCATCGACCATGGAGATGAGACGCCGCCACAAGAGCTCCAGCTCGATCGGATCGAACTTGCGCGTCATCACGCAACCTCCGCCAGGATAGAGCCATCGGTCAGCAAGCGCGCCTTGGCGCCGGGGCCGACGATGAAGGTGCTTTCATCTTCCTCGAATACTGCGGGCCCGTCGAGGGTCACACCCGGTTCGAGGGCGTAGCGGTCCCATACCTGCGTCGGCACCGTCTTGCCCGTATCGGGGAAGAACACCGGCCGCGTACCCTTGAGCGCGGCCGCCTTGGGATGACGCGGCAGCTCCAGCGCCCCGCCGCTGCCCGGCATGGGAGCGCTGGCCGACAGACGCAGCGCCACGAACTGGATGGCGGCTCCCGGAGGCGTGCGCGCGAACAAGGCCTTGTAGGCCGCCTCGAACGCCGCCTTCACGCCCACTTCGGTGAGTGGATCGGGCAATGCCACGGTGACCTCGCTGCCCTGGCCGATATAGCGCATGTCGGCGAGCCGCCGGACGGTGCGCGCTTCGACGTCGGCGCCGCTCAGCCGCAGCACGTCGAGCGATTCCTCTTCCAGGCCGGCAAAGACGCGAGTCGCGGCGGTGAAGTCGGCGCCGGCCAGAGGCACATTGAAGCTCGCCACGCGATCGACGCGCGCCGGCGCCATCAGCATGCCGATCGTGCTGCCCGCCCCCGCGCCTGGCGGACAGACGACGCGATTGACGCCGAGCTTGCGCGCTACGTGCCAGGCATGGACCGGCCCCGCCCCGCCGGTCGCCAGCAGCGCGTACTCGGCGGGTATGCGGCCGCGTTCGGCGATGGCGACACGCGCCGCACCCGCCATGTTCTCGTTGACGACATCGTGCACGCCGAAGGCGGCCCGGCCCGGTTCGACGCCCAGCGTTCCCGCGAGCTTGCCGAAGGCGCCATCGGTCGCCGCGCGGTCGATCTTCATGGCGCCGCCCAGGAAGAAGTCGGCGTTGAGGTAACCGAGCGTCAGGTCGGCGTCCGTGACGGTGGCCTCGGTGCCGCCGCGGCCGTAGCACGCCGGACCGGGCTGGGCGCCGCTGCTCTCTGGGCCGACATTGAGCGTGCCGAGGTCCGACTTGCGCGCGATCGAGCCGCCGCCCGCGCCGATCTCGATCAATTCGACCGTGGCGATCTGGATGGGCAATCCGGAGCCGCGCAGGAAGCGCTTCTCGCGCGCCGCTTCGAAGCCGTAGGCGACCAGCGGCTCGCCATCGTCGACCAGGGCAAGCTTGGCCGTCGTGCCGCCCATGTCGAAGGCGAGTACACGTTCCAGTCCGGCATTGCGGCCGAACCAGGCTCCGGCCAGGGCGCCTGCCGCCGGCCCGCTTTCGAGCAACTGCACCGGCGCGCGCTTGGCTTCGCTGACATGGGTCAGGCCGCCGTTGGACAGCATGAGAAAGAGACCACCGGGAATGCCTTCGGCGCGCAGCGCTTCCTCCAGGCGCTCGAGATAGACCTCGGCCAGCGGCCGCACATAGGCGTTGGTCACCGTCGTGCTGGCGCGCAGGTACTCACGGATCTCGGGCGCGATGTCGGAGGACAGCGAGATGGAGAGGTTCTGGAAACGCTCGGCGACGGCGGCGCCGATGGCGCGCTCATGCACAGGGTTGGCGTAGGCGTGCAGGAAGCAGATGGCGAGGCTTTCAACGCCCTGCTTCACGAGATCGGCGACCTCGGCCAAGGCGGCATCGAGGTCGAGCGGGATCTCGACCGTGCCGTCCTGCGCCATGCGCTCCGTGGCTTCGCGCCGCCACGGCCGCGCCACCAGCGGCTTGGGCATTTCGATGAACAGGTCGTAGAGCTCGTACTTGCGCTCGCGGCCGATCTCCAGCACGTCGCGGAAACCTGCCGTGGTGAGCAGGCCCGTCCTGGCTCCCTTGCGCTCGATCAACGCGTTGGTGAAGAGCGTCGTGGCGTGCACCACGCGGCCGACCTGCTCGGGCTTCGCACCCGCCTTCGCCAGCACGCGTCGCGTCCCTTCGATGGCGCCGCGCGCCGGATCGTCGGGCGTCGTGCTCTCCTTCCATATGATGGCGCGGCCATCGCGGGGATCGTGAATGACGACGTCGGTGAAGGTGCCCCCGATGTCGATGCCGAGGGAAAACGGTGCGGTGCTCATTCCGCCTTTATATTGCCCTGCTTCACCACCTTCGCCCAGCGCTCACGATCCTTCGCGATGTAGGCCACGAACGCATCAGGCCCCTGCCCCATAGCGACAAGCCCTTGTTTCTCGAGCGTCTCCTTGTTCGAAGGATCAGCGATCGCATCGAGGAACAGCTTCGCAAGCGAGGCCTTGATGTCGGCCGGAAGCGCGGCGGGGCCAACCAGGCCGAACCAGTTGCTGATGTCGAGGGCCGGAATATCCTTGGTCAACAACGGCAGCTCCGGCGCGAGCGGCGTGGGCTTGGTCGAGGCCAGCGCCAGCACCCGCACCTTGCCGCCGCGCGCCATGCTCATGATCTCCGATACGTTGGCAAAGAAGAGGTCGACATTGCCGGCGGCGACGTCGGCGATGGCGGGCGCGCCGCCGCGATACGGAACGTGGATGAACTTCAGGCCGCCGGCCTCCGCCGCAACGAACTCCGCGGCGAGTTGGTTGGTCGAGCCGAGCCCCGTCGACGCGTAGCTCACCTTGCCGGGGTTGGCCTTGGCGTAGGCCACGAGCTCGGGAATGGTCTTGAACGGTGCGTCCATGCGCACGATCAGCGCCATCGGCACGCCGACCAGATTGCAGATCGGCACCAGTTCCTTGTCGAGATCGAGCGGGATCTGCGAGCCCGGCACGACCGGGCCGACCGCGAGCTGGCCCATGATGCCGATGCCGACGGTGTAGCCGTCCGGCCTGGACTCTGCGACCTGCTTCAGGGCGATGAAGCCGCCGGCGCCGGTCTTGTTGTCGACGATCACCGGATAGCCGTGCTGGCGCTGGATGGTATCGGCCGCCAGCCGAGCAGCGATATCCGCCGTTCCGCCCGGCGCATAGCCGACGAGGACCCTGATCGGCTGCCTGGGAACCCATTGGGCAAAAGCCGGCGCGGCGGCAAGCAGCAGCGGCGCGGCGAGCAGACTTCGACGCAGCATGAATCACCCCCTTCGTATCGCACTGTAACATCGTCGCTCGCGGAATGCGCACTCGCAGCGCGACCTGGCGCTGGAACGCTCTGGCATAGATTGCAGATGTCGTGCCATGCTCGCGAAGTTGTCAGACAAATTCAGGGAGTAACGCCAATGACACCGATCGCACGCCGCTCGCTTGCCGTGTTCGCCGCTGGCCTCGCCTTGGCCGCCGGCACCGCGCAGGCCGCCTGGCCGGAGCGTCCGATCACCTTGATCGTGCCGTGGGGCGCAGGCGGCGGCACCGACGCCACAGCCCGCATCATCGGCAGCCTCCTGGAGAAGGAGCTCAAGCAGCCGGTCAACGTCGTCAATCGCACCGGCGGCTCGGGCGTCGTCGGCCACCAGGCGATCGCGAGCGCGGCGCCCGACGGCTACACGATCGGCATGGCCACGGTCGAGATCGGCATGATGCACTGGCAGGGCCTGACCGAGCTCAAGGGCTCGTCCTATACGCCGATCGCGCTGGTCAACGCCGATCCGGCCGGCCTGCAGGTTCGCGCCGACTCGCCGTACAAGAGCGCCAAGGACCTGGTCGACGCCATCAAGGCCAATCCCGGCAAGCTGAAGTCGAGCGGCACCGGCCAGGGCGGCATCTGGCATCTCGCCATCGCCGGCATGCTGCAGTCGCTCAAGGTCGACCCGTCGGCGTCGCCATGGGTGCCCTCCAACGGCGCCGCGCCCGGCCTGCAGGATCTGGTCGCGGGCGGCATCGAGATCGTGCCCTGCTCTCTGCCGGAAGCACGCTCGCTGATCGACTCGGGCAAGGTGCGCAGCCTTGCCGTCATGGACGCCAAGCCGGCCGCGCTCTATCCCAACGTGCCGACGCTGAAGGATGCGACTGGCAGTGACTGGACGCTCGCGGCATGGCGCGGGATCGTGGCGCCCAAGGGACTGCCGAAGGACATCGCCGACAAGCTCCTGGCGGCGCTCGAGAAGGTGCACAAGAGCGCCGAGTTCAACGACTTCATGAAGCAGCGCGGCTTCGGCGTCACCTGGGCGCCGTCGGCCGAGTTCGCCGCGTTCATGGACAAATCGGACAAGGACCTCGGCGCCGTCATGAAGGCCGTCGGCATCGCCAAGTAGCTCGAGCAAGCAGCGAGATGAAAGTCGACGACAAGGTCCTGGGAGCGCTGTTCACGCTCCTGGGCGTGGTCGTGCTGTGGCACGTCCAGGCCTTTCCCGTCATTCCCGGCCAGAAGTTCGGGGCCGCCCTGTTTCCCGGCGTCATCGCCGGAGGACTGGTGATCTGCGGCGTCCTGCTCGTCGTGCGCGGCATGCGACAGAGCACGACCGGCGGCGCGCTGATCAACCTCGACGCGTGGGCACGCGATCCGGTGACGGTCGTCCGCTTCCTGAGCGTCCCGGCCGGGCTGCTGTTCTATGTGCTGACCAGCGACTTCCTCGGTTTCCACATCGCCGCGACGCTCCTGATGCTGGCCTGGCTGCTGGTGTTCGGCATGAAGCCGGTGCCCGCGCTCGCCGTGGCGATCGTCTTCCCCGTCGCGATGCATCTTGCGTTCTACAAGATCCTGCTCGTCCCGCTGCCCTGGGGCCTGCTGACCCACGTGGTGTTCCGATGACCGCGGACGTGCTGGCCCAGGCCTTCACCCTGGTCTTCGATCCCTATGTCCTTTGGGTCGTCGCGGCTTCGGCGGCTTTCGGCCTGTTCGTCGGTGCGGTGCCCGGGCTTACCGCCACGATGGCAACGGCGCTCCTGGTCCCCGCCACTTTCTTCATGCCGCCGATCCCGGCGATCGCCTCGATGGTGACGGCGACCGCCATGGCGATCTTCGCCGGCGACATCCCGAGCTGCCTGCTGCGCATCCCGGGCACGCCGGCATCAGCGGCCTACACCGACGAGGCCTATGCCCTGACCCGCAAGGGCCAGGGCGAGCTGTCGCTCGGCGCCGGACTGGTGTTCTCCGTGATCGGCGGCTTGTTCGGAACGTTCGTGCTGATCCTGGCCGCCCCCCTGCTCGCCGAGTTCGCGCTGCGCTTCAGCTCGTTCGAGTATTTCTGGCTGACGCTGCTCGGCCTGTCGTGCGCGGTGTTCATCGCCGCCGGCGACAAGCTCAAGGGCATGATCTCGCTGCTGATCGGGCTGCTGGTGGCGACCGTCGGCCTCGACAACCCCGCGGGCTTCCCACGCTTCACCTTCGGACTGCCCGATCTGATGGGCGGCGCCGAGCTGATCCCGATCATGGTCGGCATGTTCGCGGTGTCGGAGGTGATGCGCTCGACGATCACCGTGGCCGCGCCGCTCGAGACCGCCCAGAAGGCGATCGGCAACATCTTCAGGGGCATGTGGGGCTTGATCAGGAAGTACCCGCTGCAGACGCTGCGCGGCAGCGTCCTGGGCACGCTGATCGGCGCCCTGCCCGGCGCCGGCGCCGACATCGCGGCGTGGATGTCGTATGCCATGAGCAAGAAATTCTCCAAGGAACCGGAGAAGTTCGGCACCGGCCATCTCGAAGGCATCGTCGAATCCGGCGCGTCCAACAACAGCGCTCTGGCCGGCGCCTGGATTCCGGCCATGGTGTTCGGCATCCCCGGCGACTCGATCACCGCCATCGTGATCGGCGTTCTCTACATGAAGAACCTCAATCCCGGGCCGACACTCTTCATGGAGAATGCGCCGAGCGTCTACGCCGTGTTCCTGCTGTTCATCCTCGCCAACCTGCTGATGCTTCCGTTCGGCTGGGCGGCGATCAAGAGCTTCAAGCAGATCCTGCGCATGCCGCGCAAGGCGCTGCTGCCTTGCATCCTGATCTTCTGCATCCTGGGCGCGTTCGCCATCAACAACTCGGTGGTCGGCGTCGCCATGATGCTGGGCTTCGGCGTGCTCGCCTGGTTCATGGAGGAGAACGGCATCCCGGTCGCGCCCGCCATCCTGGGCATGGTGCTGGGCACTCTGCTCGAACAGCATTTCGTCACCTCGATGATCAAGTCGGACGGCCACATCGGCGCGTTCTTCGACCGTCCGATCGCAGGAACGCTCGGCGTCCTCATGATCGCCGTGATCGTCGTCCCGCCCGCGCTGCGGCTATTGCGCCGGTCACGGCCTGCTTGAGTCGTCGGCATCTTCGCTGAAGCATGATGGGTCCAGGTGGAATCACCTGGACCCATCATGCCCGGTGAAACAAGCACCGCCCGGGCGCGCGAATGAGATCAGGTGGAACCGCATACGCGGTTCCACCTGACCTCATTCCGCTTTAGTCTCCGCGCCGCATGCCGCTCGCCCATCCCGCCGCCGACGTCTGGACACTGCTCGCCGACATCGCCGATGAAACACCGGAAGCGCCCGCCTTCATCCACGGCGAGCGGCGCATCGGCTTTGCCGAGTTGCTCGACTGCGCAGCGCGGGCAGCGCAGGGCCTCAGCGATCTCGGTGTCGGGCCGGGTGATCGCGTGGCGCTTTGGCTGCCCAACATCCCGGCCTATCCGATTCTCTACTTCGCCTGCGCCCGGCTCGGCGCCATCGCCGTCGCGGTCAACACGCGCTATCGCGCCGTCGAGGTCGCCGATATCGTCGGCCGCTCGGGCGCCAAGGTGCTGGCCTGTGCGCCGGCCTTCCGCCGCATCGACTTCCTGTCGATCCTGGCCGGCATCGAGGCCGACGCGCTCGACCGGCTGGCCGCCATCGTCACGATCGGCGAGACGCCCGAACCGGTGCCGCCGGCGATCGAGCATAGGCGGCGCGTGCCGTTCGACCGCCTGCTGTCGCGCCCGCAGTTCGCCGGCAACCACGCATCGGCCCGCGCGCCATGCAACATCTTCACGACCTCGGGTACGACCAGCTCGCCCAAGTTCGTGCTGCATCGCCAGGGCGCGATCGCGGGTCACGCCCAGCAGGTCGCGCGGACCTTCGGCTTCACCGCGCCCGAAACGTTGTCGCTCGCCATCATGCCTCTGTGCGGCGTGTTCGGCTTCAACCAGACTCTGGCGACTCTCGCCGCCGGCAAGCCGAGCGTGCTGGTCGAATCCTACGAGATCGAAGAGATCGCCCGCCTGATCACAGAGCACAAGCCGACGACGATGTTCGGCAGCGACGACATGTATCAGCGCCTGATGGACCTGATGCCGGGGCGATGGCCGTTCCGCTCGATCAAATGGGCGGGCTATGCCGCCTTCAACGCGTCGCTGGAGGATCTGCCCGAGCGCGCCCAGCGGCGAGGACTGCGGCTGGTCGGCCTCTACGGCATGAGCGAGGTCCAGGCGCTGTACTCCCGACAGCCGCTCAAACTGCCCGTCGCCAAGCGCAAGGCGGGCGGCGGCGTTCCGGTCTCGCCGCTCGCTCATGTGCGCGTGCGCGATCCGGAGACCGGCGAACTCCTGGGCCCGGGCCAACCCGGCATGCTGGAGATGGCCGGACCTTCACTGATGGTCGGCTACTACGGCAACGAGCAGGCAACGGCCGCGGCGATGACAGCGGACGGCTACGTCCGAACGGGCGATCTTGGCCAGCTCGACGGTCGCGGCGGCTTCACCTACCTCAGCCGCATGGGCGACGTGCTGCGGCTCTCCGGCTTCCTGGTCAATCCGCTCGAGATCGAGATGCACATCCAGAAGCTGCCGGGCATCGCGGGCTGCCAGACCGTGGCCGTGCCGCGGCCCGAGGGCGTGCGCGCCGTGGCCTTCGTGATCCTGGAACCCGGCGCGATGCTCGACGAAGCGGCGACCATCGCGCACTGCAAGCACGGGCTCGCCAACTACAAGGTGCCGATGCGCGTCTTCCCGATCGACGACTTCCCCAAGACGCCTTCGCCCAACGGCTTCAAGATCCAGCGCACCAAGCTGCGCGACATGGCCGAGGGGCTTCTTGGAAGCGCGGGCCTCCGCCCGGGTTCATAGCTCATGAGCGGGCCGGAGGCCCGCGCTCCCTTAGAAGAGCTGCTTGCTGGCGATCGCCGCCCCCTGCGCCAGGGTCTCGAGCTTGGCCCAGGCGATATCGCGATGCACGCGGCCGCCCAGGCCGCAGTCGGTCGAGGCGATGACGCGCTCGCGGCCGACGAGCGCGGCGAAGCGGCCGATGCGCTCGGCGACCAGCTCGGGATGCTCGACGACGTTGGTTGCGTGGCTCACCACGCCGGGCAGGATCAGCTTGTCGTCCGGCAGCTTGGCGTCCTTCCAAACCGCCCATTCGTGCTCGTGGCGCACGTTGCCCGCCTCGAAGGAATAGGCACCGGC
This sequence comes from Pseudomonadota bacterium, assembly GCA_023416135.1. Taxonomy (GTDB): domain Bacteria; phylum Pseudomonadota; class Alphaproteobacteria; order Reyranellales; family Reyranellaceae; genus Reyranella. The sequence goes on from JAEZIF010000502.1 coordinate 15,635, forward strand.
GTTGATCCTGAGCATCGGCTCGACGATCTCGCGCATGGCAATGTCGGTCGTGTGCGGGCCGTGCCAGCTGCCCCAGCAGAGGTGGAAGCGGATGCGATCCTGCGGCAGACTGCGCAGGGCATGGTTCAGCGCCTCGATCTTCGGGGCCGTGAACTTGCGATAGTCCTCGGCCGTCGGCTCCGGATTGATCTGGTCGAAGTTCTCGGCGATGGCCGGATCGTCGATCTGCAGCACCAGGCCCGCTTCGATGATCGCCTTGTATTCCTCGCGCATGGCGTCGGCGCAGGCAAAGACGAATTCGTCGTCGCTCTCGTAGTGCTCGTTGCCGATGCGCGCGCAGCTCGCCGGCCCGATCGAGGTCATGAACCCTTCGCTGACGCCGCTGGCAGCCAGCGCCGCCTTGAAGTTGGCGATGTCGGCGGCGATCGCCTCGTGGCCGGTGTAGCTGATCGGCCCGACGCAGAACGGCCAGTCGTGCGCGCGCGGCCCGGTCGACACGCCGGAATCGGTATCGCCGTAGGCCGCGGCGAAACGCTGGCGGTCGCGCCGGTCGGCGAAGCTCGACAGCACGGTGTTGCCCGGCGTCGAGCGTTTGGCCGGCATGTCGTAAAGGCCGAGCCCCTTCACCTGCAGGTTGGCCAGCCGCGAGAACGAATAGCTCCACCAGGCGCGGTAGTTGATCTTGTGGCCCATCGACTTGCCGTACTCGCCGTCGCCCGGCACCGTAATGCCAGCCTCGACCTGGCGGCGCACGACGTCGGCCACGCTTTGCCGCAGCCTGGCCTGGAACGCCGCCTCGTCGGCCCTGCCGGCCTCGCGTTCGGCGTTGGCCGCCAGAAGCTCGTCGGACCGCGGCAGGCTGCCGGCATGGCTGGTCAGGATGCGATCGCTGCTCCTGCGCATGGTCAGCGGCCCTTGAACTTGGCGGGCTTGCGCTTTTCGGCAAAGGCGCGTGCCGCCTCGCCGAAATCCTCGCTGAGATAGAGCTTCTCGGGCGCGCCCATGAACATGACCTCGCGGCTGAGCCGATCCATGTAGTAGCGCCGCATGCGCACGGTCGAGCGCACGCTGAGCGGCGGGTTCTTGAGCACCTGCCCGGCAAGGTCGCGCGCCCCATCGAGGTACTTGCCCTTCGGCGCGACACGGTTGATCAGGTTGGCCCTGAAGGCTTCCTCGGCCGTGAAGAAGCGGCCGGTGAGCGCCGCCTCCATGGTGAAGGCGCCGCCGCCACGATAGTGCATCAGCGCCCAGTACTTTCCGGCGCCCAGGCCGCGCGAGGTCTCGGTGATCTGGAACTGCGTGCCCTCCTCGGCCACGATCAGGTCGCACTCCAGGACGATGCCGACCGAGAGGCCGAGCACATAGCCGTGCGCGGCGGCAATCACCGGCTTCCAGTTCACCGCCTTGGTCAGGAGATCGGCAGAGTGCGTGCCGCGGCCCTGCGGCCCGCCGAGCTTCAGGAACTCCTCGCGGCTGCGCAGCTGACGCTGCTGCACGTCGGCGCCGCTCGAGAAAGCGCGACCGTTGCCGCACAGGATGGCAATGTGCGCCTCTTCGTCGGTGTCGAAGCGGTGCAGCGCGTCGCCCAGCAGGCCGACCAGCTCGTCACTGAAGGCGTTGAGCTTCTCGGGGCGGTTCAGCGTGATCGTCACGATCTGCCCATCCCGCTCGTAGTTCACCAGCGCCATGTTTCCACCCTTTGCTGTCGCATATTGGGGGCCATGGTGCCATGCTCGCCGGCAAAATTGGGAGGAAACCATGCCATTCGTCCGCAGGGCGGCAACGGTCTTCTTTTCACTCGCGCTGATGTCCGCACCTGCCGTGGCGCAGAAGAAGTACGATCCGGGTGCCAGCGACACCGAGATCAAGCTCGGCCAGACGATGCCCTACAGCGGACCTTTGTCGGGCTTCATCACGCTCGCCAAGGCCGAGATCGCCTACTTCCAGATGATCAACGACCAGGGCGGCGTGAACGGACGCAAGATCACCATGATCTCGCTCGACGACGGGTTCAGCCCGCCCAAGACAGTCGAGCAGACGCGCCGCCTGATCGAGCAGGACCAGGTGCTGGCGATCTCGGGCTCGCTCGGCACCTCGACCAACGCGGCGGTGCAGAAGTACCTGAACCAGAAGAAGGTGCCGCAGCTCTTCCTGGCGACCGGCGCCAGCCGCTGGAACGATCCGGAGAACTTTCCCTACACGATGACGCTGACGCCGATCTACCAGGCCGAGGCGCGCATCTACGCCACCTACATGCTGAAGGAGGTCAACGAGCCCAGGGTGGCCGTGCTCTATCAGAACGACGACTTCGGCAAGGATTTCCTGAAGGGCTTTCGCGGCAAGCTGGGCAATCGGGCCAGCTCGATCATCGTGCGCGAGGTGAGCTACGAAGTGACCGACGCCACGGTCGATTCGCAGATCATCGACCTCGCCTCGACCAAGGCCAACGCCTTCCTCAACATCACGACGCCCAAGTTCGCCGTCCAGGCGATCCGCAAGGCGCATGAGCTCGGCTGGAAGCCGCTGCAATTCATCGACAATCCCGCCGCCTCGATCGGCATCGTCATGCGGCCGGCCGGCATCGAAGCATCCAAGGGCATCGTCTCGGCGGCGTTCGTGAAGGATCCGACCGATCCGCAGTACAAGGACGATCCGGAGTTCGTGGCCTGGGTGGCCTGGATGAAGAAGTACCATCCCGCCGGCAGCCTGGAGGACCCGCAGAACGTCGTGGGCTACATCCAGGCGCAAGCCATGGTGCAGGTCCTGAAGCAGTGCGGCGACGACCTGACGCGCGAGAACGTCATGCGCCAGGCCGCCAACCTCAAGGACTTCCATCCGGCGATGCTGCTCGAGGGCATCAACATGACGACCAGCCCGGCCGACTACCAACCTATGGAAGAGATGGCGCTGCAACGCTTCAACGGCGAGCGCTTCGAAGTGTTCGGCGAGCTTTTGAGCGCCCGACAGTGAGTGAAACAGAACGGAGTTACCGCACATGGCCAAGCGCAAGAGCATCAACTATCCCGGGTTCAAGCACGAGAACCCGATCCCCAACGCCAGCCGCATCGGTAACATCCTGATGTCGAGCATCATCAGCGGCCGCG
>JAEZIF010000007.1 GCA_023416135.1 Pseudomonadota bacterium
CTCGTGAACGTACGCGACGAGGCGACCCGATCGCTCTGGATGCGGGTCGAGGTCATGCCCGATGCCCCGGCGGCCAAGGGTGCGCTGACCGCCGATACCGTGATCGTCGGATCGGGAATCGCCGGACTATCGGCCGCCTACGAGCTCGCGGCCGCCGGACAGAAGGTGATCGTCGTCGACCGCGGCGCTATCGGCGGCGGCATGACCTCGCGCACGACGGCGCATCTGGCGCCGATCTGCGACGACACCCTCAGCAGCCTGATCGACCTGCGCGGCGAGCGGATGGCGAGGCTGTTCCAGCAGAGCCAGGAGGCGGCGATCGACCGCATCGAGGCGACCGTGGACGAACTCGGCGTCGACTGCGCCTTCCGGCGGCTCGACGGATTTCTTTTCCCCGAGGTGGGGATGACGCGCGACGAGGCGAAGAAGCAGCTCGACAAGGAATTCGAGGCCGCTCGGAAGGCCGGCGCGGCGGTAGAGCACGCCAAAGGTGTCCCTCTCGTCGGCTTCAAGACCGCACCGGCGCTACGCTATCCGCGCCAGGCGACCTTCCATCCCCTGAAATACCTGCAAGCCCTCGCGCGGGCGATCGGGGACAACGGCGGCCGCCTGTTCGCCAATAGTGCGGTGGTCCGCCTCGACGCTACGTCGCGGGGGGTCGAGGTGCATACGCAAGACGGCGCACGTATCGCGGCGGTGCATGGAATCGTCGCCACCAACTCGCCGATCAACAAACGCGTCGAACTGCACAGCAAGATGGCACCTTACCGAACCTATGCGATGGCTTTCGCCATCGAGCGCGATGCACTGCCGGACGCGCTCTACTGGGACATGGCCGATCCCTACCACTACGTCCGCCTGCATCCCGGTTCCAGTGCGAGCGACTACCTGATCGCGGGCGGCGAGGACCACAAGTCGGGTGAGGCCGACGACGGCGCCGAACGGTTCGACAAGCTGGAAGCCTGGATCCGCAAGCTGGTGCCCGCGCTGGGCAATGAAGTTCACCGCTGGTCGGGCCAGGTGATGACGACGCTGGACCATTGCGGCTATATCGGCCGCGACCTGGACGACAAGGGGATGTTCGTGGCGACCGGCGATTCGGGCCAGGGGATCACCCACGGCGTCCTGGCCGGCCTGCTGATCAAGAACCTGATCCTGTCGGGCTCGAGCTCGTGGGAAGCCGTTTACGATCCGTCCCGCAAGACCGCCAAGGCTATCGGTACCTACGTCAGCGAGAACGTGACGGCGGTGAAGAACTTCGCCGAGTACCTGTTGCCCGGCGAGCTCGACACGGTCGAGGCGCTGAAGCCCGGCGAGGGTGGCATCCTGCGCGACGGCCTGAAGCGGCTTGCGGCGTGCCGCGACCGCGACGGCACGTTGCACGTCAGGTCGGGCGTGTGCACTCACCTGGGCTGCCACGTCAACTGGAACTCGACCGAGCAGTGCTGGGATTGCCCTTGCCACGGCTCGCAGTTCGCTCCTGACGGCGCGGTGCTCAATGGTCCTGCCCTGTCGCCGCTGGAAAAGGCCGAAGCGCCGCGCGAGAGGCAGCGCCGGCACGGCTAGTTCGCACTGAAGCGCATCGGCTGAATTTCACAGACGCGGGCAACCATTACGAGCGCCGCACTTTAACTCGCTGTGAACATTGCAACAGCAACGGAGAGCTTCATGACGAGAACGATCTCGCTCATCGCCGTCGCGGCCATCGGCGTGGCGGTGGCGGCACCGGCGTGGGCGGCGAGCGACGCCGAGTGCCAGGACATGTGGAAGAAGGCCGACGCCAACGCGGACGGCGTGCTTTCCGACAACGAATCGATCCGCTACGTGGCGCTGATGCGCGTCGGCGACCGCACCATCGCCACGGAGGGCCGCATCACGCAGGCCGAGTTCATGGATGCCTGCAAGGCCGACGTCTACGCCCCGCGCAAGGTCGACCAGGGTGCGCCCCTGAAGGGCTCCAACAGCTTCACCGAAGGGCAGGCCAAGGACCGCGCCATCGGCCATGGCGGCGTGGAGAGCGTATCAGGCCTGAAGAAGGACGATGACGGCATCTGGCGCGGCACCGGCACCCAGGCCGGCAAGACCGTGGAAATCGCCGTGGACTACAAAGGCAACGTCGTCACCAAGGCGCAACAGTAACCCCGAAAGGAGACGACATGACCACCATTTGCCGAGTTTATGACAGCTACGCCCAGGCCCGGGCGGCCGTCGATGCCGTGGAGCGTGCGGGCGTGCCCGACTCCGATATCAGCATCGTCGCGAACAAATATGTGAGCGCCGAGCATGCCGACGTTGAAGAGGTCTCCGGCGCCACCAAGGGCGCCGGCATCGGCGGCGCACTGGGCGGCGGCGCCGGCCTGTTGGCCGGCCTCGGCCTGCTGGCGATTCCGGGCCTGGGGCCGGTGGTGGCCGCGGGCTGGCTCGCCTCGACTGCCGTCGGCGCCGCCGCCGGCGCCGCGACGGGCGGCATCGTCGGCGCACTGGTCGATGCCGGCGTCGACCGTGAGCAAGCCGCCGTCTATTCCGAGACGGTGCGCCGCGGCGGGACCATGGTGACGGTGCGGGCGCACGATGAGGACGCCGGCCGCATCGCCACGCTGATGGAGAGCTACAAGCCGATCGATCCTGCGGTGCGCGGTGCCGAGTACCGCAAGGCCGGCTGGCAGTCGTTCGACGAGAAGGCCCCGCCCTACCGTCCGAACCAGGCGGAGATCGACCGTATGCGGGCGAACTGGCCGGGCTGAGCCCAAGAAACCTCTCCCGAACCATGGCAAGGGCAGGCGCAAGGCCTGCCCTTCGTCATTCTGGGGCGCAATTTTCGCGAGGGCGAAACCGGGAGACCACCAGCCTCGTTACCGCTGCGGTTATCACCCGCAACCCCGAAAGAGGTCCACATGCCAACCCGCGACAAGCCCGACGCCATCGCTTTGCTCAAGGAAGACCATCGCAAGGTCGAGGACCTTTTCGAGAAGGCGATGAAGGCGCGCGACGAGGACCGCAAGAAAACGTTGGTCCAGCAGATCTGCACCGAGCTCGTGATCCACACCATCGTCGAAGAAGAGATTTTCTACCCAGCCTGCAAAGGCCAGATCGAGGACGAGGACATCCTCGAAGAGTCGTACGTCGAGCACGACGGCGCCAAGGTGTTGATCGCCGAGTTGCTGGACAGCGAGCCTGACGCCGAGTTCTACGACGCCAAGGTCTCGGTGCTTTCGGAAATGATCAAGCACCACGTCAAGGAGGAGGAGAAGCGCTCGGAAGGCCTGTTCGCCCAGGCGCGCGAGGCCGGCCTCGACATCGAAGCACTGGGCGAACGCATCATGGCGCGCAAGGAGGAGCTGAAGGAGGAATTTGCGGGAGGCAACCTGCCGCCGCCGCATACCCGGAGCTTCTCGGGCCACAAGCTCGTGCAGGACAATCCCGTCGCCGCCGCCGGCGACGACTGATCGCGACGGCCGGATGCCGCTGTTCCTGCTCGACCGCGACGGCGTCGTCGTGGTCAACCGCAAGGACAACATCAAGTCGCCCGCCGGGTTGGCCCTGATCCCCGGCGCGGCCGAAGCAATTGCGCGCTTGAACGAAGCGGGTTTCAACGTCGCGATCTGCACCAACCAGCCGGAAGTGGCGCGTGGCGTGATGTCCCATGACGCACTCAATGTGGTCCATGAGGCGTTGACCAGGATGCTGGCGGCCAAAGGCGCCCGCATCGGTCGCATCCTGTGCTGCACCTGCGAACGCAAGACCCCGCGCATGAAGCCCGCGGCCGGCATGCTGCGGGAGGCGCTGGCAGATTACCGGGCGCGATCCGCCGACACCCCATTCGTCGGCGACCAGCTCGCGGATCTCCAGGCAGCCTTCCATGCTGGCTGCCGGCGCGTGCTGGTGCGCACCGGCTTGGGCCAAAAGGCCCTGGAAAGCGGGCTCCCACAGTATATCGAACCGGTCGCCGTGTACGACGATCTTGCCGCTGCGGTCGACGCCCACTTGGCCGGGCGACGCTAGCCCATCTCGGCCGAGGCGAGGAGCCCCACGCAACCGCGCGGGGCACGGCGGCATTGCTTCAGCGGCATGAGTAAGCAAGCCGACCTGACCGACCGGACAGCGCGCGCCATGCGCGAGGACGTCGAGCGACTGGCCCGCGGGCGGCCCTGCCATTGGGTGCCCGTGCGCGATATAGCGCAGCGCCTTGGATTGGATGACGAAACCGGCGACGCGGCCGTGCGGCGCGCGATCGAGCAGGGGTGGTTCGTGGCCGACAGCGATCCGCCGCATAGCGTCCGCCTCAGCGTGGTGCCGACCGCAACGTGAACTGCGGGGACCGAAGTTGATTTGCGGCAGCGCGGGAGCCGAAGGATGCGTCGCGCGTTCCATTCGCTCTGCTGTCGAGGAATCGCCGTTGTCCCCGTCCCCTGCCCGCCGCTCGCGCCTGTCTGAAGGCCTGCCCTATCCTCTCGGGGCGACGTGGGATGGGCTCGGCGTCAACTTCGCGCTGTTCTCGGCCAATGCCACGAAGGTCGAGCTCTGCCTGTTCGAGGATGGCGGCCGGCGCGAGATCGAGCGTATCTCTCTGCCCGAGTACACCGACGAGGTATGGCACGGCTATTTGCCGGATGCGCGGCCGGGCACGGTCTACGGCTATCGTGTTCACGGGCCGTACGAGCCCGCCGCCGGCCATCGCTTTAATGCCAACAAGCTGCTGCTCGATCCCTATGCCAGGCAGATCATCGGCCGCATCGAGTGGAATCCCGCGCTGTTCGGCTACCAAATGGAAAGCGGTGACGACCTCAGCTTCGACGAGCGCGACAGCGCGCCCTACACGATGAAGGCCGCGGTGGTCGACACCGCCTTCACCTGGGGCAACGGCCGCCGGCGCATCCCGTGGGAGAACACCATAGTCTACGAAGCCCACGTGCGCGGGTTCACGAAGCGGCATCCCGCGCTACCCGACACGTTGCGCGGGACCTATGCGGGGCTGGCCAGCGCGGAGATCACCGCCTACCTGACGTCACTCGGCGTCACCACGGTGGAACTGCTCCCGGTGCACACATTCGTCGACGACAGTACCCTGCTCGACAAGGGACTGAAGAACTACTGGGGCTACAACACCATCGCCTTCTTCGCACCGGCGCGGCGCTACGCATCGAATGCCGACTTCGCCTTCGCCGAATTCAAGGAAATGGTGGCGCATCTGCACGATGCCGGACTCGAGTTGATCCTCGACGTCGTCTACAACCACACCGCCGAAGGCAACCAGCTCGGCCCGACTCTGTCGTTCAAGGGCATCGACAACGCCTCGTACTACAGGCTGGCGCCCGACCCGCGCTATTACATCAACGATACCGGCACCGGCAACACGGTGAACCTTTCCAACTCGCGGGTGCTCCAGATGGTGATGGACAGCCTGCGGTACTGGGCCAACGACATGCGCGTCGACGGCTTCCGCTTCGACCTCGCCACCATCCTCGGGCGCGAGCCGCATGGCTTCCACGAGGACGGCCGCTTCCTGGACGCCTGCCGGCAGGACCCGACGCTCAGCCAGGTCAAGCTGATCGCCGAGCCGTGGGACATCGGTCCGGGCGGCTACCAGGTCGGGCGCTTCTCGCCGGGCTGGGCGGAATGGAACGACCGCTACCGCGACACGGTGCGCGCCTATTGGCGGGGCGATGAGGGTCAATTGCCAGATCTCGCGGCGCGGTTCACCGCGTCGGCCGACCTGTTCGCCAACCGCGGCCGCAAGCCCTGGGCCTCGATCAACTTCCTGGCGGCGCATGACGGTTTCACCCTTGCCGACCTCGTCAGCTACAACGACAAGCACAACGAGGCCAACGGCGAGGACAACCGCGACGGGCATGGCCACAACCTTTCGGCCAATTACGGCGCCGAAGGACCGACTGACGATCCGGCAATCCGCGAGACGCGGCTGGTCCAGATGCGCAACATGCTGGCGACCCTCCTGCTGTCGCGCGGCACGCCGATGCTGCAGGGCGGCGACGAGTTCGGACGCAGTCAGGGCGGCAACAACAACGCCTATTGCCAGGACAACGAGGTTGGCTGGATCGACTGGAACAACATCGACGACGACACGTTGGCTTTCGTGCGCGCGCTGATCAAGCTGCGCCGCGAGCATCCGGTGTTCCGCCGCCCGCACTTCTTCGAGGGGCGGCGCATGCCGGGAAGCCTGCTCAAGGACATCACCTGGGTGACGCCGGAAGGCCGCGAAATGACCCATTCCGATTGGACGCTGC
>JAEZIF010000097.1 GCA_023416135.1 Pseudomonadota bacterium
GATCATGAGCGGGCCTGGAGGCCCGCGGTCCGGAAGAAGACATCATCGTCATCACGCCGCCGTCAGCCGACGCAGGTCGGCCATGGCAAGATAAAGGGACAACAGCACGGTCTGCGGCGACTTGTCGGTGCGATGCAGATGCACCGTCCAGTCGGTCGAGCGCGTCAGCCGCTGCAGGCCTTCCTTCTGTGCCGCCAATCGTGCGCCGTAGGCCTGACGCACGCCTTCGACGCGGCGAATGGTGTGCTGGCCCTCGGCCTCGAGGCCCTCGAACTTCACATGGCCGTCGAACGGCAGGTCTTCCTCGGCGGGATCGAGGACCTGCACCAGGTGACCGCGCACGCCGCCCGAGGCGTAGTGCCGGATCACCGCTTCGATGCTGTCCAGGGGATCGAGCCAGTCGGACACCAGCACGACCGTGCCGTGCGCCGGCAAGGGCAGCAGTGGCGGCAGGCTGGGTGGGGTCTTTCCGCTGCGACCCTCGTCGAACAGCGTCTCGGCGATACGGCGCACGGCGATGCGGCCCGATGTCGGGCGCATGCCCGAGCCCAGGACGGTGACGCGCTCGCCGGCGTCGGCCAGCAGGCTCGCCAGGGCGAGCGTGATCAGTTCGGCGCGCACGGCCTTGGTGTCGGCGTTCTTGAGCGACGCGTACTGCATCGAGGGCGAGGCGTCGCGCCACAGCCAGACGCTGGCGGCGGCCTCCCACTCGGTCTCGCGCACGAACAGATGGCGGCTGCGCGCACTCTGGCGCCAGTCGATCTGGCTGGCGCTGTCACCGTCGCGATAGGGCCGGTACTGCCAGAAGGCGTCGCCCTGGCCAACGCGGCGCCGGCCGTGCACGCCCTGGATCACGGTCGCGGCTACGCGATCGGCCGCCACCATGAGCGCCGGCAGCGTCCCGGCCAGTTCGAGCGAGCGATGAAGGGTGGAGGGGGACGCCATTTACCGTTTTGGACCGTTGAGGTTCATCGGAGCGCGGACCTCCGAGTCCACATCATCAATCATGAGCGGACCTGGAGGTCCGCGCTCCGGAAGAAAATCCATACGTTACGCCAACCTCGCACACATCTGGGCGATCACCGTCTCGACCGTGATGCCCTCGGCGCGGGCCGAGAAGTTCACCGCCATGCGATGACGCAGGATGGGACCGGCCAGCGCCACGACGTCGTCGACCGACGGCGCGAGGCGGCCCTGGATGATGGCGCGGGCGCGGCAGGCCAGCATGAAGGCCTGGCTGGCGCGCGGGCCGGGACCCCACGCCACGCGCTGCTTCACGACATCGAGGTCGCTCGACTCGGGACGGCCGGCGCGCACCAGCTTCAGGATGGCGTCGACCACGCTCTCGCCGATCGGCAGGCGGCGGACCAGCGCCTGGGCCGCCATCAGGTCGGCGGGCGTCAGCGCCGGCGTGGCGACGGCGGTGGTTGCCCCGGTCGTGCCGATCATGATCTGGCGCTCGGCGCTCTCGTCGGGGTAGCCGACATCGACCTGCAGCAGGAAGCGGTCGAGCTGGGCCTCGGGCAGGGGATAGGTGCCTTCCTGCTCCAACGGGTTCTGCGTGGCGAGCACGTGGAACGGCGCCGGCAGGTCGTAGCGCTTGCCGGCGACGGTGACGTGCTTCTCCTGCATGCTCTGCAGCAGCGCCGATTGGGTGCGGGGCGAAGCGCGGTTGATTTCGTCGGCCATCAGCAACTGGGCGAAGACCGGGCCCTCGATGAAGCGGAAAGAGCGTCGGCCGGCGTCGCCTTCCTCGAGCACTTCGGAGCCCAGGATGTCGGCCGGCATCAGGTCGGGCGTGAACTGGATTCGCTTGGCTTCCATGCCCAGCACCACACCCAGGGTCTCGACCAGTTTGGTCTTGGCAAGGCCCGGAACGCCGATCAACAACAGGTGGCCGCCCGAGAGCAGCGCAACCAGCGTTTGATCGATGACATCCTGCTGGCCATAAATGACTTTGCCGATCGAGGCACGCGCGGCGCGGAGCTGAGCGCCAAGGCGTTCGATGTCGGCGAGAGCGGCGAGGGCGTCGGCGTCGGTCGCAGTCGAAGTGTCTGGGGCCACCGGGGCGCTCCTGTTGTCCGAGGGATTAAGAGTCAGGGAAGCCCAGAAATGAGGCCGGAACAAGGGCATGACAGTTGACGAAATTGTGCAGCGGGTAGGCGAACGCAGCAGGCTCCTGGCATCCGGGTTGCCTGTAACCAAGCCACCTCTGGGCAGCGACTTTTCGCTGAACGGCGTCGTGCCCGCACCGACCAGCTTTCGGCCCGCGGCGGTGCTCGTCCCGCTGGTGCGTCGCGACGCCGAAATCACGGTCCTGCTGACCCAGCGCACCGAGGACATGCCGAGTCACGCCGGCCAGATCGCCTTTCCCGGCGGCCGCAAGCAGCAGGAAGACGCCGATGCCAGCGCCACGGCGCTGCGCGAAACCGAGGAAGAAGTAGGAATTTCGCGCAAGTTCGTGCAGGTGATCGGCGAGGTCGACCCTTACCGGACAGGTACTGGCTTCGAGATCACCCCGGTTGTCGGGATCGTGACGCCGGGATTCACTATCCATGCAGACCCGCGCGAGGTCGCCGATGTCTTCGAGGTACCCTTGTCGCACTTCCTCGACACCCACAACCATCGTATCGACAGCCGCGTCTGGCAGGGTCGCGAGCGGCATTACTACGCCATGCCCTACGGCGATCGCTACATCTGGGGCGCGACGGCCGGTATGCTCAAGAACCTGCACTTCGTGCTGACGAACGGGAAGTAGGCCAGCCATGCTTCGCGTCCTTCTCCTCGTCGTCGTCCTGGTGACGGCGCCGGCTGTCGCCTTCTTCCTGTGGGCATGGGGCGTGAAGATCAAGGAGCAGCGCAAGCTCGCCGGTACCCTGCCGGAATGGCAGGAGCTGCCGCTGACCTGGCTCGCGATCGCGGGGCTGGTTTGCACGATCATCGGGTTCGTCGTCATGTTCTTCACCCAGAACCAGGGCTACGGCGGGCTCTTCGCGCCATGAGCAGGTTTGGAAGAAGCCTTCCTCCCCTTCCTTCGCGCGCGTCTCTCGTGGAGCGTTCCATTCGGCTCGGCGGGAGGCAGGCGGTGGTCCGATGACGCCGCCGTGGATGAACGAGGCGCCCGTGCGGACGTTGCTTGGGGCGCTGGCGGACGGTGGCATTACGGCGCGGTTCGTCGGCGGCTGTGTGCGGGACTGGGTGCTGGCACGGGACATCGGCGACATCGACATTGCGGTCGACAAGCCGCCCGAGACGGTGATGAAGGCCCTGGAGGCGGCCGGCATCAAGGTCGTGCCGACCGGGCTGAAGCATGGCACCGTCACGGCGATCGTCAAGAGCCGGCCGTTCGAGATCACGACGCTGCGCCGCGATGTCGAAACCGACGGACGGCGCGCCATCGTCGCCTTCACCGACGACTGGCGCATCGACGCCGAGCGCCGCGACTTCACCTTCAACGCCCTCTATGCCGAGCCCGACGGTACGATCCACGACTACTTCGGCGGCCGGACCGACCTTTTGGCCGGCCGCGTGCGCTTCATCGGCGATCCCGAGCAGCGCATCGCAGAGGACCGCCTGCGCGTCCTGCGCTTCTTCCGTTTTCATGCGCGCTACGGCCGGCCGCCGTTCGATGGCCCGAGCTTCGACGCCTGCCGGCGCAATGCTGCGACGGTGAGCGGCCTCTCGGGCGAGCGGGTGCGCAAGGAGTTGTTTCGCACGCTCGATGCCCCCGGCGGCGCCGATGCCTTCGACGCCATGCTCGAGGCCGGCGTGCTCGATCATTGGCTGCCCGAATATGCCGGCAGCGGCGAGTTGCGCGCGATGGCGGCGCGCGAGAAGACGCCCGATCCGTTGCGTCGGCTGGCGGCCATCCTGCCGGCGGAAGCCGACGCCACGGCGATCGGCAAGCGGCTGAAACTGTCGACGCAGGAGTCGGTCCGCCTGCAGCTCATGCTCGATCCCGCGAACGCGATCGATACGACCAATCCGCGGGCCACCCTCTATCGTCTCGGCACGAAGCTCTTCATCGACCGCGTCCTGCTCGACGCGCCCGGCGACTGGCGCGCCGCGCTGGCGCTCGCCGGCGCCTGGACGCCGCCGGAACTGCCGATCGGCGGCAATGATGCGCTGGCGTTGGGTCTCAGGCCCGGCCCCAGGGTAGGCGCGCTGATCGAAGCGGTCGAGCGCTGGTGGATCGCCGGAGACTTCTCCGCCGACCGTGCCGCCTGCCTCGCCGAGCTGAAGCGGCTCGCCGACGCTGAAGCCTCATGATCAGGCCCGGCGTCACCTTCGTCCTATGGCTTGCTATCGCGTCGTTCATCGTGGTGAACGACGTGGTCGGCGATACCTGGATCGCGGCCACGCTCAGCGTGCGCACGGTCGAATGGTACAAGGTGCTCGTGCCGCTGCCTTATGTGGCGATGCTGGCCATCATTCACGCCCGCCGCACCGCCGGCCCGCACTGGTTCGAAGCGGCACTGCTTGCCGCGCTGCTGTGGCCGGTGTCGACGGTGCTGGTCGATTTCCTTTTCATGCGCGTCACATACGATGCCGAACCCGAGGCCTTCCTCGACCGTTTCGGAGGACCCTATCCGCTACTGGTCGCGGCGCTGTTCGTGTTCCCGCTTGTTGCCGGAGCCGCGATTGGTCGGCGCTGACCTCCTCCTAAGGCCACTTTACCTCCGGCGGAAGCGACATCAGGATCGCCTCGACATTGCCGCCGGTCATCAGGCCGAACTTGGTCCCGCGGTCGTGCAGCAGGTTGAACTCGACGTAGCGTCCGCGGCGCACGAGCTGATGCTCGCGCTCGGCCGCAGTCCACGGCTCGTTCATGTGCTGGCGCACGATGCGCGGATACACGTCGAGGAAGGCCTCGCCGACGTCGCGCGTGAAGGCGAAGTCGCGCGCGAAGTCGCCGCTGTCGAGATCGTCATAGAAGATGCCGCCGACGCCGCGCGGCTCGCCGCGATGCGACAGATAGAAGTATTCGTCGCACCACTTCTTGAAGCGCGGGTAGTAGGCGGCGTCGTGCGCGTCGCAGGCGGCCTCGAGCGCTCCGTGAAAGGCGTCGGTGTCGGGCTGGTGCGGCGCCATCGGCGTGAGATCGGCGCCGCCGCCGAACCAGGCGCGCGTGGTCACGATGTGGCGCGTGTTCATGTGCACCGCCGGCACCTTGGGCGAACGCATGTGCGCCACCAGCGAGATGCCGGTGGCGTAGAAGCGCGGATCCTCGGCGGCGCCCGGGATCTGTTTGCGGAATTCCGGGCTGAACTCGCCGAACACCGTCGAGACGTTGACGCCCACCTTCTCGAACACGCGGCCGCGCATGAGTGACATCACGCCGCCGCCGCGATCCTCGTTGGGATGGGTTTCGCGGCGCCACGCCTTGCGCTCGAAGCGGCCTGGCGGCAGCTCGCTGTGCGTGCCTGAAAGCTCGTCCTCGATCTTCTCGAAGGCGGCGCAGATGCGATCGCGCAGGCTCTCGAACCAGGCGCGCGCCTCGTCCTTGCGATGCTGCACGGTGGAGGCGTCGGGCAGCGGGGTCGGATTTTTAGTCGGAGAGCGCATCGAATCCCGAGGTCTGGCGCAGGGCCTCGCTCACTACCATGGCGGCGGCCAGCGCGACATTGAGCGAGCGTGCGCCCTTCTGCAGCGGGATACGCAGTCGCACATCCGCGGTCTGGTGCACTTCGTCCGGCACGCCGGCGCTCTCGCGGCCGAACAGCAGGGTGTCGTCGGCACGAAACGCGGTGCCGGGGAAATCGGTCGCTCCCTTGGTCGTCAGCAGGACCAGCCGTCCCGCCGGCCGGTCGCGCTTGAAGGCGGCCCAGGAGGCGTGCCGGCTGATGCTTGCCAGGTCGTAGTAGTCCATGGCGGCGCGGCGGATACGCTTGTCGTCGACCGGGAAGCCGCAGGGCTCGATCACGTCGAGGGATACTTTCAGGCAGGCCGAAAGTCGGATGAAGGCCCCGAGGTTCTGGGGGATGTCGGGTTCGAAGAGGGCCAGGCGCATGGCTTCCGTTCTACCCGTTGTTCGGGCTGTTGTTCTCGCCGCGTCCGCGTCGCGGAAGCGGCTGCCGCGAGCCGTGCGGCGCGCTGTCGCAGAACGCCCCCGGTTCTCGTTGCGCTTGGGCCTGCGACCAACAGAGCCTTGAAACATAAGGCCCTTTTGCGGTCTAAAGACCCCATCTCCTCGGGGGGGCGGAAAGAGAAAGCAAATGGCTGCATCAACTGTTCCGACCGGTGGGCATGGCGATCCTACCCGGCGCGACTTCCTCATGGTCGCAACTGGCGCCTTAGGCGCTGTCGGCATCGCCGCGACCGCCTGGCCCTTCATCAACAATCTCAATCCGGCCGCCGATACGCTGGCGCTGTCGTCGATCGAGGTGAATGTCCAGCCGATCCAGGTCGGCCAGGCCATCACCGTGAAATGGCGCGGCAAGCCGGTGTTCATCCGTCACCGCACGCCGGAGGACATCAAGGCGGCCGAGGCCGTGCCGATGTCCGAGCTGCCCGATCCGCAGACCGACAATTCGCGCGTCACCGACACCGCCAAGAAGGTGCGGCCCGAGTGGCTGATCATGATCGGCATCTGCACCCATCTCGGCTGCGTGCCGCTCGGCAACAAGCCAGGCCAGGACAAGGGTCCTTACGACGGCTGGTACTGTCCCTGCCACGGCTCGGCCTACGACACGTCGGGTCGCATCCGCAAAGGGCCGGCGCCCAAGAACCTCGTCGTTCCGGACTATCTCTTCACGTCCGACACCCTCGTCCGTATCGGCTGATCGTCAGCGGTCGCCCGCCCAGGAGCTAGCAGAATGGCCTCGTCCCACGGCACGCCGCCGGTCTTCAACAACAAGGTGATCGCCTGGATCGATCACCGCCTGCCGGTCTTCTCGTACCTCGAGAAGGAGTATCACACCTTCCCGACGCCCCGGAACTTCAACTATTTCTGGAACTTCGGCGCGATCGCGACGGTGATGCTGGTGCTGATGATCGCCACGGGCGTGGTGCTGGCGACCAACTACACCCCGCATGTGTTGATGGCCTTCGACTCGGTCGAGCGCATCGACCGCGACGTACCGCAGGGCTGGCTGATCCGCGACCTGCACATGAACGGCGCCTCGTTCTTCTTCATCGCCGTCTACATCCACATCTTTCGCGGCATGTACTACGGCTCCTACAAGGCGCCGCGCGAGCTGCTGTGGATCCTGGGCGTCATCATCTTTCTGCTGATGATGGCGACGGCCTTCATGGGCTACGTGCTGCCGTGGGGCCAGATGAGCTTCTGGGGCGCCACCGTCATCACCAATCTGTTCTCGGCCATCCCGGTGGTCGGCGATTCGATCGTGACTTGGTTGTGGGGTGGCTTCGCCGTCGACAACCCGACGCTCAATCGCTTCTTCGCCCTGCACTATCTGCTGCCGTTCGTCATCGTCGCGGTGGTGGCGCTGCACGTCATTGCGCTGCACGTGCACGGCTCGAACAATCCGCTCGGCATCGATCCGCGCGGACCCCAGGACACCGTGCCGTTCCATCCGTACTACACGATGAAGGACGGCTTCGGCGTGATGGTCTTCCTGATCATCTACGCCGGCTTCACCTTCTTCGCGCCCGACTACATGGGTCATCCCGACAACTACATCCCGGCCAACCCGCTGGTGACGCCCGAGCACATCGTGCCGGAATGGTACTTCCTGCCGTTCTACGCGATCCTGCGCGCCGTGCCGGACAAGCTCGGCGGCGTGATCGCCA
>JAEZIF010000135.1 GCA_023416135.1 Pseudomonadota bacterium
GTGTGATCCTGCAGCGCCCGCAGCTCGCCTGCGATATCATCCCCGGGCGCGACATCGATTATGCGAGTGCGGTGGCTGCTGCCAAGGCTGACGATCGGGATGTGCCTTGCGTGCCCGTGCTCGCCACCGATCCGCTTTATGTGCTCTATACGTCGGGCACGACCGGCCAGCCCAAGGGCGTGGTGCGCGACAACGGCGGCCATGCCGTGGCGCTCGCCTGGTCGATGCAGTACCTCTACGGCGTCAACCCCGGCGAGATCTGGTGGTGCGCCTCGGACGTGGGCTGGGTCGTGGGCCACAGCTACATCGTCTACGGGCCGCTGATCCACGGTGCGACCACGATCCTCTACGAGGGCAAGCCGGTCGGCACGCCCGACGCCGGCGCCTTCTGGCGCGTGATCTCCGAACACAAGGCGGTGGCGCTGTTCACCGCGCCGACGGCGTTCCGCGCCATCAGGAAGGAAGACCCCGACGGCAAGCTGATCAAGCAGTACGACCTCTCGAAGTTCCGCACGCTGTTCCTGGCGGGGGAGCGCGGCGATCCGCCGACCATCGAATGGGCGCAGAAGATGCTGGGTGTGCCGGTGGTCGATCACTGGTGGCAGACCGAGACCGGCTGGGCGATCTGCGGCAACTTCGTCGGGCTCGACCCGATGCCGATCAAGCCGGGCTCCTGCTCGGTGCCGGCGCCGGGCTGGAACCTGCAGGTGCTGGACGAGCAGGGCAAGCCTGTCGCCAGACAGGGTGAGGTCGGCGCGCTCGCGGCCAAGCTGCCGCTGCCGCCGGGTACCTTCCCGACCGTGTGGAACGCCGACGAGCGCTTCCGGCAGGCCTATCTCGCGGACTATCCCGGCTACTACAAGACGGGCGACGCCGGCTTCATCGACCAGGACGGGTATGTCTCGGTGATGACGCGCGTCGACGACGTGATCAACGTCGCCGGCCATCGCCTGTCGACCGGCCAGATCGAGGAAGTCTTGGGCAGCCACAACGACGTCGCCGAATGCGCGGTGATCGGTGTTGCCGACGAGCTGAAGGGCCAGGTGCCGTTCGGCTTCCTGGTGCTGAAGGCCGGCGTCGACCGGCCGAAGGAGGACACCGTGCGCGAAGTCGTCCAGCTCGTGCGCGATCGCATCGGCCCCGTCGCCTTCTTCAAGTCCGCCGTCGTCGTGCCCCGCCTGCCCAAGACGCGTTCGGGCAAGATCCTGCGCGGCACCATGCAGAAGATCGCCGACGGCGAACCCTGGAAGATGCCGGCGACCATCGAGGACCCGGCAACCCTCGACGAGATCACCGGCGGGCTGAAGACGGCGGGGTATCCTGGGAAAAGCTAAACCGATGGTTGGTTGTGGGCTACGGTGACAGCAAATATGCTGTCACTGTGATCCCTGTTGTGATCGACACGAATGTTTTCGTAGCGGCGTTACGTTCAGGGGCGGTGCGGCCAGGCAAGTCATTCGTGGGTGTCTGACGCGAGCATACGAACCTCTTTTCGGGCCCGCGCTCCTTGCCGAGTTCGAATATGCCGCTCTTAGTCCTCGTCTTCCTGAGAGACTGGCAAGCGATGGCGACCGCCGCGAACTCTTGGCTGCCATTGCTGCAGTCGGACGATGGGTAAATTCTACTACTTGTGGCGGCCGAATTTGCGGGATGAAACAGACAACCATCTCGTCGAACTGGCTGTTGCCGGCGGCGCGATGGCGATCGTCACGTACAATGTTCGAGACCTGACAGCGGGTGAGTTGCTGTTTCCGTCGTTGCGCATTCTCACCCCGGTAGCCTTCTTGAAGGATCATCCATGTCCACCCTGACTATCCGCATGCCCGACGCCACGCACGCGCGCCTTCGCGATCTGGCGCGGACCCGTGGCGTCAGCATCAACAAGCTCATTGAGGAAATGGCAACGGCAACGCTGTCGGCGCATGATGCCGAGGTGCGGTTCAGGCTCCTGGCAGCCCGTGGCAAGCCCGAGCGCGGGCTCGCTATACTGGACCGACTGGATGCTGCTGATCGACGCAAGGGGATGTCCGAAGCCAAACGGCAATTTCGGACGCAACGGCGCAAGGCGGCGAAGAAGAAATAGACAGAGGGAAAGCAAATGGCTCTCGATGTGAACCGCCCCGACCTGGTCGTGGGCGTGGTCGGAACCGGCGCCATGGGGCGCGGCATTGCCCAGGTGACGGCGCAAGGTGGTATGAAAGCCGTCATGTTCGACGCCGCCGCCGGCGGGGCGGCGAAGGCCAAGGCCGCGATCCTGGAGACGCTGAAGGGCCTCGTCGCCAAGGGCCGGGTGACCGACGCCGATCTCGCCAAGGCCGACGCCAATCTCGCGGTCGCCGACAAGCTCGACGATCTCAAGAGCTGCCAGGTGATCGTCGAAGCCGTGTTCGAGAACCTCGAGGTCAAGCAGAAGCTGTTCGGCGAGCTGGAAGCCGTGGTCTCGCCCGAGACGATCCTCGCTTCCAACACGTCGTCGATCCGCATCGCCTCGATCGCCCGTTCGCTGAAGCATCGCGAGCGCGTCTGCGGCATGCACTACTTCAATCCCGTGCCCCTGATGAAGCTGGTGGAGGTGATCCGCGCCGCCGACACCGCGCAATGGGTGACCGACGCCATGGTGGCGCTGGGCAAACGCCAGACCCGCGTGCCCGTGGTGGTGGGCGATACGCCGGGCTTCCTGGTCAACCTCGGCGGCACGGCGATCGGCACCGAGGGACTGCGCATCATGCAGGAGGGCAGGGCCACGCCGTCGCAGGTCGACGCCGTCATGCGCGACAGCTGCGGCTTCCGCATGGGTCCGTTCGAGCTGATGGACCTCACCGGCATCGACGTGAACTTCCCGGCGCGCAAGATCATCTACGAAGGCTTCTTCCACGACCGCCGCATGACGCCCAGTCCCTATCACGAGAGCCTCTATGCGGCGGGCCGGCTCGGCCGCAAGACCGGCGGCGGCTGGTACGGCTACGACGCCAAGGGTGCCAAGATCGATCCCGGCGCCGATCACCTGCCGTCGGTCGTGCCGGCGACGCGCGTCGTCGTGATGGACAGCCACAACGAGAAGCTGGTCGGCCTGGTGATGGCGGCGGGCGCCCAGGCGCTGGGCGCCGACGACGGCAGGAGTCCGATCCTGGTCGCGCCGGTCGGCAAGGACTGCACCACGACGGTGGTGGAGCGCGGCCTCGATCCCCGGCGTACCGTGGCAATCGACCTCACGGGCGACATCGCCAAACGCCTCACCATCATGACCGCGCCCGGCGCCGACGACCTGGTGCGCGACGCGGCGGCCGCCATCCTGGCGCGCACCGGCGCCAAGGTGACGCTGATCAAGGATTCGCCCGGCTTCATCGCCCAGCGCATGTGCGCCATGATCGCCAACCTCGGCTGCGAGATGGCGATGATCGGCATCGCCTCGGCGGCCGACGTCGACA
>JAEZIF010000179.1 GCA_023416135.1 Pseudomonadota bacterium
CGGTTCCACCTGATCTCATTCGCGCGCCCGGGTGGTGCATGTTTCACGGGGCATGATGGGTCCAGGTGATTCCACCTGGACCCATCATGCTTTAGGCTCCCGGAACAGCTACCGTTACCTCATCCCCGTGATCGACGCGCTGACCGCACGCGGGTCGCGCTTGGGCCAGCGGCCGGCCTCGACCTGGCCGATGAAATCGCCGACCAGGCGGTTGAACTGGTCGGGATCCTCGATGTTGATGGTATGGCCGCAGTTGGGCATCACCGCGAGCGCCGCCGACGGGATCTCGCGCTTCATCAGGATCGAGGGCGTCAGGCACGGCCAGTCCTCGTCGCCGGTCAGGATCAGGGTCGGGATGGTGAGCGCCCGCATCTTGTCCAGTAGGTCGTAGAGCGAGGGGCGCTGGCCTTGCACGCCGATCTGGGTGTTGGCCGACCCCAGCGCGGAGTGCTCGGCCAGCTCCTTCTTGAACTGGGCGAAGCCGCGCGGATCCTTGTTCTCGAACTGCACGCGCGTCGGGCCGTAGGCGTATTTCTCGGCGAACTTCGCCATGCCCTCGTCCTTGAGGGCCTTGGCCACGGTCTCGACCTCGGACCGGAACCTCGCCTGCTGGTCCTTCTCCGCGCCGTAGCCGCAGCCGGCAACGGTGAGCGACAGCGCGCGTTGGGGATGGCGGAAGCCGAAATGCAGGGTGGCGAAGCCGCCCATCGAGAGGCCCACGACATGCGCCTTGTCGAGCCTGAGATGGTCCATGACCGCCGCGATGTCGTCGGTGGCGCGGTTCTGGGAGTAGCTCTCGGGCTTTTCCGGTACGTCCGACGGCGGATAGCCGCGCGCACCATAGGTGATGCAGCGGTAGCGCTGGCCGAAGTGCCGCATCTGCGGCTCCCACGAGCGGTGGTCGGCCGCGAATTCGTGCACGAAGACGATGGGTTGCCCTGCCCCGGTCTCCTCGTACCAGAGCTTCACGCGATCGTCGGTGGTGGCGTATGGCATCGTTTTCTCCGGGTCGGCCCAGACTTTAGATCATATGCCGGCAGTGTAACGGGATGGTAGCCTTCACCTCATGAGCGAGATCGGAACCGGCCTGCAGAACGCCACAGGCATTCGCGACGGCATCGCCCGCGCGGGCTACGCCTTCGTCGAGGCATCGGACATGCGCAATGCGTTGGCCCGCTTCGGCACCCTGGCCGACTGGCCGGCCTTTGCCGAAAGCTGGAACGATCTCGAGGTCGACACCTACATGGCCGATGGCGGCCGTTACCGCCGCCGTCGCTTCGGCGTCTGGGCCGCCGGCCGCCAGGGACCGATCCTGCGCGGGGCCCACCAACCGCACTTCCAGACCGTGGACTACAATCATCTGAACGGCGGCATCGAGCGCTGGTTCAAGCCGATCACCGAGGAGATCGGCGACGGCGCCAGCATGCGTACCATCCTGGAATACTGCCGCGCGCTGTTCGGGCGGCTGGCGCCCGAGACCACGCGCTGGCACGTCGAGGTCCACCAGTTCCGCATCGAGGCGCGCCAGGGAGAGCACGGCAAGCCCACGCCCGAGGGCATGCATCGCGACGGCGTCGACTACGTGCTGGTGCTGCTGGTCAACCGCCGCAACATCCAGAGCGGCACGACGACGGTGCACGACCTCGACAAGCGCACGCTGGGCAGCTTCACCCTCACCGACCCGCTCGACTCCGCCCTGGTCGACGATGGGCGCTGCTATCACGGCGTCACTCCGGTCGAGCCGGAGAACCCGGCGCAGCCGGCGTATCGCGATGTGCTGGTCGTCACTTTCCGCAAATCGTCCTCCTGAGCGCAGCGCCCGTCCCCAGGGCCGAAGGCCGGGGGATCACGCCTAACTACCGATCGTCACGCCCGCGTCGGCAATGATGGTCTGACCGGTGATGAAGGCACCGGCCTTGCCGGCCAGCATGACGGCGATGCCACCGATATCGTCGGGCTCGCCGATGCGGCGCAGCGGCGCGGTCTGCAGGCGCTTTTCGAGATATGCCGGGTCCTCCCACAACGCGCGGGCGAAGTCGGTGCGCACCAGGCCGGGGGCGATGGTGTTGACGCGGATGTTGTCGGGCCCGAGCTCTGCCGCAAGATTGCGGGCGAGCTGCATGTCGGCCGCCTTGGAGATGCAGTACGCGCCGATCACCGTGCTCGCCCGCACGCCGCCGATCGACGACACGATGATCACCGAACCGTCCTTCTTGGCCTTCATGTCGGGAGCGCAGAGGTTGATCAGCCAGATGTTGGAGAGGATGTTGTTCTGCATGATCTTGGTGAAGACCTCGTCCGACATCTTGTCGGTCGACCCGTAATAGGGGTTGGTGGCCGCGTTCAGCACCAGCACATCGACCGGGCCCAGCTGCTTCCTGGTCTCCGCGATCAGGTTCTCGCACTGCGCCTTGTCGGAGATGTTGCAGGGAATGACGATGGCCTCGCCGCCCGCCTTGCGGATCTCGGCGGCGGCCTCATCGCAGGCCGGCTTCTTGCGCGATGACACCACGACCCTGGCGCCCTGCAGGGCCAGGTGCAGGGCGATCGACTTGCCGATGCCCTTGCTCGAGCCGGTGACGACGGCGACCTTGCCCGTCAGGTCGAATAGCGGCGATGCCATGAGAGCGTCCTCCAGAAGTGTCGCGTGCTGTGTCGCATAAAATGCGACATCCGAGAAACCCGGATCGATGTCGCGCCGCAGGGCGGTATCGATCACCAACGCCTTGATCCACCTCGCCGAATCGATTGCTCGGCGCCTGCGCCGCTGTCGCCTGAATCGCGACGCGCGGGACGATCATTTCGTCTTGTCCTCCAGCCGGGCCTGAAGCCGCGCGATCTCCCCATCCGCTTCGAGCAGGGCAATCTCGAGATCGCCCGTCGCCCGGCCTGAGGGCTCGCTCGCCCGCGCCTGGCGATCGCGCAGGCGGTCGAACCGCGCCAGCAGGCGCATCAGCATGCTGTCGTTGTGGCGCTCCACCGAAGCGACCTGCTTGCCGCCATGGAAGACCGGCTGGCGATCGGCGCCGAGGGCGCGGCGCATGGCGCGATCCTCCAGGATCTGCAGGCGGGTGGAGAGCACGGTGTCATAGCGGCGCGCGAAGGCCGGGTTGGCGGCGCGCCAGCGCTGCACGGTCCGCGCCGTGACGCCGGCACGGGCGGCCGCCTCGGCCACCGATCCCGACAGTCCCAGGCGGCGCAGGAAGTAGGTCTGCAGACGGGCGCGGGTCGGACGGCGCGGCGGGCCGGGATCGCCCGGCAGCGACGGCGTCGGCTCGGCCGGGATGACAGGCGATTCGGCAGGGCCCGCCCCTCGCCCGACGCCAGGAGATCGCTTGCGATGGCTCGACATGGCAGCTCCGAAGAGAATGTACCCGCGTTATAGTACAATAACCACAGTACACTGTCCAGCTGCCTTCCAGCCGCCGCACGTCAGCCCGCCCGGACGATCCGTGCCCGGGTGCGCCCGCCACAGGCAAGTGCCACCACGACGACGATCTCGCGCTCGCCGGGCGCGCCGCCGACCGAGGCTTCGATCGCATCGAGCAGGGCGAAATCCCACTCATCGTCCTTGCCGTGCAGCGGCACGTCGATCGTCGCGCCTGGTCCGCCCTTCTTGACCGTCGAGGGGATCAGCGCCTTGCCGCCGCGATCAGGGCGCGCCGACCGCGGGATCGACGGCGACGACATCGGCTGCCCAGGCGCGCCGCCAGCTTGCCTCGATCTCGTCGACATGGCCGACCAGCGGTGACCCGAGGCTCGCTCACGACAGCACCGGAGGCGGGCTCGCGAACGGGCGACGCAGCGCTTCGTAGGCGAAAAGCGGCGCGAGCACGATTGATCCCCGTGCGCTCGGCAAGGTCGGCGAAGCCGTCACGATAGGCCGTCGCGGTGCGGCCGGTGCCATGCACGGCGACGATCAGCCGGCAGGCAGGCCTGTCGCGGGTCCTTCAGCGATTTGGCACATGCAGGCAGTCGCTCACGCGCTGGTCGGCCTGAAGGGCGAAGAAGGGCGTCGCGCCCCCATCGTAGTAGCCGAGCGGCGCATAGCGAAGCGGTCAAAGGTTTGTATGTAAGCTGTTTCCATAGCATACTTTCGTTTGAGGCATGCGTCTCGCGGGGGGACTGTCATGGCTGACAGCAGACTGAGATTGCTGGTGCGTACGTCCGCCAGTAGCGGCGCCGCCGCACTTTCGCTCGATGGAGAGACGGCGCCGGTGCAGCTGTCCCCCCTCTTCGAGAGCATCCAGCCGCGCTCTGAGCTCACCCTGGCTTCGACTGCGACCTGGCAGTTGGCAGTCGCCGACCTCGAGGGCCGGTCTCCCTGGGACGCCTGCCATCGAGCCGTGCGGGACGGCTTCGGCCTGGACGCCGGCATTGAATTCGCCGAACCGGACCTGGAGCAACGCTGGCTGTGGACGGACCAGCAGCGCCAGGCATTCGGGATAACCGGCGAATGCGGCACGGAGGGCGAACCGCAGGACGGCGACACTTACGCCCTTGGCCCCTACGACACCTGGTTCACGGGAAAGCTCTACTCGCAACTGGGCGACGCCACCCACACCGTGGGGCCGGTCCCCGCCAGCGAGCGCGTTCGGATCGCGCATCTCGACACCGGATTCGACCCCCGGCACGACACCCGTCCCCTGCACATAAACGAAGCCCTGCAGCGCAACTTCGCCGACGACGGCGCCCCGCACGACGCGACGGACCGGCCGACGGCCCTGATCAATCCGATGTTCGGGCACGGCGCGGGCACCATCGGGATCCTGGCCGGCAACAAGTTCGGCGCGGACGATCAGTTCATCGGCGGCGCTCCCCATTGCGAGATCGTGCCCATACGCGTCGCCAACTGGGTCGTTCTCTTCCGCAACAGCGCCATCGCGCGGGCGTTCGATTACGTGCACGGCCTTTGGGACGACCCGAGCACCCGGGTGCACGTGGTCACGATGAGCATGGGCGGCGTCGCATCGGCGGCGTGGGCAGACGCAGTGAACGCCTTGTACGAGCGTGGGATCTTCGTCGTCACCGCCGCCGGCAACAATTTCGGGCACGTGCCGACGCGCTACACGGTCTATCCGGCCCGCTTCAATCGAGTCGTCGCAGCGTGCGGAGTGATGGCCGATGGTCGGGCCTATGCCGACCTGCCGCCGCTCAAGATGGCCGGCTGCTACGGGCCCAGGAGCAAAGAGGCGACGTCGATGGCGGCCTACACGCCCAATGTACCTTGGGCGAAGTTCGGCTGTCCGCACATCGTCGACTGGGATGGTGGAGGAACGTCGGCCGCAACGCCTCAGATTGCCGCCGCCGCCGCCTTGTGGATGCAGAGGCACAGCGCCGGGCTCGCAGGCCATTCCGGCTGGCAACGCGTGGAAGCCGCTCGAAAGGCGCTGTTCGACTCCGCACAGCCGGCCCAGGGCGAGCTCGCCCGGCGCCTGGGCCGGGGCGTCCTGCGCGCCAACGACGCTCTCGCGCATGGCCCCTCGGCGCCGGCGACGCTCGTCAAGCAGAAGGAAGACAGCGCCAGCTTTGGCCTGTTCAAGGTGCTGACGGGTATCGGGGTGCAGGGCGAGCTCAGCCCCCGACAGAGGATGCTCGAACTGGAAGCGTTGCAGCTCAGCCAGCAGTCCCGGGATATCGAACAGCTGTTGGCCGACGCGGATACCGACGAGGTCATGTCGCAGAACTCCGACAGGACGAAACGTATTCTCGAAGCCCTTGCCGACCACCCCGGCGCATCGACAGTCCTGAAGCGCATCGTCTCGCAAAAGCTGGGCTTGGGCGGCCAGCCGGTACCGCCGACGGCATCCGGCGAAACCGCATCTCCCGACGTCATCGATCAGGTCGAAGCGCAGGAAGAGCCGGCATCGGAGCCGGGCCCGCAGGCCGTCCCGCCGAGCGCCATGTCACCCGCAGTGCCCGCGCCTCCTCATCGACCGCTCAGGGTGTATGCTTTCGATCCCATCGTCGCCACGCGCCTCGAGGCCATCGAGCTCAACGAAGCGATCCTGAAAGTGCGCTGGGAAGCCGACCTGAAGGCGGGTCCCGTCGGCGAATACTTCGAGGTCGTCGACGTCGATCCGCCGAGCGATTGCGCCTATGCGCCCGTCGACCTGAACCATCCGAACATGTTGGCGCGACAGGGGCTCACCCCAACGGAAGGCAATCCGCAATTCCATCAGCAAATGGTCTATGCGGTGGCCATGAAGACGGTGGAGCGGTTCGAGCTCG